>NZ_JBEOOY010000035.1:0-17710 GCF_040309585.1 Psychrobacter sp. GW64-MNA-CIBAN-0177
TTTATGATTATGTTTGATGATCGTATTAGTAAGCACTTAATCTAAATGGCAGTTACACAGAATTCGGGATGGGCTCGTGCTTTATAGCAATATCCTCAATATTTTTGGCACGGCGAGTGCCTTGTAACTCTTCAAACTCAGCTTGGATCGCCTCTTCATAAGCCGCATATTTGTTGTCGGAGAACTTCAAGAATATCAGACCTAAGACAGGCGTAGCATATTCGTTAGGTTTAAGATCAGTATTGGCTCTCAGGGTATCTGCTGCTTCCCAAAGTTGGTCTTCTAAGCGTTTGATGTCTTCTAATTTCATGATTTTCCTAAATTAAACAGTTATGGAGATGTCGAAATCTATTACTTGGATAGACTTTGATACTTTTGTGCAATAAATCATATAAGTCTTTTTTACTATTGAAGCATTCGCTTTTTATTTCTAGCTTCAATCGAAAGCTTCCGTATTGCCCTTGTGCTTGATAGTGTCTGCGCTTCTAGTCGATACCTGCCTACATGCTCTTAATTCACAAGTGTTATATTATCTGTATGGCATTCCCTTTTGCTATACTAGCGCATAAGCTCTATTTACCTATTCGCAAAGTGTCTTTTTGTATACCTTAACGACAGCATTTTACTATACAGCACGTTATTTTATAATTTTTTGTCCGTTCTTTAAGAAAAAGTAGCTCATTATATTTTATGGATATCCAATGTTATTAAAAGAAGAAATGTTAGGCGTTTATCACGAACTAATCAACTCATCTGAGATTCAAAATATTGAAGCCAAGCGTGCCACAAACAGTATTGGCGATTCAGTAATGCAGACTGTCTGCTCGTTTGCTAATGAGCCTAACATTAGTTGTGGATATTTACTATTAGGTGTTTCAGAACCAAATGAAAATCACGAGAAGCACTGGGTAAGCGGCGTTGATGATGTGGATAAAATTCTTAATGACCTACAAAATAACTGTCGCAATCAATTTAATACAGCTATTCATATAGACGCTGGCATTCTCGATTTAGAAAATAAAAAAGTTATTGTAATCAAAGTTTTCGAACTTGATGCAGCTTCTAAGCCTTGTGGTTTTATAAGTAGTGGCAAAAAAAGCAAAAACTTTACTAAAACTGGTATATGGCGGCGCGGCATCAATGGTGATTATGAAGCTAAAATTGAAGATCTTTATGACATTATTGCTTCTAAAACTGGTCAATCATTTGAAAATATAGTTCTACCAGAAGCTTCTTGGTCGGACATTGATCCCGATGTGATTGCATTTTATCGAAAGCAACGAGCTAAAGTACAGCCTGATGCAGTTGAACTAGATTATAGTGATACTGACTTACTTCTTTCTTTTAATTTGATTCAAGAAAAGAATGGAGTATTCAAACCGAATATTGCTGGCTTATTATTGTTCGGCTCTTCATTAGCACTTCGTCGTCATCTTCCTATGGCTCGTGTTGACTACATTCGTAGTGCAGGAACACAATGGGTTGAACATAGTGATGAGCGATTTATTTACACAAAAGATTTTCGTGAGCCCTTAATCTTAATGATACCTCGAATTGAAGCAATGATTATGGATGATATGCCCAATCATTTTCGCTTAAACGAAAACGAGCTGCAAAGATCTGATGAGCCTTTATTACCGCAAAGGGTTGTTCGAGAAGCTTTAGTAAACATGGTTATGCATCGTGACTATTCTGAAAATCAACCTTCCCAAATTAACCGATACAAAGATCGATTAGAGTTACAAAATGCTGGTTACTCTCTAAAACCCTTAGACGCATTAGACAGCTCTAGCTCGTTAACACGCAATCCGCTAATAGCCTCTGTGTTATATGATTTGAGGCTGGCAGAAACTAAAGGAAGTGGCATTCGCACTATGAGAGCTAAACTTAAACAAGCTGGGCTAAGTGAGCCTAAGTTTGATAGTGATCATACTAGAAACTACTTTAAAGCTACTTTTCTTTTACATCAATTAATGGACGATAAGCAATTAAAGTGGCTTGAAGCTTTTGATAATCATGATTTGTCAGACGATGATGCTATGGCGCTTATGCTAGCTCACGAAACAGGTGCAGTTGATAACAGTACTCTTAGAGAAATAACTAAATTAGAAACATTGTCAGCAAGTCGCCTTTTATCTAGGCTTTGCAAAAAAGATTTATTACAGAAGCAAGGTGGTGGGAGCTCTACCACCTACACTCTAACTGAGCACGCCTTGGGCTTGAACCCTAGTGGCCGAATCAAAAATAATAAAATCAAACAAAATAACTTAGGAGCTAGCGATCAAACCTCAGGAGCTAGCGATCAAACCTCAGGAGCTAGCGATCAAACCTCAGGAGCTAGCGATCAAACCTCAGGAGCTAGTGATCAAACCTCAGGAGCTAGTGATCAAACCTCAGGAGCTAGTGATCAAACCTCAGGAGCTAATGATCAAACCTCAGGAGCTAGTGATCAAACCTCAGGAGCTAGTGATCAAACCTCAGGAGCTAATGATCAGTATTTACTAGACCTTTCAGATATAGAGAAAATAGAAGATCTACCACAAAAAACTTTAAGCCAACTAAATGACCTTCCTAAGAAGGCTTCGATGAAGCAGATACAAGGTATACTTCTTCTTCTATGCAATCAGCAGAAATTTAGTACAGAGGAATTAGCAAAATCAATTAATAGAAATTCAGACTATTTACGTACAAAATATATCAATTCACTTCTAAGTAAGGGACTACTAAGTCAGACGTATGCTGAAACTCCTAACCACCCTAACCAAACATATTCAACAACTGAAGCTGGTATAGAATGGTTAAGCAATGAGAATAATATTGTACCGAATATAAAGAAGCAGGATGATTAACATCATCGCTTCTCATTGTCAGACCGTTCACGATCAATTTTTGGCATAGATGCATTGAGCTTACTTTCTGTCATTCCATGTTTGTAAGCATTGTACTGCCACAATACAAACATTTGCTTATATCGACGGTTTTGCTCCTTGAGTTCTGCAAGCTCTGCTTCTAAGTTAGCAATCCTTGAAGCTGCTGCATTTAAACTAGCGGGCCGAGGCTTAGTAGGCGATTTCCCCTTAAGTGTGTCTTTTTTAGCTTGGTAAGCAGCCGTAATGGTCTCATGAGCGCTTAGAGACTGTCTTGTAGGCTTCTTGCCTACAAGCGGCTCTACATCCTCGCAAATCGCTGCCCACGTAATTTTAGGCTCATCCCAACCTCGAATTAGATTGACGATAGCTTGTATTTCTTGTCTGTTGAGATTTTTAGCCAAAACCGCCTCCAAGTATATCTGTGAGATCCTCTAAAATTGATGCTTCTTTAAATTCAACATCATTCTCAACAACCATACTTATAGACTTCTTTTCAGCAACACGACGTAACTGGCTGAAGTCATTACCACGAAGCTTAACTTGTGCACCGTCATCTATATCTGGGTTCTCTAGAATACAGATAAGATCACGCAATCTATTGGCTGTTTTTATATGGTGATTTAACCACCTATCAGCACCAATATCACCTTCTTTAACTGCTTGTTCAGCTTTAACTAGTATCTTCTCTATTTTATCAAGACGTTCTTTCATACGAACTAGTTTTGCTGCATCGCCTTTGATGCATACTTGCTCGGTACAATTGATACAATCTCTATATTTTTCACACGGACTCATTGTGAAGTCGTGTACACAAAATCCATATTCTGTGACATGAGCAGCAGCTTGCTCAAGGGTATTAAACTCTTGAGCAGTGACTGGAAGATGATTTTCCACTTTACCTAAAGGGCCAAAAAGCGCTTTCGAGGGATCAATCCTCTCTGCCATAGCGACCATTTCATAGTCAGCCATGTGGTTATAGGTGCGATTTTGTTTTACATCCGCTCTACCAGACCATTTAGCTATTTCAAGGTTGGATAAACCACCCCGCTGTGCAATAGTATTGAGCAGGTGGCGAGCTTGATGCGATGTGACTTTTAATCGTTCACCATCGTTGTCAAAATAACCATACCTATCAAATATAGTTTTATGTTTACCTTCCAAAGCTGGACGAGTACCAATATCATTGTTAAAAAAGTTCGTATCAGGCTTTTTAAGTTCAGTAGGCAAACGCGGTCTATTACCATGGAATTGATTGGCATTTAGTGCAAATAGTGCATTCGAGAACTTAATACCTTTATCTTCATCGAACCATGGAAAACTATCAGGTAATCTACCTTTTACGTGCTGCCAAAGACTATCTAAGGTATTCATTCCATCATGGTGATCAAGGCCTCTACCGTTTAAACTAGAGTAACAGATGTCTTTAGTATCATAAGCTAGCCCTAACGCTTGACAGGCTTGCTCCATGGTAAGTGGCTTATCGTCGGCTACGTTCGGACAGTTCTCGTGTCGATAAAACTTATTAGGATTATCCTCAATCCATTTAGCAAGCTTACGAGCTTCCAAGGATAGATTTTTAGCTCTATCAACGGCGATTTTGGCCACTTCTACCATGACGGTAGGTATCCACTTAATATCTCCTTCATATCCTTTCCCAGCAAAAAATCGCCATCCATAGCGCTCTACACCTTCACTATCTTTTTCAAATACTTCACAATCTACTGGTAATGCCATTACCTCAGCAATTCGAGAGGGTGCAGACATTAACATTGCGAATATTGATGTTGTGAAAACATCTCGCTCTTCCGCAGGATTACTAGCGAATATTTCGGCTAATGCGTTAAGAGCTATTTCGTTAGGTAACTTTTTTTCTCTATTTTTTTTTGCTTCTTTACCTGTTCTGGTAGTATCTGTTGGACGGGAAATAGGATTACGCCACAATTTTAAATTCGCATTAATAAGCTGGTTATCAGTTACAAACTCAGCCAATCTCTCAATCTCTCTCCCACAAGCATAAGCAGCTCCCTCACTATAATACTCTCTCGCCAAAGAAGCAGCCTCATCTAGACAAGTAATAGATAACCCTGTAATTAATGCTTCTTCATTTACTTGTATAAGAGCGGCCTCTAACACTCGAAGCGCTTTGAGCTCATTTTTAGTACCAGTAGGTTTATGACCTTGTTGATAACGAAAATATGCCTTGGCGAACTCCACAAAACTTTCATCCATTAACTCTTCTTGCTTCGGCTTACGTGTTGTGACACCAAGCTTTGCAAATACAGCTACCTTTGGCCAAACATAAGCATCCCAATCTAAATCAGCGCCAAATACCGTTAAGTCTTCACGACATTCAATTATAAAAGCTTCTAAGTTAGCTGCGGTTGTTAGCTCCACTTTAGACTTAAACTGGAAAACATTAGGCATGATCAACACCTCTCTGCTCATTAAGTTCAGCATGACGCTTTTCACAGCGCATAATAACATCAGCTACAGCAACGATGCTCCTATCCAGTATTGCTGCTACCTCTATATCACCAGTAATATCTTTGATTCGCTCTCGTTCATCCAGTAAGTCCTGATATACCTCTTTATGAGGACCATCAAGCCACGGCTGGAAATGAATACAGGTATAGCAAGGTATAGGAACGTTTGCACCGCAGAATCCATGCTCTCCACACGTGCCTATATTAGAGCCTTCTTCAGTACGAATTCGACTACTAAGATCATTACCACGCTCAGCATCTCTTTCTGAATCAACTAATACACCTGCAAAAGCTTGCGCATAAGGAGCAAGATGAAAACCAACTGCTTCATCTAAACGCTTTACATGCTCAGGTATGTTTTCAATATATATACCAGCCGATTGAGTATCCCTATGATCTAGCAGCTCTGCTATAACTAACTTACCAAACCCTTCACGAGCAGCTCTAGTGCCTGTAGTATATCTAAGCCTATAAGCGTCAATAGGCAACTCACCACCTGTTCTTTCTGAGTTAATACCTGCTGCTGCTACTACAAGTTGTAAGGTGTCTGTCACTTTATTAGATGCAATGTGCAACTTATCACTTACTAATAAAGCCCTAAACTCAAAAAGAGATCCCACTTTTTCAACCCTTTTATAGTCAGGGAACAGAGGAACTTGCTGACGATCATCTTCATTTAGCTCAATACCAAGACTCTCTTCAACCAACGAAATAGCACTTTTTGACTGAGCTGAAAGAATAGCCCATAACTCTTGTGTTACAGCAAGAGGATTAAATTGAGTTCTAAATCCTTCACTATGTTTTGCTCTAGGTATGTTAAGTATATAGAAGGGATCACCTCTCTTATTTGTTCCGCATAAAATATCTATAACCCTTAAGTGAGAAATTTGAACTGGGCGACGACCCGTATTGCTAGTAACAAGTGAAATCGCAAACTCGTTGAGTGTAATTAGATTTTGTTCAAACGCAGTAACCGCACCTTCATTAAAAGCTTGAAGTTCATTGTCACTCAAAGGGCCTTCTTGAGGATCTTGACGCTTAACAGCATCCCCTTTCTTATTACCTTTAATCGTCCAACTGTCGAGCAATCGAATTACATCTTCATCCACACCATAATAGCCAAGCTCATACCATTTTCTTAAGAACCCTCTAACCGTACCTAAATACCACTCATGAGATTTACCCAAGGAAGCTCTATAATTGATTAACATAGTGTCATTAATTACAGAAGAACCTGTGCTTTTAATCATATGATTGAATCTAGCAACTACATTATAAGTGTGGCTAGCTGAATAATTGGAAGCATAAAAGACTAGTGCGCTAATACAACCATCTAGAACTCTATCATTCAGTTTCTGATGAATATAATTTAAGTTAATAGTGCTATTTTTGTCTAACACCCATTCTTTTTCATAGATTTTGAAAGAATAACCTTTTGTTTTCGCATATATTTTTTTATTGCTTTTAGAATGCTCTGCATCAGTAATATTAGGAGTTTTAACAGCTAAGTTATTCATTTGATAATCCTTGTTCTGGTAATCGAGTACCATTATTTGACTGAAGCGCTAAAGCTGCCTTCTTAGCTTGCTGTTGGATAAATCTTTTATTGTAATGCATCGCTGTACCAGAACCCGATTTCCATCCCATAATATAGGAACGAATTTGTTCTTGTTTTTCCTCACTTACAGATTCATCCATTGAGTCCATTTTTTCTGAAAACTTATAATTCCATGTATGACGTAGCTTATGACCAGTTAATATATGAAGCTGAGGCGATACAAACTTTACGATATTAAAAATTTTGTAATAACTAGACTTGGATATAGGCTGCCCAACTGTCGGTCCTTCCTTGTGAGTAACAAACAGAAAATCGTTTTTCCTAGCATTACTAACTTTACGCCTGTCTTTCGTAACGTATTCGTGCAGCTCTTTGCTGAGAACCTCTCCAATAGGTATGGTACGTTCTAACGTTTTAGCATTTGGTTCTTGTATTCTCGGATCTTCTTTCTCATCAGCCCGTCTAATTACTTTCAACTGATGTCTGGAGAAATCGATGTCACCTATTCTTAGGTTGAGAAGTTCACCACCTCTAATTCCAAGATAGTATAAAATTAAGATGATCACACGATTACGGCGTTGTACTTTTTGGCTAAATGGATTAAGAGGAGATTCTAGCCTTATCACCTCAAACAATACTTCCAATTGTTCATCATCAAGAGACTTGTCCTTGTCTCGATTTCTACCTCTTTTTCTTGGGCGTCGTGCTTTAATTTGTGTTTCCATGCTTTTAATTTTTCTAGCTTCAGCAGCGTTTGGCTGTTTTATTAAATGACTAGAATACCAACTTATGTATTGAGCAACTGTAGTCAGACGCATGTAATGAGTTATAGAGCTAACTACATTCTCAGCCTTCCCGATACGTGACGAATTTCTATTAATGGTCTTTGGAAGACGTTTTTGAGTATAGTCACGTAAATCGTCTAATTCATTAATCCCAATAAACTCTCGGCTTATAACTCTCTCTTCAAGATCAATATTTCTTTCCTTTAGGAACTCAAGAAAAATTACTAAGTTATTAGCAGCTGATAACATAGTTGAAAACGAGTCTGATTTATTACGAATCTGAGTTGTGATAAATAGATTAGGATGATAGACAGGGAGCTGTGTTATTTGATCGACGACCAAACAATAACGCTCTCCACTATTCATTGAAAAAGCTGTTGTTCCGAAAGATTTTCTCATCGCAATACCCTAATACTTTACATATTTACAAGGTACACTATATCCATTATTTACTCAATATATTCTTTACGTTATTTTATTTATATATATACTATTAACCCCCGTGATTACGGGGGTTAATAGTATATTCTTTACATATAAGTCTTAGGTAAATCCTAAAATGGGATATCATCATCAACTGGGCCATCTGGCATTGCTGTCGGTTTTGATTGAGCAGGTGTTTGCGCTGGATTATTGAACTGATTCGACTGAGCAGGCGTATTTTGGTTGTTATTAAAACTATTCTGATTACCGCCTTGCGAAGCTGCCGCGCCCGCTTGGTTGTAACCACCTTGCTGTGCTGACTGGTTGTTTGCTTGCTGACCAAAATTATTCTGACCGCCTTGGTTGCCATAGCCGCCTTGATTTTGACCACCTTGGTTATTATTACTGAAGCCGACATTGTCTTGACCACCCGTGGCACCATCTAGCATTTGCATTTGCTCAGCACGAATCTCAGTAATATAACGATCTTGACCATTGGGATCTTGATATTTACGCGTACGCAAGCTGCCTTCGATATAGACTTTGCTGCCTTTACGTAGATACTGCGCAGCGATTTCGCCTAAACGATTAAAGAGTGAAATACGATGCCATTCGGTGGCCTCTTTCTTTTCACCACTTTGCTTGTCTGTCCATTGTTCTGATGTCGCAACCGAAATATTGGTCACGCTACCGCCATTACTAAATTGACGTGCCTCAGGGTCTGCTCCAAGGTTACCAATGATGATAACTTTATTAACTCCGCGCATAGTTCCGTCCTTTTACTTATGAATAATTTAATTACAAGCTTTAATCGAGTTTTTAATATAAACAATTAATTCTATCAGTAATATGGTTTTACTTTAACTATTTTCTTTTAAAATATCTAGCAGTCTGTGGGCAAGATACGACAACACCTGTCGTGAATAATTTATAAGCTAAAATCTGGCTGACTTATAGCAATAAAATATCCTTCTCGGTCAATACCCCCCCTTTGCGAACCATTATTTAACTATTTAGAATCATTGTTATTGCGATGCATACTAAGAGTAACACTACCCAGCTCTACGCCAAATTTTTTCATGACCGAGCGATTGAGCATGACATCTTTATTGACTAAATACATCCAATCATCGAAATTCACTTTATAAGTTTTGTCGTCGACGGGCAACTCTAACAGATACTGCCAATGCAGTGTATTACCCGCGACCTCACCTTTTGCTGCACCGATGACATCGCCTGCCGTGCCTCTCCAGCTACCATCAGCTTGCTTGGTCAATCGCCATATGCGCTGCGACTTTGTGCCATCTGCCCATGAAAACTTCTCATCCAAAACAATAACATTTTCGCCTTCGTGAGTGGCATCAATATCGACATAAAAGCGTTTTTTGACCTCGCCATTACGACCCTGAAACATGCCCCAGCCATCGATTTGACCGGAGAAAAACTCATGCATATCGAGCGTTGGTGTGGTGTTTTGATACGCCTGAATATTTTGAGTGGCGCAGCCTGTCGTCAATAGCGTGACCGCTAGACCCATACCAATCGCAATCTTAGCCATCGAGCGATGAACAATGGCTGACGGCGTGGCGGTCTTCGCATTGATGCCGACCACCTGACTAGATAGCGTATTAAATTTGCTCATATTAATTCCTTTTAAACAGAGATGAGAATTCGACTTTAGGCAAACACCCTGATGATTTAAGCCGTTTTCATTTAAACAATGTGTATTTAAAGAATGCGTATCAAAACGACAGCGATCTATTAAGTTTTGAGGCTAACGACAAGCGATCTGTTAAATATCGAGCGGGCTTTGTGCCAAATGTGACAGCTCTTGTCTCGACAAATCTGTGAGCTGGGTTTTATCTAGTTTTAAATACGCCACTTGCTCTTTTGCCATGACGACCAGTTCATCCACGCCATCTACTGCCAACATTTGCCGTGACCAATCTTGGATATTAATATTCTTGGGAATAGTCACCGTGGTACTTGATAAATACGGCGGATCAGCGATGGGAATAATGAGTATCAACGCCACTGCCATCACTGCTGCAAGGATACCCCATGCTAACAGATTAGGCTGGCTCAATAATAGACCACCCATCGCCCCACCGACGAAAGCGCCAAAGAACTGGCTAGAAGAATTGAGTCCCATCGCGGTTGCTTTATTAGCCACTGGCGCACGCTTCGATATCCATGAGGGAATCGTTGCCTCGAGCAAGTTAAAGCCCATAAAATAAAGCAACAATCCTAAAATGATACCGATGCCGACCTGACTGCCTAATGCCAGTATCGCGAGGGCTGCGGTCATCAAGCCAATCGCCGCCAAGAATACTTGACGCATTTTGCGTTTCTTTTCAGCGATGATAATGAATGGAATCGCAACGGCAAAGCCAATAAATAGCAATGGCAAATAGACCAAACCCTGCTGGCGTACCGATAGACCCATCACGTCACTCAGCTGATGCGGCAAGATAACAAAGATGGCGGTCATCGTTAAATGCAGGGCAAAAATACCGATATGCAAACGGTTTAAATCGCCAATTTTGAGCACTGTCGCTAATTGCTGCCCAATCGATTTATTATCAAGATTATGCTTAAGCACCCGTAGCGGTGTCGGTACAAAGAAAAGCAGTAGCATCGCTAGCACCGCAAAGCCTGCCGTGAGCCAAAACAGCCCGGAAATACCAAGCGAGCCGACCAATAGAGGGCCGAAAGCAAAAGCCAACATGATAGAGGTCGCAATGGTCAAGCCCATCGTCGCCATCGCTTTGGTACGCATCTCTTCTCGTGTCACATCAGCGAGTAATGCCATCAATACCGCAGAGACCGCGCCACTACCTGCCAGCGCCCGCCCGATAATGACTTCGTAAATATCTGTGGCATTTGCCGCAATGATACCACCGAGCGCAAATAGCACCAGACCCAAAAAGATAATTGGCTTACGCGGAAACTTATCCGCAGCAAGGCTCATCGGTATCTGAAAGATAGCTTGCCCTAGCCCATAAATACCGACCGCCAAACCGATCAAGAATGGCGTCGCATGCGCATAATTATCACCATACACAGAAAAGACGGGCACAATCATAAACAGACCAATCATGCGCAAGGCAAAAATGCCACCGACCCCGAGGATTGCCCGTTTTTCTACGCTATTCATACTTGCCTCACTGGTTTATCACGTCACAACTGGGCGCTAGCCATTATTATAATAGATAGCGCCACTATCCTTATAGGTCAAGTGTGCGTCTCAAAAGATATCAAGAGCCATTTACTCTATGGCAAATGTCCCTTAAAAAAGTACGCACTGCTTCGCCCAACCTATAATGCAAGCCCCACAGTATAAAACATTCACCGTTTGGTTGCCGAGACTTTTACCTTCCTACCAGTTTTTGTCCATGTCTTTTTAGTTAGAGGTTTATGCGGCTCGCCTCGCTATGCTGCTTATATGAGATCACTTCATTCATTTTACTCGACAATTTTGTTACCAAGTGCATCTGATGCGTCATCGCACCTTGAATAATGCGCCTATCATGACAATAAAGTAAAACGTCGCTGACATTCTCGCCTGACAGAATCATTGTATAGCGACCACTATTTATATAAAACAACGACAATCGAAACATGTCATTTGGCCAATAAATTCACTATTATCAGGCTAGTCTATTACTTGTAATTTATGCATTTGGCTGTTAAATACCACTAGCCATTAAATACCAGTTGAATGACTAGCAACGGTTTGAAAGCGCCCTTCAATGTTTACTAATAATAAATTTCAATAACAACCAACATTGACCGATAAAAATCAGATATTAATAAAAATCAGAATTTCTGTAGAAATGCTCATTGTACAAAAGCAACAACCCATTTAAAACCATGATCTAGCCAGTGACATAACCAGTCTTTCTTAACATTATATATACTCATTTCGAATACCATTTTAGCAAATAGGAAACCTATCACCGATGGCACATGACCATATTGCAATACGCGGCGCACGTACGCACAATCTAAAAAATATCGATTTAGACATTCCACGCGATAAATTTGTGGTAATCACCGGTTTATCAGGTTCTGGTAAATCTTCATTGGCGTTTGATACGCTTTATGCTGAAGGGCAACGCCGTTATGTTGAAAGTCTTTCCGCTTATGCACGTCAGTTCCTCTCGCAAATGGAAAAACCAGATGTCGATAGTATCGAGGGCTTATCGCCAGCGATTGCTATCGAGCAAAAATCAACCAACCATAACCCGCGCTCAACGGTTGGGACGATTACCGAGATTTATGACTATTTGCGTCTGCTCTATGCGCGCATTGGTACACCGTTTTGCCCTGAGCATGGCGAGCCAATGGTTGCGCAGTCGGTGACCGAAATGGTCGACCAAGTGATGGCGTTGCCGGACGACACTAAACTGATGATACTGGCGCCAGTCATTCGTGAGCGTAAAGGCGAACATACGGTTTTGCTTGAGCAATTGATTGGGCAAGGCTTTGTGCGCGTACGCGTCGATGGCGATGTTTACGATACCGACGAGCTACCAACGCTCGATAAAAAGAAAAAGCATACGATTGAAGTCGTCGTTGACCGCTTTAAAGTCCGTGATGACTTAGGCAACCGTGTCGCTGAAAGTTTGGAGACGGCTCTACGTTTAGGCCAAGGTTTGGTGACGCTACACTTTATGGATGGCAATCCAAAAGAAGGCGGCGATGAAAACCAAGTCATGTCAGCCAAGCATTCTTGCCCTGTTTGTGATCGCGCCGTGTCTGAGCTTGAGCCGCGCATGTTCAGTTTTAACAATCCGTATGGCGCTTGCCCAAGCTGTGATGGTCTCGGTAAACGTCAGTATTTCTCAGCCGAGAAGCTGATTACTCATCATGAAAAATCCCTCAATCAAGGGGCGATTAACGGTTGGGATAAGCGCCACGCCTATTACTTTGGCCTGCTCTCTACCGTCTGCAATCATTTCAAAATTGATATGGATGCACCGTGGCAAGACCTGCCAAAAGCGCAGCAAGATCTCATCATGCAGGGCTCTGGCAAAGAAAAGTTAACTTTTAACTTTACCGATGAGCGCGGTCGTAAAACCAATAAAACCGTACCATTTGAAGGCGTGCTACCTTATCTAGAGCGTCGTTATGCCAAAACGCAGAGCAATCTTGTGCGTGACGAGCTGGCTAAATATTTAGCTGATACCACTTGTAACGTCTGTGATGGTGCTCGACTAAATGAGATATCACGCAATGTCCGCGTTGATGATCAAACCATCGCCCAAATCGTTAAGCTGTCTATCGGTGATGCTGCTGACTATTATAAAACGCTAAAGATTGGCGGTCATAAAGGCGAAGTCGCGGAAAAAATCTTTAAAGAGATTAACGAGCGCTTAAACTTCCTTGTCAGTGTCGGTCTTGATTATCTATCACTCGCCCGCTCTGCCGAAACCTTATCAGGCGGTGAAGCGCAACGTATTCGTCTTGCCAGCCAAATTGGCGCGGGTCTGATGGGCGTGATGTATGTCCTTGATGAACCATCAATCGGTCTGCATCAGCGCGATAATGATCGCTTATTAAAAACTCTAACGCGCTTGCGTGATTTGGGCAATACGGTGTTGGTCGTTGAGCATGATGAAGACGCCATTCGTCAAGCGGATCACGTCATCGATATCGGTGTCGGCGCGGGCGTACATGGCGGTCATATCATCGCTCAAGGTACGGTCGATGACATCATGGCCAATAAAGAATCGCTGACTGGACAATATATGTCTGGTAAGAAAAAAATTGAGATTCCAAGCATTCGTCGTAAAGCCAAAACTATCGATATGGAAGTTAAAGGGAAAGCTAAGCCGAAAAAAGTCCCTATGACTATTGAGCTAAAAGGCGCATCCGGCAACAACTTACACGACGTTGATTTGACCCTGCCAATCGGAATTATGACTTGTATCACTGGCGTCTCGGGTTCTGGTAAATCAACTTTGATTAACCGTACCTTAATGCCACTTGCGGCCACCCAGTTAAATAATGCGTCAACACTCATCGCTGATAAGCATGACAGCATCACTGGTCTTGAGCATTTGGACAAAATGGTCGATATCGACCAAAGTCCGATTGGTCGTACGCCGCGCTCAAACCCAGCGACGTATACCGGTGTCTTTACACCAGTACGTGAGATGTTTGCGCAAACGCAAGAAGCACGCGCCCGTGGTTACAAAGCCGGTCGCTTTAGCTTTAACGTCAAAGGCGGACGCTGTGAGATGTGTCAGGGTGATGGTCTTATCAAAGTTGAGATGCATTTCTTACCTGACATGTATGTGCCGTGTGATACCTGTGAAGGCAAGCGCTATAACCGCGAGACGTTAGAGATTCATTATAAAGGCAAAAGCATTGCCGACGTGCTCGATATGACCGTCGAAGATGCGACTGAGTTCTTCTCCGCCATTCCCGCGATTTATCGTCGTCTGCAAGCGTTGATGGATGTCGGTCTTGGCTATATCCGCCTCGGTCAGTCTGCGCCAACGCTATCAGGTGGTGAAGCCCAACGTGTTAAACTAGCACGTGAGCTTGCCAAGCGTGATACCGGACAGACGCTGTATATCTTGGATGAGCCTACCACTGGTTTGCATTTCCATGATATCGATAAGTTGCTGCATATCCTGCATACCTTACGCGATAAAGGCAATACTATCGTGGTCATCGAGCACAATCTTGACGTCATCAAAACCGCCGATTGGGTAATTGATCTTGGCCCTGAAGGCGGTAAAGGTGGTGGACTGATTATCGCGGAAGGTACGCCTGAAGAAGTTGCAGAAGTAAAAGGCTCATATACAGGTGAGTTCTTGAAGCCGATGCTTAAGCAAGGGTTAAAAGAAGTGAGCTAATACAATTTAGTTAATTAATTAATAATTGATAAAAGGCTACTCTTTAGGGAGTGGCCTTTTTTGTTGGTGATGATATATAAAATAGACTTTAAAAACTCTATTTTATAGAGTATAAAATCTTGACATTTGTTGCTCAAACATTACTGATAAGTTATAATCCTTATCTTATTTACCAAAAATTTAAGCAACTTTCTAGTACTTAACCTTGCAGAAATGTGCTCGGGATATTGCACATGAAGATAAAGTAGAAAAAAAATGGCTCTTATTAATTGCCCTGAATGTTCTAAAAAAATTAGTGATCAAAGTCTCTCTTGTCCTAGTTGTGGTTTCCCTACTCCTTCAGAACAGATAGATAACAGTAGCTCACTAGCAGATAGTCGCCAAAGACAAAAGAATAGTGGCTGTTCTGGCGCAACTATCTTCCTAATCATTATTATAGTTCTTATCGGCTTTTGGCTTGTAAGTGCTTATGATGGCTATACAGAAAAAGCAAGACAATACAATGAAGTGCAGTCAGAACCTGATAAAGAATCACCACAAGTCCAAGAATCAGTATTTGATTCTCCATTAACACAGATACCAATGTTACTTTCTGGTTCAGGTGAAAATGGGCGCTATTTCCTCATCTCTCACTTTGCATCTTATGGCATTGAAAATGTTAAGTATGCACGTAGAGGGAACGAGAGTGATGCTTATGGAGAAATGCAAATTGACTGCGCAAACGATAAGATAAGAAAAACCTCATCAGATAATCTTGAGGTCTTAACATCAGCAGACCTAGGGGATTGGTATACGCCAACACCGGATTGGACAGATCAAGATATTGTTAACTTCATATGTCCAACCAAAAAAGTAGTGTCAAAAAACATAGAACATCATGAAGTAGTTGAGAAAATAGTAACGCTAGAAGCTCCAAAGAACGAAGTAGTTGAAAAGGTAACATGGGAGCAATTCAAGCCAGAGCCAGTGATATCAGTAGAAGCAAGACCGAGGGAAGTTTTATTATCAAATGCCCCCTCGGGTAGTGAGAAAGAATATAAAGTACGGGAAACACCAATAGAAACAAAAGAACCTTACAACGAAAAAGTAGTTAATAAAGCAGCGGACGATAAAAGAGAGAGAGAGACATAGCCCGTAGAAAAAGTGATGAGCGAGCAATATGTGAACAAGCTATAAAAGTAAACAGCGCTTACCTAGGGAAGGACGATCCGGAATATAGTCAGTGGAAGGCAATTGAGCGTGCCAATTGTATGCAAGATAAACTAGATGAGTGAAATTAGTAGATACAAATCGGTGTTCTTTGTAAGTAATGTATCAAAATAAGCCCAGAAGCGAATTAGACAGAACAAATATAGTCAATTTTGACTATGGGAATAAGCCATCTATTAGCTAAATACAGGAATAAATATGGCAATTATTAATTGTCCTGAATGCACACATAAAATTAGCGACCAAAGCGTGTCTTGTACTAATTGTGGATTCCCAACTTCTAAAATGAAGTTTTTAATTAAATGTCCTGAATGCTCTGAGTCGATTAGTAATCAAAGCGCCTCTTGTAATAATTGCGGCTTTCCTATTGTTAAACCTGCACCCTTTAGAGCTGTCCCACCTCCTTTGCCGACTCAAAACCATACTACTATCGTACGGGTAGATAGTAGTAGAAAAAGCAAAGGCGTTGCAATATTGTTAGCTTTATTCTTAGGAGGTTTTGGGATACATAAATTTTATTTAAATCAAGTTTTTTGGGGTATTTTATATTTATTGTTCTGTTGGACATTTATACCAGCGATAATTTCTCTTTTCGAAGTAATCATACTATTATTCATGAATGAATCTGAGTTTAATCGACGTTTTGGTTAGATAGCCATAATAAAATATTTCGATAACGTTATAAGATAATTAAAGCTAAAATCCTGCTTTTAGAGGAAAAGTTCTAATTGCAGGCGACTGATTAAATGTAACTTGCCGTTATAGGACAATGAGAAAAAACCTATTATCGGCCATTTGAAAGAGAATTACTCTGACACACCAAACTCTTTCAAGATAGCATTTCTATTTAACTCAGACTGCAAATGTTTAAGATGAGCAATTTCAATTTGAGCACACATTATTTCAATGTCAGGAGGTGGGTTCATTTCCCCAGCCATGGGAAAACTTGCATCAAGTGCAAATTTCTCATCCTTAGGCAAAGGTAAGAACCTATAGTACCCTGGAGATAGAAACTCTCTAGCCACAGTATCTATCTTAACAGCAGAACCAACAATGACCTTCTTCCCATCAAGCACCTCATAGTAAGGAACAGAACGATCTACATAAGTATGACGGCTAATAGGACATTGAAAATATAAAAGCCTGGCTTCCAATTCCTTCACACCTTCAGTAGAAAGATCATAGGCAATCAAAGCAGTGTAGTGGTTCATGCCAGTCTCAGCATCTCTCAAAATCTTGGCACTAGCAATAAGAGGCCTAGCGAGCAGCAGTGTCCCTTTACCGAGAATAATTTCTTGAACTGACTCCATATCAGACATATCGATAACCGTACCAAGCGACATACTGGGAGGTTCAGAAGTGTTCACTTGAACAACCTCAGGGAAACAAGGCACAGAGAAAGCTAATAATCCACACAGAGCTAAAAATTTAGTAAACATACCCCACTCTCAACTTTAAAAGTGATTGAAAAAAGAAGAGCACCTCACTAATCTATTGTTTTCGACCAAGAATA
>NZ_JBEOOY010000036.1:0-17317 GCF_040309585.1 Psychrobacter sp. GW64-MNA-CIBAN-0177
ATGTCAGATTGAGTCGTCATTGCTTATTCTCCGGTTAGTGGATTATAAGCAGTTACACAAAGTTTGGGAAAGGCTCGATATGCCATTAATAATTGCTGTATTAATCTAAAACATCCTTTGAGTCTGAGATTCAAAGGATGTTTTAGCTATGCTGAAGCAACCGTACACCTAAACTTGGTAAGCTAAACGTATTAACAAGAGTTTGTTCATATACCTTGTCTTAACACGATAGACTTGAACCCATTATAAAACCTCTCTAGAGTTAACTCATAGTTCGTATTACGTCCTGAAGCCTCAGATTTTTGCATCATGTCCTTCTCTATCAAATCATTAAATCTTGTAGTAACTAATCCTTTCATCACTGTAGAAAATAGGCTGGACCATAGTCTATTTTTTGGTCTTCAAACTATAGACATTTAATACTATCACCGACTGAATAGTCTCCATTACTGTATCAATCTCAAAAGCAGCAGCTAGCCCTCCTGTCACCTTTCTCTGAATATCAAGCATGAGAAGGCTCTACTTACTTATCATTTAGGCATTCACTTTCAATATTTTTGGTCTAATCCAACAATAGAGTAGAGGTAAAAATACTATAAAAATACAGTGCCTAAATACGAGTTAAATTTTATTAGATTATAATTTACATCGCGATTATTCAATCGTATAATATCTTTAGGTCAATAATCTAGGTACATGTAAGATATCGTCATAATATGTGTTTTAGTCGACCTACTTTGACATGGTAGAGGTCGTTGGTTCGAATCCGATTACGCCTACCAGATTCGAAAAGCCCCAATCTTAAGATTGGGGCTTTTTTTTGTCCGTAAAATATGGGCTGTAGCGGAAATATTAGATTAGAAAGCAGATTGGCACGGTTTAGCAGATGTACAAATGCGACAGTAAATTAGATATATTGGTTCAATATAAAGCATGTACATAGGTGCATTCGTTTATTTACCCTGTTTTGGATCTTGACCCATGTAAATGATGAGATTAAGCCATTAAATAAAGTAGCCCAACTTGAATAAAAAGCCTCTAACAAACCTCACAGGGTTGAAGTGCTGCCTTTCATTCAAAATTTCAGGCAGCACCCTCATACATTTAAGCGTCGGTATGAGCTGGTAGTTTACTAGCCAAAACATCTACTTTTTCAATAGACGGTGGCTCTGAAAATAGCTCATCGGCCTGATCCATCAAAGCAGCTGCAACTTTGCCAGATAAATGTGCTTGGCGACCCGCCTCATCAGGAAATGCATCAAAAATACCAAATGTTGTAGGTCCAAGACGTAGGCCAAACCACGCAACTGTCGCAGGTTCTTCCATTACAATAGGTAAACCGGCTTTAAGGAAAGCTTCCACTTCGTCTTCTTTACCCGGTTTAGCTTCAAGACGGACATATAAAGCTGTTTTAAGCATGACTAAAACTCCACAATTGATTAGAATGAAAACTGATTCTGACATTGCTAATGTATGCATGTCAGAAAGTTTTGTTGTATAAAAGTTAAAAAACTTCCTATATCTGAGCCAAAATCTGGGTTTTTATTTCGACATAATGCTATTGTTGCAGAATTGCACCACATTCTACATTGTCTTCTAATGCTTTTTCAATCGCTTGCGTCTGACCTTTGATCTTTCTGACACGTAGAAGAATCTTTTTTTTGTCTTCAACCTGATTAGGCATCAGACCTCCTTATTTCTAGCATTAATACTAATGTACCCCATAGTATAAAAAAGGAATATTTTTTATAAACCTTAAAAATTTAGGTAGTGTTTCAAAAAGTATGCTGAGATTAAATGAAGTCACTATTGGCTCTGCAACTGGATGCCATAATTAACTTTCCGAATCTTTACAATAACTTATAAAATTAAACTTCTGACATACCCCCTCCACTTTCGACTAACTCTTTACGAAACAGGTTTCTCAGGGATTTTAAAAGCAAAAGCTCTTAGGCGACTTCCTCACGGATTTAGGCATGCTTTCTGCTTCACAAAGCGACCTTTACCGCATCTTTCCTCCACAGACAAAGTGGTATGTCCTACCGCTAGAATATTGCGAGAAGCATTAGGGCGTGTTGAACATTCGACCATGGCACTGACAGCGACTATTTTTTAGGCGATTCGATGTTAAAAATAATAAGTTTAGTCATTCTAAGCGCTTATTTTTAACGATGAAGCGGCAAAAAAGAGTTCTGTCCCCTGCTTTTATCGTTGGGTCTGATGCTAAAATTGCCCCATACTGCGTTACAAATCTCGCTAAGGCATCTGCATTATCGTCGCTTTATGCCTTGTCTGGAACAATTTTAGCGATCAGCAGTGCCTATTTGCGAATGTTCAACACGCCCTAATATCCGTATTCTTGCTAAAGCCACACTCAATACTGAACTAACACATCTAATCCGATGCCTTACTTTACAATTATTTCCCTCAATACCTATAGTGAAAAGCTTACCAATACTTTGCTGCCAGTCTTTAAATGCAGTGATAAAACTATCCCATTGATTACTTGAAATTCGGGTATAGTGAATAACTGTTTCAACTAACTACAAACCTGTTGCACTTGTGTTTTGAATCTACTTTCTATACTTGAAGTGTCAACAGACTCTATACAAAATCTGAGAAATATATGAGTGCAGAAGCCACATCTATCAGCCTTCTATCCCCTGTCATACTGCTCACAGCGGCAGTGATCTCAGTCCCTTTAATCAAGCGCCTAGGATTAAGCTCGGTATTGGGATATTTAATTGCAGGATTAATTATTGGTCCATTTGGACTAGCGTTTTTCTACGATTCTGCGTCTATTCTGCATGTTGCTGAGCTTGGTATTGTGATGTATCTGTTTGTGATTGGACTAGAAATGCGTCCATCGTATTTATGGAGTTTAAGAAAAGAAATTTTTGGATTAGGCACATTACAGATTAGTGCCTGTTCATTGGGGTTAATGGCGGTAGGCTTGGCCTATGGCTATTCTTGGCAGGTGAGTTTTGTATGTGCTGCAGGCTTTGTACTCACCTCGACTGCAATTGTTATGCAACTTTTGGGAGATCGTGGAGACATTGCTCAACCACGAGGACAAAAAATTGTCTCGATCCTGCTGTTTGAAGATTTATTGATTGTCCCTTTATTGGCAATTGTCGCTTTTATCGCACCGAATCATGTTGTTGAAAGTACTTCTATGCGTTTGCAGAGCATCGGAATTGGTTTAATTTCAATTGTAGGTTTAATCGCTGCAGGTTATTGGTTGCTTAATCCTTTATTTCGCTTATTAGCCGTAGCCAAAGCCCGTGAAGTCATGACTGCAGCAGCACTCTTGGTGGTGCTCGGCGCAGCATTACTGATGCAAGTCAGTGGCTTATCGATGGCAATGGGGGCATTCCTTGCAGGGGTATTACTCTCCGAATCCACTTTTCGCCATGAGATTGAAGCAGATATTGAACCGTTTCGTGGCATATTGCTCGGATTATTTTTTCTAGCCGTAGGCATGTCATTAGACCTTGACGTCATAAAAAATAACTGGATGTTAATTTTAAGTGCTGTACTTGTGCTGATGTTTGTCAAAGCATCCATAATTTATCTGATTGCACGCCTGACCAAAAGTTCACACTCTGAAGCACTCGATCGCGCATTACTAATGGCTCAAGGGGGGGGGAGTTTGCTTTTGTACTCTTTGCTGCCGCCTTGAGTGCTCAAATCATTAGTGCTGATGAAAGCTCAAACCTGAATGCGATTGTAGTCTTGTCGATGATTTTGACCCCCATCATAGGCATTCTGTTTAAACGTTTTACCCAAACTACAGAACAAACTTCTTTGGAAAATATCCGTATTGCTGAAGGACTTTCTGGAAAAGTCCTGATGATTGGTTTCGGTCGTTTTGGACAAGTCTCCAGTCAATTGCTGCTTGCTCGAGGCATTGATGTGTCCATCATTGATAATGATATCGATATGATTCAAAACGCTGAAAGATTTGGATTTAAAATTTATTATGGCGATGGTTCTCGTTTAGATATTTTACATGCCTCTGGAGCAGATACGGCTGAAGCAATTGTTGTTTGCGTAGACCACAAAGAAACGACGAATAAGATTGTAGAGTTGGTGCAACATGAATTTCCTATGGCCAAGTTACTGGTTCGCTCTTATGACCGTGAGCATGCGCTGCATTTAGCAAAACAAAATGTGGATTACATGATACGCGAAACCTTCGAGTCGGCAATGCTATTTGGCGGTGCAATTTTAGAAGAACTGGGTGTTGACCAGAGTGATGTTGAAGAAATTAGCCAAGAAATCCGAGAACTAGACAAAGAACGTTTTGGAACTGAAACTGCAGCAGATGATGTCTATGCTGGTATCGGCTTGCAATATACAGGACCGCGTCCGACTGCACCTTTAATTACACCAAAGCACACAGGGCAAATGCTGAGTGAAGATGGCACTCAGCAATAATTTCACGTATTAAACCCAAATAAAAAAGAGGTCTGTGTAGATCTCTTTTTTGGTAAGCATCTGCTGAACCCCACTTCTTTAGTGAGCAGATAATATTTATTATTCATTATTTAGGAATTATTAAATCCTATAAATATCATTTATTGGATTAATTTACTTTGGTATTGTGCATATCATCCCCCAGTTAAGAATAAGGAACAACTATGAATAAGATGATGAATGCGCTTATCCTAGAAAATTTTGGTGATCATGAATTTAAACGTGTAGAACTCCCTATACCTCAACCAGAGGCTGGGCAAGTTCTAGTACGTATTCATGCGAGTGGTGTAAACCCTATTGATTATAAAATTCGTCTTGGTGAAGCAACATATGCTATGCCAGAGCTTCCTGCCGTGTTGGGAACGGATATGGCTGGAGTTGTAACTGCTGTTGGTGAAGGTGTCACCCACTTCAACGTCGGAGATGAAGTTTACGGTCTGATTGGTGGCGTTCGTGGTCTTCAAGGATCTTTAGCAGAATATGTTGTAGCAGATGCTGATCTGATCGCATTAAAGCCACGGAATATCTCTATGCGCGAGGCAGCAGTACTACCATTGACGTTCCTCACCGCTTGGGAAGGTTTAGTGGATAATGCGAAGGTCCAACCAGGGCAAACTGTACTGGTTCAAGGTGGTGCTGGTGGCGTTGGTTATATGGTGGTTCAGCTTGCAAAAGCACTTGATGCAAATGTTTGGGCGACTGCTCGTACAGCTGATCAATCACTGATTTCAGAACTCGGTGCAATACCTCTCGATTACACAACAGCATCTTCCGATGACATTATTGCTGCAAGCCCTGAGGGTCAAGGTTTTAATATTGTTTACGACACTGTGGGTGGTCCAGTACTCGAAGCTTCACTTTCCATGACGACTCACTATGGCCACATCACCAGCTGTGCTGCATTTGGCAATCATAATTTAGCGAATTCATCTCTACGGTGTGCCACAGTGTCTGGCGTATTCGTCCTAATGCCGACGTTAACAGGCAATCGCCGTTCTCATCATGGTGATGTCCTTAAGACCGCGACTCGTCTCGTTGAGGAAGGTAAACTGCGTGCTATTGTTGATCCTCGTCATTTTACTCTAGACCAAGCGATTGAGGCTCATGATGCTGTTCAAGATCGCTCTGCTAATATTAAGGTAGTTATCGATGTCATTTAACGCACTTCAGGCCAAGACTTGGCGCTTCAATTGTATTGGAGATACAGATGTTCTGACATTAGAAACACTTCCTGTTGCTTTACCAGCCGCAGGAGAAGTTCTAATACAGATGAAAACGATTGGACTCAACCGGGCTGATGTAATGTTTCGGCGTGGTACTTATATTCAAAAGGCAGTATTCCCTTCTCGTCTGGGATATGAGGGAGCAGGCATAGTTCTTGCGATAGGTGAAGGTGTACGCCAATTTTCTCCAGGAGATGCAGTATCGATTCTTCCGACTGACAATCTAGCCAAATATGGGACATATGCGGACAAGCTTCTGATTCCAGAAACTTTTTTAGTTCACAAACCTGATAATTTAAGCTGGGAAGAAGCTTCTTCAATCTGGATGCAGTATTTGACGGCTTGGGGTGGTGTAATCCATGCTGGTGGATTATCGAAAGGAAAAACGATCTTGATCACAGCAGCTTCAAGTAGCGTAGGACTAGCTGCGATACAGATAGCTGAAGCAGCGGGTGCTAAGGTCATTGCAAGTACACAGACGATAGAGAAAAAGCAACGTTTACTGGATCTCGGTGTTAAAGATGTTATAGCCAGTGAAGATGAACCCGATTTGTATGAGGCGCTTGTTTTACGTTTAGGTGGAGAACATCTTGATGTCGCCTTCGATGCTGTAGGAGGGCCACATATTGAGCAGATTGCAAAAGCGATGTCTGTGGGAGGAACTATGGTTATGCATGGTGCACTTAGCCCGGAGATCACACCATTTCCCCTTAAAGTTGCATTACGCAAGAGCTTAACCATGCGAGGTTTTTTGTTCCTTGAGGTTCTCCATGACCCTGTTCTAAGGGAGCAAGCCAGACGATTTATTCTTAGCAGTATAGGTGCAGGATATCTTCGTCCAGTGATCGACCGTTGCTTTAACTTTGAGGACATGCATGACGCTCAGCGCTATCTTGAATCAAATCAGCAAATAGGAAAAATTGTAGTTACTCTAAATACATGATGGTCTTATCTGATTCAGGTTTCTATACGGCCCAGCACTTCCACTAAGTAATCAAACAATGCTCGGATTCGCAAAGGTGTCGGGCCCCGCTGTGGACGATATAAGTACAGGCGCCAAACGGGAGAGGTCTCCTCATGAAGTATATGAATGAGCTTACCACTCCTAAGCCACGGCAAAACTAGAAATCCAGGCATGTGTCCGAATCCAACTCCAGCGAGAATAGCTTGAAATTCAGCTTCTAGATCATCTGTAATAAAACGAGGTTTTGATGGCGTAAAGCTTCGACTTTCGGTGAATGTCCATGGCCAGTAACGCCCTGTTTTATGATCGACTAGTGCTGTTAGAGGGTATTTATCAAGGTCAATAATTTTTTTGGGCATTCCAACCTTATCAATTAACTCTGGCGTACCCACAGAATAAAATTTCACTTTAGCCAACTCCCTTGCCACATATCGATTGTCCGGCAAAAATCCAAATCTGATCCCGATATCTATCCGCTCATCGATCACATCCGAGTGTGAATCTGTTAGCACACAATCCACGACAATATCTGGATAACGTATGGCAAATTCTGCTAGTGCAGGTACTACCACTTTACGCCCTAACACAGACGACACAGTAAGACGGACAGTCCCACGCATTTCATCTCGTTTTTCCTTGGTGTCTTTTACAAGCAAAGCATCGATCGATTCCACCGCAAAACGTGCTTGCTTTGCCAGACGCTCACCATCAGCGGTAATTTTAATTTGTCGAGTACTCCTGTAAAACAAAATCTCTCCGCGCTGCTCTTCTAGCTC
The DNA here is from genome assembly GCF_040309585.1 of Psychrobacter sp. GW64-MNA-CIBAN-0177. Taxonomy (NCBI): domain Bacteria; kingdom Pseudomonadati; phylum Pseudomonadota; class Gammaproteobacteria; order Moraxellales; family Moraxellaceae; genus Psychrobacter; species Psychrobacter sp. GW64-MNA-CIBAN-0177. The sequence goes on from NZ_JBEOOY010000036.1 coordinate 7,443, forward strand.
TTTTATTGCCCGTGTCACTACCTGTGGGGAAATACCCAGCTGAGTTGCTGCCTCTTTAAAATTTCGAGACTCTGCTGCGACACAAAAGATACGCATCATTTCCAATTTGTTCTGCATGTCCAATCCTGTGTTATAGTAATTATTCCGCAAATAGGAATTCTGAAAGATAATATTATTCATTTATTATACCTAACAAGGCTGTAATACTTAACCCTCAAATATGATTGACAGATAGGTTGAAGGTTACTTGTATGAATAATATAGAAAATAAAGTTATTGTTATCACTGGTGCAAGTAGTGGTTTAGGTGAAGCTACTGCTCGCTTACTTGCTAAAAAAGGTGCAAAGGTTGTAATTGGTGCTAGACGTACTGAAAAATTAGAGGCTATTGTTCACGACATTCGTGCTGAAGGTGGTCAAGCTGAATTTATTGGTGTGGATGTAACCAAACCACATGAAGTACAAGCACTTATTGAAAAGGCATTAAGCGCATTTGGTCAAATCGATGTATTGGTAAACAATGCTGGATTGATGTCTATTGCACCATTAAGTGAGCTAAAAGTTGATGAATGGGATCGTATGATCGACATTAATATTAAAGGTGTTCTTTATGGAATAGCAGCTACCCTACCTGTTTTCCAAAAACAAAACTTTGGACACTTTATTAATCTCTCATCTGTTGCAGGGGTAAAAGTATTTAGTCCAGGAGGTACGGTTTATAGCGGTACTAAGTTTGCTGTAAGAGCCATCTCAGAAGGCCTTCGTCATGAAGTTGGGGGAACAATTAGAACGACTACTATTGAGCCTGGTGCAATTGAGTCAGAACTAAAATTCGGTTCTTCTCATGAAGAGAGTTCAGAGTTTGTTACTGATTTCTACAAACAAGCCATACCAGCTGACTCAGTCGCTCGAGCAATTGCTTATGCAATTGAACAGCCTGCGGATGTAGATATTAATGAAATTGTTTTGCGCCCAACGAGCCAAGAGTTTTAATGATTGAATAACATAAAATGGGAGCACTTCGCTCCCATTTTTACTAGGGCGTGTTGAACATTCGCAAATAGGCACTGCTGATCGCTAAAATTGTTCCAGACAAGGCACAAAGCGACGATAATGCAGATGCCTTAGCGAGATTTGTAACGCAGTATGGGGCAATTTTAGCATCAGCCCTCACGACAACAACAGGGACAGGACTCTTTTTTGCCGCTTCATCGTTAAAAATAAGCGCTTAGAATGACTAAACTTATTATTTTTAACATCGAATCGCCTAAAAAATAGTCGCTGTCAGTGCCATGGTCGAAGGTTCAACACGCCCTATATTTTTTTAAAGTTGAGGACAAATCTATGAAAGCCGTATCGTATATTATAAATAACCATGATGATTTTAAAAATTCATTGGTAGATATTGAAAAAGCGAAGCCTACGCTTAAAGAGCGTGATGTACTGGTAAAAGTTCAGGCAATCTCTGTGAATCCAGTTGATACTAAAGTGAGAAAAAATTCGTCTGAAGCAAATAATCGTATTTTAGGTTGGGATGCCGTTGGGGAAATTATTGAAGTTGGCTCAAAAGTTACCTCGTTTAAAGTAGGAGATTCTGTTTGGTATGCTGGCGATTTAACCCGAGATGGTAGTAATGCTGAGTATCAAGCAGTCGATGAACGAATTATCAGTCTTAAACCAATTACAGTATCTAATGCAGAAGCAGCAGCATTGCCATTAACTGCAATAACGGCATGGGAAATGCTGTTTGATCGGTTTCAAATTCCAGAAACAGAAGTTGGCAGTATTTTAATTATTGGTGGTGCAGGAGGTGTAGGATCAATCGCTATCCAACTCCTAAAAGCAAAAACAAATCTGACCGTTATAGCAACAGCTTCACGTGAAGAAACGAAATCTTGGGTGGAATCACTTGGTGCCGACCATGTCATTGATCATAGCAAAGATTTAAATGCACAAATCGAGACACTAGGCATTGAAAAACCAAAATACGTATTCTCTACCAATCATACAGAAACGTATATCGAGCAAATAGTTTCTCTGATTGCACCACAAGGCAAGCTTGGATTGATCGATGATCCACAAATATTTGATATTATGCCGTTTAAGACTAAATCTATTTCTATCCATTGGGAGTTGATGTTCACTCGTTCAATGTATGAAACCGATGATATTGAAAAGCAAGGTGATCTGTTGCAACAGGTTGCCAAATTAGTTGACCAGCAAAAAATTAGAAGTACCCTCAACCAAAATCTAGGCAAAATTAACGCTGCAAACTTGGAAAAGGCGCATAAGTTGCTTGAATCAGGCAAGTCAAAAGGCAAAATTGTATTAGAAAACTTCTAAAACAAATTCAAGGTGAAATAATGACTATTTCAATAATTGCGAACTTTAAGGCAAAATCAGATCAAAAAGAGACGTTAGAAACGCTTTTAAAAAGTGTAATAGAGCCTACGCTTCAAGAAGAAGGGTGCTTGAAATATGAGCTTTATATTAGCGAAAATGACTCGAGTAGATATTTCTTCTTAGAAGAATGGCGTAGCAGGGAGGATTTAGATATCCATATGGCCACTGATTATATTCAAAGTTTATTTGGTAATATCCAATCACTCATTGAATCAAGTGATATTGTAGAAATAAAAAAAATATAGCTGTATAGTCAATCCACTATAAAAGCGTTACAGCGTTAACCTTGCTTGAAGTATGACAGATACATCTGCACTCGGCTGCCTTGTACCACTCTCAAATTGGATTAACTATATTCGGACATTATGATGAAGTATTCTTGAAATTAACATAGAGACTTAGAAATAACATAAAAATGGGAGCTATAAGCTCCTATTTTTTGAGTGAGCCGCCCCGACTATATCGGAGAGTGGATTGCTTGAGTCAGTCAGCTTTGTCTGACTCACTAAGACTATCATGGTATCGTCTCTCAAACTAAAAAGGCGACACATAACCAATTTTACTATGCAAACGTGTTTTGTTGAACCAATCGACCCATTCAAGGGTTGCCAGTTCAACATCGTTAACGCCAGTCCAGTTTTGCTTTAAATAATGAATCACCTCGGTTTTATACAGCCCGTTAACCGTTTCAGCCAACGCATTGTCGTATGAATCACCTTTGGTACCAACAGAGGCAATGACGCCATCTTTAGCGCTGATGCGGTCAAGGTGCTATTAGGTGAATCGAATACGCTAAAGCCAACCACACGGCGAGCAAACAAGTCTAAAACAACCGCTAAGTAGCACCAGCCACCTTTGATACGGATGTAGGTCACATCGCCTGTCCAGACTTGATTAGGCGCATCTGGGTTAAAGTTTCGGTCTAAAAGATTGTCATAGGTTCTATGCGCCTCATCAGCGTGTTTGTATTTGTGGGTCTTGAGCTGGCAGCTGACTAAACCCATTCGCCCCATAAGCTTAGTCGCTAAGTAACGCGTTAGCTTAATGCCATACTCGTTAGCTAAAATGGCAACTATAGTCCGAGCCCCTGCTGATTGCTTTGAGTCGTTGAATATTTGGCGTATTAAAGACTGGAGTTTGACTCGCTCAACATCAATAGGCTTAGTCTTAATACCATAGTAGTAACTACTTCTAACCTCATCAAACAAGTCACACAGCTTCTTCTTACTTAATCTTTTGTCCTGCTCTGCCAGCTTTTTAATCAACGATAGACGTTGAGGTTGTCCGATGCCAGCAGAGCTGAAGCCCACTCGAGCATAGCTCTCCCCTTGCGTCGGGGCGAAGCAGTGCTTCGCTTAATCCCTCCTCATTTAGGATATCTTTCTCTATCTTAAGCTGTCTGACTTCTCGCTCAAGCTCTTGTATGCGGCTCCGCTCATTATCGTCGACTGCTTATTCGATAAAGATGGCAGTTTATTAGAAACAGCGCAGGTTAAATAACTTCCAGTATAGCTATGGAGCTGTAGTAGATAAGACTTTAAATAACACACCTTTTTCTCAAACTTTTAAGCTGCTCATGCTGCTGGCCATTTGCTCAGCCAGTTTTTTAATGTCAGATTGAGTAGTCATTGCTTATTCTCCTGCTATTGGATTATAAGCAGTTACACAGTTTTTAGGAAAAGCTTCTCAATCTGGCATTAAGTTACTGATTCATTTCGGGTATACCCGAGTGGAAACAGCTATATCACCCTTTAAGCCCATTGATAGACCGTTTAAAATAGACTAATGCAGTAAAACCACTTCAAGCGTACTATTATTACGCCTATAATCTATTGTAAGTATGCCTATGATAAACCGATTTCACTGGTTCGGTACCCTAGTGAGGACTTGAATGGAGTCGTGGATTAGAGAGGTTTAACACGGGGTGTTGAGTTTGGTAAATGCGTAGTACTCGTAGATGACGCTCTTGATAATCGGCGTATCAAGAGGCATTAAACGTAAAGTTGAAACCGACTGTCAGTATCTGGTAGTAAGGTCTAAGTAGTACCTTGTGAGCTGTGACGTGTTCGGGGCATAAGTAGTAAAAAAAGCGTCTACCCGCAACGCATGACAAACACTACAGTATGTTTTCAACCCCCTGTTGTGTAGGTAAGGGGTCTGACACTCGCCCAATCGGTTCCAATAGGTGGTTCTATTCATTTATGACTATAAGAATAGAAAATTATAAATTTAGTAGTCTACAAATCTTATTCAACAAGGTTAATTTGCCAGTTATTGGCTTGAATGACAATATTAATTTTGCGTAGTTTCATCGCCAGGTCATCTGCTTGCTTTTGTAACCCAGCTACTGAGACCATAATATTCCATTTAATTTCACGATGACTATAACGATCTGCCTCAGTGTCGGTCGCTTCAATTGCTTCAATTAATAGTTTGTGGCGCATCTCCAACGCCTCGCGTTCAACCAATAGCGTCAGCATTGATTGATCTTTATCCGTCTTAGCAACTGCATTGGTACGGTGAATACGTTCAATCAAAGTAGATAGCTCAGTAATGACTTGACTAGCCTCAATCATTAGATGACTTGGATCTTCATTTGGCGTATCGCCTTCTTGAACTTTAGCATTACTACGAATACGTCCTTTAATTTGAGCAAGTTTTTTTTGCATATCGCTACGAATAAGTAGGGCTTCTGCGAGTTTCATTTTTAGCTCCTTTTAACACCTTATTAGTATACTGCGTTTATTATAGATGTGTTTGTCCGTAGTATTGTTGGCTGGAAGGTGTCTAATCGTATGAACATCGATATGATGATGGCAGCGTTAAATCAAGCCATTGCAGACAGAAACAACCCAAAAGACGTTATTCATCGTAGTGATAGAGGCGTTCAGTATTTATCTATTCGTTATACTGATCAGATGGCTGATTCTGGCGTTATTACCTTTGTTGGAACGCGGGTAATTCATATGATAATGCATAGTACGATTGGTTATGTATCACCTTTTGAGTTTGAAAAGCAATATTATGATAGTCTTAATGAGTCAGGCAAAGTTGCCTGACTCAAATAAAACGCTCTCCGATATAGTCGGGGCGGTTCAGATAGCCAACTGGTTTAATATTATTCCGGTATATATGGAGTTAAAAAACGCACTAAGGCAGTGATTATTAAGAGTATTAGAAGAAGGAGTTGATATTTTATAAATCGTTCTGGGATAAATAAACACAGCACAGATACTATAAAAATTCCTATAATTTCAATCAAATTAGATAGACTTTGAGAGCCAAATCCTAGCCCAGTTAATACGACCCACAAAAATGATGGTAAGAATACTAGGCTAAATTTTTTCAATGGTTTATTCATAGGTTAGGCTTATCTTCTATGTGGGCGCAATTTCTATTGCACCGGCAACGGCACAACCCTGATATACTTCGCCTGCGTAAGTTAATATTGCAGTAAGTTCATTTTGATAGCCATTGTCATCGATACAAAGGTTATTTTTTATATTCACAACAATAGGCTGTCCATTGATAGTACTCGCGTATTCGACACCTTCAGTATTGACAGAACCAGAACCCACCACGATAACTGTTGCTGTCGTTGGCTTTAAGAAATTCGCCTCTATACTTAGCTCATTTCCTTCAATCACTATTCGCCAAATTTTTTCTTTAGCGGTGTTTCCAAAAGCAGTAAATGCCGCTGACGCTACCGGCACTTCTATTGTAGGCTGCTTACTCAGATCCGTGGTGTCGGCACGATGGTTATTACAAGCCACTAGAGCTAAGCTGCCCGTTAAGCACATTGTCGTTAGAAGCAAAGAACGCATAATTTTTCCTTTAAATATAATAAGAGAACACCACTATTTAGCAGTGTTCTCTTTGTTTACGTGATGAAATTCAGGTTTTTACTACCATAGGTAGGTTTACGGTAGAACTAGAAGTTAGGGTCGTTACAGGTGGCATTATTCAGCAACTTACCAACGCACGCTCTATATTAGTAATACTAATATAACATATCTATAAAGGTTGACAGTGTGCAGTAAGATAAAATCGTTTTTTTTACTGCTTGAGTGTTTAAAATATGAAAAATTTAACTGCTGCTATTCTAATTGCGCTTCCTGCTTTAATGATAAGCCCTACAATAATGGCCGGCTCTTCAGATTTAGTGGCTAAAACTGTTGATGTTCAATTTAAAAAAGGCGCAAATTCAGCTAACTATTATGGGAAAATAAAGGGTGTTAAGTACGATTCCTATACATTTTATGCCAAAAAGAACCAAAAGCTTTCTGTTAAAACAACGGGAGGGAATGTAGATTCTTATTTATTTAATAAGAATTTATCAGATTCTGTCAATGTAGGAGAATATTCCTCTGAACTAGATAACCAAGGTTATTACAAGCTTCCATATTCAGGTAAATATGAATTGCGTATTCTTCAGCCACGTTCTCAAGCTTCTAAAGGAAAAACACCTCCATATTGGCTAGAAGTATCTATTCTATAGGCATGTAAGCTTAATAATGGAGAGCATCCTATATTCTGTGTAACAGCTATGTGGCTTTCATCAATAATTACACAAAATGTAGGATGCTCTCTTTTCTTTAGCCAGTGGAATAGTTTCTCTGGGTGCTCTAGATGACACAGTGCCAGATACGTGTTATGGGTACTATTATGTACCAACTGACGTTATATACTCAAAGGGTTATTCATTTATTTATTAATAATAATGGATTATTCAAGACAATAAAAACCCGCTTATTAAGCGGATTTTTATTGTCTTGAATCTTGAATTAAAACTTAGTTTTTAGACAAATTATATTATTTTGAAAACACTAAAAGACTCTTATCCAACTGTGGTCTTAGCTATTGATTCATCTTTATAGCGAGTTAGAATATTTCGCATATATTCTAACGTAGGTCGCATAGAAATAAGATCATTCTCGATATCAGATCGATCATCATCAGTTGTTTCTTCTGAATCCAATTGTCCCTCATAGCTCTTGATACGTGAGTCTAAAGCTTCAATCAAAAAAAACATTTGCTTATATGTCAATTCTGGTTGCATTTTACTCATAATAACCTCTTAATTTATTTTTTTAAACTTAGGATGCAAATCTTGCATTAAACTCTTGAAAGAGACCTTCCTAAATTTTGTGTAAGTATTTAATCTAAACGTCAGTTACACAGAATCTGGGATGGTCTCAATTATGGATGATAAAAAATTTCTCTTACAATCATTATGGATAATCGGTCTAATTCTGTTATTAGCAATCCTTCTTTCGATTAGGTTTGCCAAAATGTTGTAATGCTTAGCTTATAATTGCTGTATTTTTTTGATAAGTATTGATGTGGGGGATTACCGCATTATTTACAGAAATGGGTACTCTATTACTACGTAGCTATGTTAAGAACGGTGTATTTACCTCATTCAATTTGAACTCATTATATCCACTCAATACGCCTTTTGATCTTTATTTACAGGTATCACAACGTCATATAAAAATCGATTTAATGCAGTAAGGCTTGATAATAACCATTATCTTGCATTCATAATCGCTTTTCTGCAAAATGGCTTATCTATAATCGCTTGAGCCACTCATAATGAATACCCCTATCTCAGATCCTATTGGCGCAGCATGGCTTATCCGTTATGCCAGCATCGAGCTGGTTTCCCCTTTATATGTCAGCAGCAGTATCGGTGGACGCAGACAAACCTATAAAGACGGTGACGTCATTCATAACACTTATCAGGAAACCGCGCGTCCACTGGACACAATCATTGCGCACTTACAGTTTCACATGCGTCATGAAGTACTGAGTTTAGAGTTACTGGTTCGTCTATTTAAGCAGATAGGTGCAAATGACGTGCAAGCATGGGTAAACGCTGAGCCGACAGGCAGCTATGCCCGTAGAATGGCTTTCTTATATGAATGGCTTATGGATAAGCGTTTAGAGGTACCGAGTAATTTAGGCGGTAATTATGTGGACGCTTTAGATGCTAAGAAGCAGGTTGCTTCAAGCCCTGCGCATGTCATAAAGAACGCTCGTTGGCGTATCAATGACAATCTAGCAGGAACCCGTCATTTCTGTCCGATGCTGGTGAAAACAGAGTTGTTTACGCAAGCCGCTGCACTCGATATTGCCACAATGGTTGACAAGCTGAACGATGAATTTGGGCAAGACTTACTGATGCATGCCTCCGTATGGATGACATTACGAGAGAGTAAAGCCAGTTTTACTATAGAAGGTGAAGGGAAAGAGCTAAAACGTATTGAACGTTTCGCCGATGTAATGGCACGGCGTACCGGCAAGGGCGATATTCCGCTTGATCCTGAATCACTAGCAGAGCTGCAACAAGAGATACTCGGCAGCAAAACGGTTATCCAGCAGTATGGTGTCCGTCAATCACCAGTTTTTGTGTCGCATACCCAGGTGAATGGCTTTAAAGAAATTGTGCATTATATCGCTCCACCTGCTGATGACATTGCTAACAAGCTAGCAGGGTTACAGGTATTTATGGAAAAGACTGAGGGACAATCAGCACTGATGCGTAGTGCTGTTGCCTCCTTTTCCTTTGTGTATATTCATCCGCTAGCGGATGGCAATGGCCGCGTACATCGCTTTTTGATTAATGATGTCCTCAGACGAGACCAAATCATTCATGAGCCGATTATCCTACCTATATCACAAGCCATTGCTGAGCATCCCTCAGACCGTCATGCCTATGACAAAATTTTAGACCGTGTCTCTGTGCCGCTTATGAAGCAAATCCGTGATCATTACAGCTTTGATAAAAAGGCAGTTACCTACCCTGATGGTATTCGCTCAAACTTAAATTTTGAAAACACTCACCTCATTCAACCTGCATGGCGCTTTATGGATCTAACGCCTCACGTTCAGTACTTATCAGGACTCATTGCTCACGTTATTGAAAAAGAGATGCATAACGAGTCACAGTACCTAAGAAAGCATGACTATGCACGATTGGCGATAAAAGAGATTGTTGAGATGCCCAACAGCTATGCCGATAGAATCATTCGCAGTATGCTACAAAATAAAGGCACTAAGAGTAATAAGCTACTTAAGGACTATCCTTTTTTAGCAAATGAGGCAGTTTGGGATGACATTTTCTCTATCGTTGTAGAGACCTTTAAAGATGAAGCAAATGGTTTGAATAGTTAGAACAAATCCTGCTATACGCAGGAAAATCTGCCTTGATAATCAAGCTCAAGCTAGTATTAGTATCATCGTTGCGATAATGATTGGTTTATAAAAGATTCGGCTAAAATACTGCAACCTGAAACGTAATCAATATTTTTCTTACTTAAACAGAATATATCAGAGGAACTCTAATAACAGACCATTTTTATTTGACAAGGTTATTACAGATCCTCAAAATAATTTTGAGTATTTGAGTATTTGAGTATTTGAGTATTTGAGTATTTGAGTATTTGAGTATTTGAGTATTTGAGTATTTGA
>NZ_JBEOOY010000037.1:0-13621 GCF_040309585.1 Psychrobacter sp. GW64-MNA-CIBAN-0177
GCTTTGTACTCAACAAAAAACTTGGTAATCCGCCTCTTCAGTTTGATTTGCTTATTTCAAGTTGAGAGTGGGGTATTGAATATATAAAAGAATTTGCTTCACTGCATAATGTTATATATCCCTCTGAGCAGTTTCCCATAGATGATATTTTAAACTCTCGCCAACCTCTTATTCAAATCTTTAGTAAAAACCCTAAGGGATTTTCAGGCATTACACCTAGCAAAGTTCGCTATCAATTAAAGAGATGACCCCTGCCGTCAAATCCGTAGAACCAAACTTGGGAGATTTTAATTACGCAGCCTGACGATAGAAGTCAAACCACACCTGTCTTGGCGATTTATAGCCCAAGCCCTTTTGAATCCTTGTTTGGTTGTAGTACAGCTCGATATATCCAATGATATCACTGATGGCTGCAAACCTTGTTTTATAGTCTTGGTGATATACCAGCTCATTCTTTAATGTGCCCCAGAAGCTTTCTATTGGCGCGTTGTCGAAGCAATTACCTTTAGCACTCATTGACCCTTTAAACTGCTGTTGCTTGATAATCTTGTGATACGCGTGGCTACAGTACTGACTACCTCTATCAGAATGAACAATCAGTCCTTGGCTTGGTCTTTTGTTCTTAATGGCCATGTTGAGCGCACGGCATACTAAATCTGCTGTCATGCGTTTATTGATAGCATAACCGACTAACTCTTTGGTGTATAAATCTTTCACTCCAGCTAAGTACAGCCAGCCCTCATTTGTCCAGATATAAGTAATGTCACTGACCCAAGATTCATTAGGACGCTTGGCATCAAACTGCTGATTGAGCACATTGTCATAGACAAGTTTGTTGTGATCAGAGTCGGTTGTCACTTTGAAGCGCTTATGACGCAGGCATTTGATGCCGTGCTCTTCTTTGATGCGTCTCACCATATAAGTGCTGATATCATGCCCTTGCTCACTCAGATGCGCATGTAGACGCTCGACGCCGTAACGCTCACGAGTTTCACTGTGAGCGGCTCTAACCAGTAGCTCAGACTGGTTTCTATGTATCTGCTGGTCGCTGAGACCACGGCTTAGCCAGTCATAGTAGCTTGATGGCTTTACATGTAACACACGGCACATGCGAGTGATACTAAAAAGCTGCTGATTATCTTCAATAAAGGCGTACTTCACTAGCTGTGCTTTGCAAAGTACGCTGTGGCCTTTTTTAGTATCTCGCGCTCCTCCTCCGCTACTTTGAGCTGGCGTTTTAGGCGCTTGTTCTCTTCTATAATGACCATAAGCTGTGGATCGTAATGTTCAGTCCCTGCAAGCTTGCCTTGATTGGCTTTATTGTACCAGTTGGATAAAGTTTGCATGGCTATGCCGAGCTGCTTTGCTGTGGCTGAGATATTGCCATTATTGTCTGCTATCTTCTTAACGGCTTCGGCTTTGAATTCTGTACTGTAGGTTCTTATTTTATTGGTCATGATAAACTCCGGTTATTGTGCTTAGTTTACCAAGTTTATCTCTACGGTTTCTTCAGCATAGCTCAATACAACCATTTATTAAATGAGTTGGCTTTAATCTGGGTAGCGACTGCTATAGCAAATATAATAGCGAAAATGCCAGTACTGACAATGTATCCTAGATTTAATGACATTGATAAAGCATCACCCGCAGTCTCACCAAGCGTAGTAGCTGCGATTTTAATTATCTAAAAAAGAAGGGTAACTTCCGGAACTTTGGACAAAGCGTTTAGCACTGGATCGTTACTAGAAGCAGTGGGTGAGTATTGATTGTTTAAGGTTGTATTCATGGTTAGATTCACTCTATTAGTAAACAAATTTAATGTTACGTTGTAGATGTCACTAAATTATCAATAGAGATGTTAAGAAAGTGTGAAGATGCAACTATTTAGATCTATTAAAATTTCTATGTATGAGTTTAAAAGATCAAAGTTATACAAAGTCCTCGATTATCATGTAAGTTTAAAATCTCAGAATTAGAGTCCTTCATAAAGACATCGATACCTGCCTGCTCACAGATTGATTTAACAATAGAGAGCCCAAGTCCTGTACCTTCTATTTCCTGTGATTGCTTACTTGCGCTATCTGATCTTGAAGCGCTTATACTATTGTTAAGTTTACTGTCGCTAAATTGATCAGCTGCACTAATCACTTGATTAAGCCGTATAAAGGGTTCAAAAGCTTTCTCATAATCACTAGGGTCAATGCCTGCGCCTGAATCTATGATCTGTAATACTAATTTGTTATCTAGCGTCTTGGATATATCATTTAATTTCCCAGATTGAATCACATGTGAGCCAAAATTATATTGAGCATTTAAAGCCGATTTATCCAAACTGCCTGAGTTTTGCTCAAGTTGATAGAGTTTAACCATGACTTGACCATTATCTAGCGTATAAATAATAGCGTTTTGAATCAGGTTTTTTATGAGCATTAATAATGATGTCTCATCTATCTTTACTTTGCTACTTGACTGTAAGTCGACAGTTAGTTCGATGTTCTTATTATCAGCAATAGGAATGAGTAACCCTATGACTTGTTCGATAATAGATTTAACATTGGTTGCTGTTGTCTCGGTACCAAGCTCGGTATTGATATTACCAGCACGAGCGAGCGTTAATAATTGCTCAACCAAACTTTGATTACGCCTCAAGCGAATAGCCAGTTTATCGAGGCCTTCCGACATAACGTTATCATTACTAATACGCTGTAATCGTTGTAATTGTAATGAGATGGCAGTCAGCGGCGAGCGCAGTTCATGGGCAGCATCAGCGATAAAGCGTTGCTGACGTTCAATACTGATTTTGACTATAGCCAATAATCTATTTAACGATTCGGCTAGTGGCAGCAATTCAGAGGGCAGTTTACCAATCGATAAAGGACTTAGGTCATTCTCATTACGTGCGCTTATCTCATAATGCAATTGACGCACAGGTTTCATCATGCGCCACATGATAAAAGGCAGTAAAAGCAGTAATAATGCTATACCGATAATAAGGGGTAAAAAAGACTGTAAGGCACTAGCTTTGGCTAAATCATCCTGTAAATCTGTCTGTTGGCGCAAAATTAGAGCCACTTCTTCATCAGTATCTAAAGACTCAATCTTGACATCATTTCTATAGGTTCGCCAAGAATGACCGTCAATGTTTTGATCGCTTATTCCTTGTGGAATGCTATTTACTAAAGCTATCGGTATAGGCGCTGAGTAATCATGTTCGTCATCGCTTGGATCGTTCTGATAATCTTGTACCCTGCTATTAAGTGAGGCGGAGAGTATGACTATATCAACGGTGATAGCACCATCATCATCATCGGTATCAAAGTGAATGTTGCTGCTGGCATGTTCTTCATTGTCTAAATGAGCTGTATTACTATTTAAACCACTAATATTAAGCGACTGCTCTAATAGTGCGGCAGTATTTTTTAAATTGTCATCTTGAAAGTCGTTTATCTCGTTATAGCTGTACCAAAATCCATAACCACCCGCCACTATTGCTAGTAGCAATAATGACACAACAGACCAAAATATAAGTTGGAACTGTAATGAGTTAAAGAGGTTACGGAATTTAGGCATTGCTGATATACCATCCAAGGCCACGGACATTCTTGATTCTATCTTGTCCGACCTTTTTGCGTAAACTATGAATCAAAAACTCAATGGCGTTACTTTCAACTTCGCCGCCCCAGCCATATAACGAATCCTCAAGCTCATTTTTGGACATGACTTTTTCAGGTGACAACATAAAGGTAGTGATGAGCATGTACTCCTTTGCGGTTAAATCGATAGGGCTACCATCCATCATGACCCGTTTGTGCGCGGTATCTAGACTGAGATTACCAACCGTCACTTGATTGTCAGCCTTGCCTTGTGCACGGCGAATAAGCACTCTCATGCGTGCAAAAACCTCTGCTAACTCGAAAGGCTTGACGACATAATCATCAGCCCCTGAGTCTAATCCTGCGATTCTGTCTTTTAATTGATCACGCGCGGTGAGTATCAACACCGGTGTTTCAATCTTGGCGTCGCGAATAGCGGTCAACACGCCCATACCATCAACCTCTGGTAGACCTAAGTCTAATAAGATGATGTCGTAAGGTTGCACCCTTAATGTCAGTATGGCTTGACGACCGTCTTTAACCCAATCAACCGTATAAGCTTCATCTTGCAAAGCCTCACTCAGACTCTCGCCAATCATCAAGTCATCTTCGACTACCAATACTCGCATAAGATATCCTTATTGTGTGGCTATTAGGATTAAAAAATATTTATCTATAGTGACACTTTTATAGTGTCTTTAAACTAAAAAGCTCTAATCGATACTAGTGTACAGAGTAGAGCCGTTGTTAAGCTATATTCAACCAAGTTTTAAAATATTAATTATCATCGTCTAACTGACTGCTGATAACCTGCCCATTCATGCCATCGATTACCAGTTTGTGTATGTCCATCCCATTAGCTATTTCAATCTCGTAAGCGGGTATACCGTTATCAAAATCAAACTCTGCTTCAGTAATTTTGCCACCAACACTTTGCGTTGCTTTTTGCATGGCTTGGGTTAGGGTTATCTGTGCTTGCCTCATAGCGTTATATTCTGCTAAGTCATCTTGATCCATTTTTTCCTGCTTAGATTTTAGAACTTTACCGCTACTGGCATCAACTTTTACTTCATGCTCCACTCCATTATTGATAAGCTCGATTTCATACTCGCCACCTGCCATATAATCATTTTGGTCAAATTCAGCGCTTACTAGATCACCTGTTATATTTTTTTGTGCAATAGCGACGGCTTGCTCTAGACTGATTTTACTCTTCGCTATTGCGACTGCATCACTCGTCTTTGCGCCTGAAATAGCAGGTATTTGGCCTGAGGCAACAGCGAGCGTACCAATACCTAGAACGCTCGCGGCAATAAGCAGGGATTTGGTTAAGGTTGATAGTTTTTTCATCGTATTTACTCCGTACGTGAAATTCATGACTGACGATTTGTTAATGAAAATGTCAGAGGTGTCGATATGAGTCCATCATACAAAATAAGACATAGGAGAAGCTTAGCGTAGAATAAGCGTTCAGTTAGCTACTCATATTTTTGAGCTATAATGCTGTTGCTCATTCGATAACCCTTATAAAGAGTAATGTTTTATTATGTTTGAGATACTATTATTGGCGTTAGCACTCGCTGCGGATGCGTTTGCGGCTGCAATCGGTCTTGGCTCGACACATAGAAGCGATGGTAAGTCGCAGTTTATAAAGATGGCGTTACTCATTGGATTATACTTCGGTGTTGCTCAGGGGGTGATGCCGCTAATTGGTTATGCGCTTGGCTCTACTATGCTCGGTTGGTTTGCGGAATGGGCTGCTTGGATCGCTTTTATCATACTAGTGGCTCTTGGGATTAAGATGCTTTATGAATCGTGTTCGGTTAATGACGATACTCGGATCAATATAAGTCATAAAACCTTGCTGTCATTGGCTATAGCGACTAGTCTCGATGCGATGGCAGCAGGCTTTACGTTAAACCTGTTGGTAGTTAATGCTTATGCTGCCTGTTTAATCATCGCATTGACGACCGCTATTTTAAGTGTTTTAGGGGCTTATATAGGACGCCAGTCAGGAACATGGCTCGGCAGTTGGGCAGAAGCTCTGGGCGGTTTAGTGCTGATAGCGATTGGTGTGAAGATGGTTATTTGAAGCATGATTATGCTCTGTTCTCTTAAAAAACACGCTGGCCAGCGCACAAGCTACAGTCAAAGACACCAACATCGATACTAAGGTATGACTAAAAAAATGATCACCAAACATCATTTTATATAGGCCCATTGTCCAGCCTAAGGCAGTCACCAATTCAAATATTCGATAGCGATACTTATAAAGAGTAGGTAAAAATGCTAAGCCATACAAAGAAAATCCTGCGCTGGCATGAGCTGCTGGAAAACATTTTGCATCAGTTTTAGTAAGCATGCTTTGCCATAGATTAAGATAAGGTAGATCCCCGCCAAAAAACGTTAGATGATTAGGACAGCTCACATGAGTAACGCTTTTTAATAGCGCGATAGTAGAAGGCACTACAGTAAGAACAATAAGTAAGTAACTTATCTCACGAACGGATAAGGTCACAATAAATTTATTGAACTTACTATTATTGACGATAAAGGGTTTATTTGCAGGACGTCTATATTTGACAATTAATACGGCTAATAAATAGATCGCCGATAAGATTAATAATGCTTTAGGACCATCATAAAAAATAAAAGCGTAAGGCTGAGCGCCTTTTTGTATAAGCCACTGACTATTATTATAGAAAAACTCACTAATACGAATATCAAATTGGCTATGCTCAAAGGTTAGAGTGGCAATAATCGTTAAGCAAAAAAGCTTAAGCCATATCCAGTTAGATGAGTTATCTTCTAAAATCATGAGCTTACCTTACTTAATGTATTAAATTGAGAAAAATCTAAGCACTTTTAAAATAAAAGATTTGATAACGCCATGCACCACAAAACGAACAACAGTAATAATGCTAAAAACTGCGCAGCAGAGCCGACATCTTTTGCTATTTTAGCGAAGGGATGATGATCCGTTGAAGTATGATCGACGCTCGCTTCAATACCCGTATTAATAAGCTCCACAATGATGGATAAGAACGAAGCAATCACAAGCACCATTTTGACAGTGACGTTAAAAGGCATAAATATAATGACCATGAACAATAAGAGATTGAGCCAGATAACTTGTCTAAAGGCTGCTTCAAATTTATAAGCCGCTTTAAAACCATCTATAGAATACCCCGTAGCTTTTACAATACGGGCTAACCCTTTTTTACCTTTAACCTCATTTGCAAAACTATCCGCTACAAAAGTATCATCAGATACAGGTTGATTTTTGTAATCAAGATTTGTATGTTCGTGGCTTGGAGCAGTAGTCTTGGAATTATTCATATCGATAGCTTAGTATTTATTAAGATTAGAATAGCTGGCAGGTCTTAATGATATTACAGTGCATGTTAAGATCGCGTTAAGGTGAATTTCATATAATAAAAAGCAGTAGCGAATACCGAGTTTGATTAAGGTATTGGCTACTGCTGATTATTAAAGTTACAGTGAAAATAAGAAAAAGTGCAATCACCGATATATTTATTGTTGTAATGATCCCAGTGTAGGAGGGCACTGGTTAGCACTTGGGTATCAGTATGTGCTTGGAGCTGTTAAGAAAGCGTTAAGATAAAAAATATTTATAAAATTATTTGAAAAGGGCAATATTAATATCAAAATTCAATATATACAAAAAAGCAATAGCTGACACCTTGTTTATCAAGGTATTGGCTACTGCATCCCATTAATGAAGAGTTAGTATTTAGCTTTGCTTACTTTTTAACCATCATCCTCCATGTCAACTTGGCTGCTTAGAACTTTGCCAGTATTGGCGTCTATACTCACGTCATATATCTGATTGTCTTTGACAACTTCGATATCGTACAAAGCTTGACCTTTTTCAAGCTCGAACTCAACACCGATGACTTTACCATTTACGCTTTGAGTGGCTTTTTGCATAGCACTAGTTAGCGTAACTTTGGCTTGCTTCATAGCGCTATATTCAGCCATGTCTTCTTTATCTAGTTTTTCTTGCTCAGTCTCAATAACTTTGCCAGTATTGGCGTCAATCTTGACCTCGTAAGCCGTACCGTTTAATACAAACTCAACTTCATACTCGCCCGTTACAGCACCCTTGCCATTATCATCATCGTCGTCATAATCGAATTCTGCGCTGATTAGATCACCTTTAGCATTCTGTTTAGCTATATCGATTGCTTGCGTTAAGCTGATCTTACTTTGCATAGCGCTGACAGCTTCACTTGATCCAGTTACGGCTTTGGTATTGGCAGCAGGTGCGGCGATAGCGGTTGCACCTACGCCTGCAATAGTAAGGGCGATGAGTGCTGATTTGGTTAGCGTTGATAAGTTTTTCATAAGAGTCATCCTTTGTATTAATCAATTTCTGACACACCATTAGTGGTTTTGCCAGCTACCTTGTGGGTATGAATCTATAATACGAGAGACGACATAGGGGAAACTTAGCGGAAAATAAGAGTTTGATTAGCGAGTAGATATAATAAATATTGCTTAATTTTCTGAGTTAAATCATTATTTAAAAGACTACTAAATGTTTAACAGATCTAATGTCTGGCTTAGATACTAGGCTTGCTAAGTTTTGATTAAAGGAGTTTCTATAGGAGGAAAAAGGATGTCAGACGAATTCTTACGAAATACGACGCTTATCGCTTATTCACCTTCAACAGTATCAAAAGTACCTTGCGAAGATATCTTAATTTTGAACTTTGAGCCTCACGGCGACGAAGTTTTTTGGCTCAATACTTATGGATTGAGAGAGTTAGATGAGATGGAGCAAGTTGTCATCCAGAACCAGTTTGATGATTTTTTAATTAAATTATTGCAAGATGATGAGCATGCCAATAAGGTTATCGAACTCGATAATGTCCTGTTTATCGCTCTAAAAGTATTAAAAACTGATGACAAAAATCTAGATAATAAACAATTGATTTTCGTTGTATCGTCAAATATGTTATGGAGTTTGCAAGAGAATCATAATAATCATTTTCAGTGGATTCGTGATCGCTTAAGCGAAGGCAAAGGACAAGTTCGAAGCAAAAAAGTAGATTATTTGCTTTTTCTGTTGATTGAGTCATTGATAGCAAACTATGAAGAGACGTTTGAGAAATTACTGAATGCTGACGGTGACTCGATAAAGGTGACCAATATTAATCCAACGCCTTATTTTACTAAAAAGGTTGAGGAGCAAAAACGTCGCATGTTGAACTTTAAGAAAGCGACGCTGAGCCTTCGCAATACCATTGTAAAGCTGGAAACGATTAATATTATTCCTATGGATAGTAAGTATTTCACCGAACTTAAAGAGCAAGCCAACAATTTGATTGATGAAATTGATTTTGAGTTGTTTGAGCTTGATAGTAAAACCAATCTGATATTCTCAATTCAGGGCCATCGTTTGAATGAAATCATACGTACCTTGACCTTAGTGTCAGTGGTATTTATACCATTAACATTTTTGGTAGGCGTTTACGGTATGAATTTTGACTATATGCCTGAGTTAAAATGGAATGAGGGTTACTTTGCCTTGTGGGGTGTGATGGTAACATTGACTGTGGCCATCGTTGTGTATTTTAAAAGTAAGAAATGGTTTTAAACTGTACTGCTAACTTGTAATGTCTTAGGCTTTTAAAGATTGTTTATTAGTAGAATTTATTTATAATAAATACTAAACGTACTACCGCCTGCAGCATTAGCTTGATGGGTAAGTTGCCAGCCCATATGCGTCATGATGCGCTGAACAATACTTAGACCTAACCCTGTGCCATCAACCTTATAGCTCGTATAATCTTTTGACGAGAACTTATCAGTTAATTGCCCATCATTTTTCTTTTGCTCTAAACGCTCAAACCTTTCATAGAGTAGAGGCATCATCGCTTCAGGAATACCCAAGCCAGTATCGGTAACGGTGATTTTTTTATCGTCAATAATAATAACTACCTCACCCTCATCCGTGTATTGAAAGGCATTCTTTATTAAGTTGCCTAGTGCCATTTTTAGTAATTCAGGTCGTACGTAGGCAAAATACTCTTGTTCAGCGACTACTGCATAAGTCACAGTCTTATACCGTAGCAAATACTTTAAGCGTTCCACTTCATTGTTAGCAATGCTATTGATAGAGGTTTGCGGAGCGTCCAGTTTTTCAGGAGCACGCGAGAGTAGTAATAACGCGCTGATAATCTCAGAGGTCTCTTTAGCTGTAGTACTAATACGATTAGTAAACTCGCTCAAACGGCTATCGCCTTCTAATTGAGAAGCCAGTACTTCTGATGCACCCATAATAATCGTCAAAGGCGTGCGCAGCTCGTGGCTAACATCTCCAGTAAATAGCTGCTCACGTTTGAGATACTGCTCAAACTTATGATTCTTCTCATCAATAGCGCGTGCTAATACGCCAACCTCGGAGGGCAAATGGGTCAATTCGGTTAAGTTTTGATGATCGGTTTCTACTGCTTTTTTTAAGTCTAATAAAGGTTTAGTAATTTGCCTAGAGGATAGCTGAGAAAATATTGCGGCAATTAGTAAGCTTAAAATAACGGCAACTCTTAAGGCATTGGCAAAGATGTCTTCTAGGTGTTCAAAAATGGCAAGGACAGGGTAGTTCCCCATTACCATCTCAGTGTCTTCTAAATAGGTTAAAACATAGCGTTGTTTATTTTGCTGATAGATGAAGAAATGTAGATTAGTTCTAACATTGCCATCTTTGGTGGGCACGGTTACGGGCATCTCTTGCACTGTCTCGGTTGCCAAAGCTTTTAAATTATCAGGTGCATGATTATAGCGATAAATTTTTATGCCCGGATCTGCAGTGTAGACAGGCTGATCGCCATCCTTTTCTTGACTAAGCTCTAGCTGTTGCAGTAAGCGAGCTTTGACCAACTCTTGCTCCATCCTTGTCTCAGCGTACATAAAAATACTGACGAAAGCAGCGCAAAGTAATATGGCAAATAAAAAATATGACAGTCGAAATTTATTAGCGATAGAGTCGAGGCTGAACATGGCATTTACTTCATAGTATAAGGTAGTAGAAAGAGGATAGGAGGTATAACTAGGACGACTCTTAATCAGATTGAGTCTGTAAATCGTACTAAGATATTCTACACTTTATCGGGATCAACAATTTGATAACCCACTCCAGGCATCGTCATTATCATAGGTCTGGCAAATGGCTTGTCGACTTGTACGCGCACACTATGCATATGAGTCCGTAGCGCATCGCTACTTGGAATATCCTCACCCCATACCTTTTCCTCAAGCTCACTTTTACTGACGACTCGTGGCGACGCATTCATTAATGTTTCTAAAATTTTAAACCCTGTTGGTGTCAGTTTTAGTGATGTACCTTCTCGTCTAATCGTGTGCTCATTAGCATTTAAGGATAATGGTCCGACAGCTAAGCTGTGCTCAAAATGCTCATCTTGGTGTCGACGGATAAGCGCTTTAATCCGTGATTCCAACTCAATAAGTGAAAAAGGCTTGACCAGATAATCATCAGCGCCACTATCGAAGCCTGCGACTTTATCCAAAATCGTATCACGAGCCGTCAGCATCAATACAGGGGTTTTATTATGTAGCTCTTCTCTCAGTTTTTTACATAGCTTGGTGCCGTCCATACCCGGCAGCATGACATCTAATAAAATAACGTCATAGCGATTATTTGCAGCGAGTGTTAAGCCGCTAATGCCATTATGAGCGTTGTCCAGCTCAAAACCTTTTGGTTCAAAAAAGGCATAAATATTGGCGACGATATCGGGATTGTCTTCGATGATGAGTATCTTGTACATAGTGGTCTCGTGCATAAATGCTAGCAGGGCTTATGATAAAGGTCTTAATGGGTAGATTTAAAGAAGGTTGGCGCTGCTGCTACCTCATCGGTAGTAATACCAAAAAAGTTAAGTAAAGTTGGCGTAATAAAGTCATGTGACACGGGCTGATCAATCGTACTAATGAGACTACTTTTATCAATATTATTGCTAGTAGGCGACCAAATGATGACAGGCACCTGCTTTTGCGCATCAGGTGCGATAGCGTAGGGCATGCCATGCAAGTAAATATTATTCTCGCCTAAACTTTCGCCATGATCGCTAATATATACCATTACCACATCATAGTCCTGCTCATACTTTTTGAGCGTATTAATCACGTTATTTAAGAAATAATCTGTATAACGAATAGCATTGTCATAAGCATTGATGACGGATTGATCATCGCATTTAGCAAGCTCGTTCGTCATGCATACTGGTTTGTACTCTTCAAACTCCTTAGGATAACGTTTGTAGTAAGCAGGACCATGATTACCCATTTGATGCAATAAAATAAGGGTGTCTTTAGCAGAGCCGTCTGCTGTTACTCCTGTATCTGACTTAACTAAAGTATCAAAACCGTCAAGCATACCGATATCACGACACTCCTCATCACAATTTGGATTGACATCAGCCGTCTTATAATCTTCAAAAGTTACTCGATCCGCGACCCCTTTAGAGCTCGAATTATTGTCGCGCCAAATAACATTGACGCCTTGCTTATTTAGTGTGTCTAATACGTTCTCATTATAGTCTGCCATATTATTGTCATAACTCTCTCGATTAGAGTAGCTAAACATACAGGGAACGGAGTAAGCAGTAGAGGTGCCACATGAGGTGGCATTTTTAAAGCTATAGACATCTGGTTGGCTAGTCAGCAGAGGCATAGTGTCGCGCTCATAGCCATTAAGACCGATATGATCAGCACGTACTGTTTCACCAACGACAAATACCATGAGTTTAGGCTTTGCTGCGTTAGTTCCAGCAGTAGGAGTTATACGTTTGGCATCTGTCGCATGCAGGGTCAATGTATCAGGACGACGAAGTTTCTCAACATAATCGGTACCTAATTTGATAACCGAGTAGATAGGAGTAATAGGGTTTGCGTAACTGCGGACTATCTTATGCTGACGGAAAAAGGTGGCGTATTGATCGCCAAAAGACAGTAGGCAGACAGCTATTAAGGCGATAGATGAGGTTAAGGTTAACGCTTTTTGCCATAGCGCTCGACGTATAGGTACTCTTTTTATGCGGATTTTAGCAATAATAACTGCGGGTATAATGCCTAGTATAAAGACTCTTGTAAAAAAACTTAGCGACATCAACCCCATCGCTTCACGTTGATCGGTTTGTATACTATTGATCAGCATATTAGTATCGAAAATAGTGCCATAAGCGTCAGTAAAATAGCCACATACGGCCGCTATCATTACCATAGCGATGAGCACTGGTTTAGCAATAGGACGATAGCAAAATAATTGGATGAGTAGCCACATTAAGCCGAACAATAAGCCTGTGATAGAAACTATGAAGCCAACGTTATTACCAAAAGGGTAAATGCTAAGCACTTGCGCGAAAAAACCAAAATTTGCAGTAGTGACTAAATAGAGCGCAACGATAATAATCAGATAGTTAAGATTAATTTCATGATTAAAAATGCTGTTTAGATAGCTTTTTTTGGTAGGAGCTTTGGTGATTTCAGTGCTAAGTGCTTGAGGGGTTGACATAACTAGGCTTCTCAACAGGATGGTAAGGAGTTTGATTCCTTACGATAACAAGAGGCCTGTTAAGAAGACGTTAAGATATTTGGGTTGAGTAATGCTTTAAGAAGATAATATATTCTTAAAAATAAATAGTTAGATAATAAGCTTAAGGATGCATATTGCCTCTACTTTAGCTGGTTAGTCGACGCCTAATAAACCAACTAATTATAATTACTATAGCAATCGATAAAAAAATCTTTGAATAGGGTGCTAACGCAGTCTCTATAACCTCGTAGTTTTTGCCGAAGTGGTAACCTGCAAGCGTCAGTACAGTTGTCCAAACACTAGAACCCAAAGCAGTCAATACTAAAAAAGATAAAAGTGGCATTTTGTTCATACCCCCATATCAAACCCCCATATCAAACCCTAATATTAACAACCTCACCTGAGTAAAATATCAATTTAAACGAAGGCTACTAACGCTATATATAGCATA
>NZ_JBEOOY010000038.1:0-12177 GCF_040309585.1 Psychrobacter sp. GW64-MNA-CIBAN-0177
GGGCCGATAGCTCAGTTGGTAGAGCAGTTGACTTTTAATCAATTGGTCCCGCGTTCGAGTCGCGGTCGGCCCACCATATTCTAAAAGCCCAGCCATTATTTATAATGGCTGGGCTTTTTTTGTCTTAAATTTGGTTTTAATAAAGAATAGTGTATATAACTGAAATATCCTAAAAACGCGACGATATTACTTTCACTGACTATATCGATATAATTTGGATATAGGGAAAGCGAATGAGAGTACTGCAAATAGTAGACTAAGCGAGCCTGACATCGTATCTGATTTATAGAGGACTACCTATAGAAGCTATTCTACTTTAGTAATCCTTGACCTTTGTTTTTCCACCTTTTAATTTATGCTTAATGGTGTCGGTTATAGTACGAGGCTTTTTGGGAGCTTGTGCGATAAGCATGTCAAAAGTTGCCGCGTCAATAGGCAGCTCGCAGCCATGCGCCATCATAACGTTAGAAGGACGTAAGTCTTTTATTTTTTGAAGAGATTGAACATAAGCTTTTGGATAATGAACTGGAAAAGGAGCGACAAACTTATGGCGTAGCTTTATAATTAAGTCAGCCGTATATACTTGCCTAGTTGAAAGGTGAAACAAAGACAAATCCCGATCGGTATGACCCGGTGTTTCCAGTACCTGCCACTCCTCAAAGCTAGGAATACAATCACCCTCCTTAACGGTAATATCAGGGCGCAGATGTGTTGGGTACCATAGGTTTGCATAAGGACGTTGTGTACGACGAGCAACATAATGAGCCAGCGCAATATCCGTTAAATACATAGCTTTTCCACTAATACCTGCATACCACGGCTTCGGTTTATCTGCGGAAACAATAAGGCAGCCTGTCGCTTTTCTGAGCGCACTAGCACCTCCTGCATGATCTGGATGCATATGCGTCACGACAACGACCTTCAAGTCTGTTATAGGACGTTGCAGCGTTTTTTGAATGTAACTAAGAACCATAGAGACGTCAGCACGGCAACAGCCATCTAGCAACATCAATTTATCGGGATATACTGCTAAATAGGTGCTTTGTATATAACCATCAAGACGTACAATCTCACATAAACTCATTATCTAACCCTAAGCCTGATCGTATCAGACTACTTTTATTAGGGTCTGTTGAACATTCAAATGTGGCACTGGCAGTGGCTAAAACCACCCAAAACGTCGTTATAAACCTAGCTAAGGTCTCGACATTATCGTCGGTTTACGCCTGATTTAATAAAAGGTTTGGTGCAATTTTAGCGATCAGCAGTCCTAATATTTGAATGTTCAACAGACCTTAATGAATATAATTTTCTTTATTATAACCTTCGTTATCTAATAGTCAGTGACATTCAGTGAACGCTTGTGGCTATCTTTCTAAGTGAATAATAATTGTAGGGTTATAAAAGCAAAAAACCCAGCACTTAGGCTGGATTCTTTGTATAGTAAAACAGGTTTAATTAAGCAAGGTCACGTACCTTTGGTTCACGCTCCCACAGACGAGATTTTGCATTATCAATAAAGATATCCAAATCAGCCAATGGCGTGACAAAAGCATCTTTTTGGACGGGCAGTTTACTTAATATAAACTCATCCGTCGCCCCGCAATAAGCAATGGCCTTACAATGCACGTAAGCATCGGTGAACCAATCTAATGCTGAGCTATCTTCTGCAAGCTTTTTGGCTTGATCCGGCATAATGATACTGACTACCGCATCAAACAATACTGAAGGGCCACCAGCCAAACGCTCGTCGGCTTGGATACGTGTGCCGTCATCCAACTCTACTTCTTTGTTAGGAGCAACGATTTTTACCATGCCGCCCTCTTTATTGACCGCTTCTTCAAACTTCTGAATTTCGCTATGCTTTGACCCTTTAGCTACTAGAATACCGACTAAGCGACCATTCAAAGTTTTAGGCGTTCGACCGATAGTTTGTAGAGGTTTTGAAGTCGCCATATCTACTACTGGGGCTGCGGCATCAGCAGGTTCAGGCAATTCCATTCCCAAGGCTTTCGCAACTCGATTGGCCAAGTCTTCATCGATATGCGGCAAGTGACTTAGCATACGAGTACGAACGTGTGCGGTGTCTACTTTACCTAGCTCGAACGCATAAGCTGAAGCGATATGTGCTTGCTCTGTAGGCGTTTGGCTACGATAGAACATACGCGGCTGACTATAATGGTCAGCGAAGCTCTCAGCGCGTACGCGGCCTTTTACACCGTCATCTAACTGCTCATGGAACGACTCAAAGCCACGCTTGACACTTTCACGTGGACGAGTGGCATCTAAGCTTTGTGGCTCATAAAGGGTGCGAGTTTTCGGCACTTGCATCTGCATATGACCGTCTTGCTGATTGTTGGCAAACGGACACTTTGGCGCATTAATAGGAATCTGGGCAAAGTTAGGCGAGCCTAAGCGCGATAGCTGGGTGTCGAGATAGCTGAACAGGCGACCTTGTAATAATGGGTCGTTACTGAAGTCAACACCAGGTGGCAAATGCGAGGGACAAAAGGCTACTTGCTCAGTTTCTGCGAAGAAATTGTCTACATTACGGTTCAACACCATTTTGCCAATGATTTTTACTGGTACCATTTCTTCCGGAATCAATTTGGTCGCATCTAAATGATCGAATGGAAACTCATTGGCTTCTTCTTCCGTGAACAGCTGAACACCAAACTCCCATTCTGGATACGCTTCATTATCGATGGCTTCATATAGATCACGGCGATGATAATCAGGATCTGCGCCAGAGATTTTTACCGCTTCATCCCATGTCGTTGATTGGACACCAAGTACGGGCTTCCAGTGGAAACGTACAAAGGTACTTTTGCCGTCTTTATTGAGCAGGCGATAACTGTGAATACCAAAACCTTCCATCATACGTAGGCTACGCGGCAGCGCGCGATCACTCATTAGCCAAATCAGGTTGTGCATGGTTTCAGGGCTTAGCGAGACAAAATCCCAAAAAGTATCATGGGCAGACGCTGCTTGTGGGAATCCGCGATCAGGCTCTGGTTTCACCGCATGAATCAAATCTGGAAATTTAATGGCATCCTGAATAAAGAAAATCGGCATATTGTTACCGACAATATCCCAATTACCCTCTTCAGTATAAATTTTTACAGAAAACCCTCGGACATCACGTGGCGTATCTTTGGAGCCTTTATTACCGGCAACCGTAGAAAAACGCGTAAATAAAGGTGTCTGCTTACCTGTTTCAGTCAGAATTTTAGCGGTGGTATATTCTTCTAATGACTCTGTTAGCTCAAAATAACCATGCGCCGCACTACCACGAGCATGGACGATACGCTCTGGAATGCGCTCATGGTCGAAGTGATTGATTTTTTCGCGTAAGACGAAATCTTCTAACAAGGCCGGACCACGTGCGCCAGCTTTTAACGAGTTTTGGTTGTCTGAAATTGCAACGCCTTGTTGCGTGGTTAACACCTTGCCATCGTCACTAGCACGCTGATGAGTCTCGCCACCATTACCACGCGCAGGGTTCATATCTTTGGCGGGGTCGTTATGATCAATATTCTTTTTCATAAAATATCCTAGCTTATAAGTGAAATGGACTCTAATGAGACCAAAGAAAGCACCTACACAGTTCTAATATCCCTAGAGATAATAATGACTTCAACTGTCGTTTAATTGTCTGTGTTTTAGCGATGCTGATTGTTAAAAAGATAAAGAAATTATAGGCTTGCGACTTATCTTAGCGAAAAATTCAAAGTTACACGTCATATAAATAGTTAAGCTTGTTGATATTTGGTTAATAATACTGGGAATTGACAGTAAAAATGAGGTGCATTTTATTATTGATAGCCATGCTTGTCATGAGCAGGTTCTATAAGGTACTCTCTAAAGTATGCCTTGCTAAAATATGCTTCATCAAACTATAGCTTGCTTGCGAGCCACATCTTATGAATAAAAAGAGAGCTCAGCCAAGCATTTACCCTGATCATTCATAAATAAAGGACTACTTATGTTATCGAACGTCATTCACCCCGCTAAGCGTTTGTGCCAATCTCTGCTCTTTACCACGTCATTGGGCTTAATGGCACTGACCGTTAGTCAAACAGCAGCAGCTATTACGACTAAAAATATCACTTATACGGTAGACAATCAAAATTATGAAGGCTATTACGCCAAAGCCGATAAGGCCAATGCGCCTTTTATTTTGCTCATTCATGATTGGGATGGGTTGACTGATTACGAAAAAAAACGAGCTGATATGCTGGCGACTGAGGGCTATAATGTCCTAGCTGCTGATATGTTTGGCACGGGTATTCGCCCGACTGAGTTAGCAGACAAAAAGCGTCTGACTTCTGAGCTTTATAAGAATCGCAGTAAGATGCGCCGTATTCTGACGGCGGCGTTAAATACTGGACAAGCCCAAGGTAATAATGTCCGCGAAGGCGTGACGATGGGTTATTGCTTCGGTGGTGGTGTCGCGCTAGAGCTGGCACGTTCAGGATTTGAGCAAAAAGCCTTTGTCCCTTTTCACGGTGGCTTGGAGACGCCAACAGGTCAAAGCTATAGCAATACTAAAGGCGAGATATTGGTGTTTCATGGCTCAGCCGATGAAGCCGTACCGTTCGAAGATTTTGCCGCGCTTAACAAAACGCTAGAAGCAGCTAAAGTACCGCATGAAATGATTACTTATAGTGGTGCAGTACATGCTTTTACGGACTTCAATAATAAAGATAGATATGATGCTCGCGCAGATGAACGCTCTTGGAATCGTTATCTAAACTTTTTAGAGAATACTTACAAATGAGTTGCTACTCAAGTTGTTAAATGACATTTTTATGAATGGTATTATTTTGCACCACTTTAGCTATCAGCAGTGCTTTCTTGTGAATGTTCAACACGCACTAAACTGACTCTATCTTTTTGAAAACAAGTAGCTGATTGTTGGCTGGCATCGGATACACTTTAACCAATGTCAGCCAATTTTTTTCAGCCAACGCTACAACATCTTCTTTATCGCGTATACCGCTATTAGCATCACGTTGTCGTAGTGCTTTATCAAACTGACGATTGCTGTTACTCGTATAAAGCCCATTGTCATTGAAAGGGCCATACACTATAAATTTACCACTATCAGGTAACATCTCTCCCACTGACTCAAAAAGTCTTTCGACCAAAGACCACGAAATAATATGTAAAGTGTTGGCCGTAAATACTGCATCATAAGGCTTGTCGTTAGCACTTATAGAAGACTCATTGTTAAGGCTTCTAGGTAGCGTGTCAGTCGTTAAGTCAAAAGCCAAAGGTTTATATAAATTAGAGGCAGGGTGAGCATCATGCCAAGCTTTTATAGCAGCGTGATTGGCGACAATATCGCTAGTTTGCCAATTGAGATGAGTTAGGTTTGGTGCAAAGTACACGCTGTGCTGACCCGTTCCTGATCCTACTTCTAATACTTGCGAATATCCTACTAACTCTTTTTGCAAAACAGACAGAATGGGTCGCTTATTGTTCTCACAAGCTTGCGAAAACGGTAGCTTACTTTGATTATTGATACCGGTGTTGCCTAAGTTTTTATTATTCATAACAGCCTTTTAAACCCAATTCAGAATTAAAAACTAGTAAATACCCGCTTCTAATCCAGCTGCCAATGTCATAGCAAGCTCTTCTACTTGCTCAGCAAAACTGTCTTGCCAATCGCCCTGTAGTATCAGCGCCTCTTGAATCCATGACCAACGTAGCCCCGTTGTAATCGTTTTGAGCGCAAGCTTGGTGCCTGTACCATCATGCCCTGCCCGTATATATACCGCAAATGGCATACCCTGCTTTTCCTCTAACACAGGAGAATAGCAACGATCAAAGAAGTCTTTGGTGAGCCCAGCCATATACGCTAAATTCTCTGTCGTTCCAAGAAGAAGTGCGTCCGCCGCGAGTACATCTTCAAGCTGCGTGTCTTGTGGTGATTTCAGAATGACATTGATATCTATATCAGGATGGTTCGCACCATCGTAGGCCGCTTGTGCTAATTTTTTAGTATTCGGCGATGGTGCATGCGCAACGATAAGTAAGGTTTTGCTAGCCATATCAATCACCCTTATAGAGGTCACTAGTTCTTGGAATTAGTTGTTCTTGGAATCAGCAAATCTTAGAATTAATAGCTCTTAGAATTAATAGTCACTTTTTGAATAATATCAGGGTGCAAGCTATTAGCCACTGGGCAAGTTAAGGCGGTGTTATAGAATATTTTTTGCGTTTTATCATCTAACTGTTGATTAAAAGTAATTACGATATGTACTTCGCTAACACGTCTTGGGTCAGCTGCCATTACTTTGGTCACTTCAGCCATAGTGCCTGCAATATCGATATCCATATCACGAGCTTTGATACCAATAATCGTCAACATGCAACTGGCTAAGCTAGTCGCCAATAAATCAGTCGGTGAAAACGCCTCGCCCTTACCTTGGTTGTCAGTCGGTGCATCGGTAATTATTTGATTATTCGACTGTAGGTGAATGGCTTGGGTGCGTAAATTGCCTTGGTAGGTTACTTTTGAGGTGGTCATGGGGTTCTCTTTGGTAGTTATTATCGGACTACTGATTTTCAACATAATATCGTTTTACGACTATAAAGTTAAATGCACCATTTAAAGTAACATATTTAAGTCTGATTGAACTGCTTGATATTAGCAGTACTTGCACGATCAATAAAAAAGGCTATTGCTTTGGTTGCCTGCGCAGTCGAGCCGAGCGCCAACGATGGCATCATATGACGACAGAGCAGCAACGCGAGGTACTAAGGCTTATCGCAGGACGTAAACTACGTATCGAGCTCATGCGGCTGCGTAAAAACGAGCAGTTGGGATTTGATTTTGAAGAAGACGTTGAGATGGGTGAGTTGTTTTGATATAAGTTGTAGAAGATGAAAAGCATTTTATTGCTGAGATTTATTTTTAGATAATTCATTATGTATAGGATGAACCCAATACACTTTTCCTTCCAGTTCCTCAAGGTCAAGACTCTCTCTTAGTTCATCTCGAAGAGATGCAATCAAAGGATCAAAAGAAAAATCAGAGTCTCCTGTTCCTAATTCTGAATCTATTAACTGCTGCATTTGTTCTACTTGCCATTTTGTACCCATGAACTGGATGGATATTGATGCATCTCTAAGATGTTTAGCGGCTTCTTCTTTATTTGGATTACTACTGTACATCAACAAAGATTTAAAAGATTTTTTTAGATGATCAATTCGTTGTTCTGATTTTTGCTCATTTATTTGGAGTTTTACTGCTGATTGGTGAGAGTAGAAGGCAGTCGCTATAGCGATAATAGCTGGTATGAATATTTTTAAAAAATCAATAGAAACGAAGATTGCTAAAAAACGAGACATATTCTTTTACCTTTAATAACTTTGCTAGAGAAGTAAGAATTAATTAAGCTAAATGAACAATTAGAAACTGTTCAATATCACTAATCATAATTGCCACATCGCTATCGGTAAATTCTTCAGGCTTGCCATGTGCAGCGCTGTTTCTTATATCTGCTAAAGCGGTAATTCTTTTCTGTTGGAGCTTATTATAAACTCCCGCTTTAACAAGATCTGAATTCATTTTATCTAATTTACCTATAGTTAAGGCGTTTTGATAGCATATATCACGAAGTGTAGTTTCCAATACAACCCCAGCAATAACCGCAGCTGCTAGCTTATATCCACTAGACAGCAATTCTTGAGCCTGTTCAAGTTCGCTATCAAAAACATCTGCTTGTATCAAATTTTTTAATGAGGTTAGATAACCATTTTTATAATCATCCATTGCTGCTATAAATACAGACTTCATTCTCTTAAATGCATCCCACTGAGTTTCGTAACTACGTAGCTTTTCCGCCTTTATAAACTCTTCATAGTGTTGTGAATCTTTGCCACATGTGGAAACTAATAAATTTTTAGATTTTACTTTCCAAGTTAGGGTTTTTTCATTATCTACAACATTAACATTTCCGACAAGTTGATTATGTTGTGTTCCACGTGTTGCTTCAATTTCTTTCGTTTCTTCAAATAACTGATCAAATCTTTCAGATAATTTTTGAATCATGTACAGAACTCCATTTTAAGACAACACTAAGCTAAATGAAAGAATAACAGATGTTAGCGAAAAACACTTTTATTACTTATGCTTGCTAACTATAGTAGAGCCTTTATAAAAGTGGTACAGTAGTTTTAAAATAAATGAAAAGTAAAAAGATTATGACTTATTCAGCAGACTTCCGTGCTCAAGTGATTAAAAGTGTCGAACAACAAGATATGAGTATCAGACAAGCTTGTGCATTTTATGACATTAGTAAGGCCACGCTACAGAATTGGCTCAAAGACCCTAGTATTAAACTCACTCGCAATAAACCACCCAGTAAAATACCTAACGAAGCTTTATTAAAAGATGTTGAACAGCATCCAGACGATTACATGTACGAGAGAGCACAGCGTTTTGGCTGTAGTAAGTCGGGCATCGAGGCCGCTTTAAAACGTCTTGGTATCAGTCAAAAAAAAGACCTTAGAGCATCCAAAAGCTTGCCCATTAAACAGAGCTAAATATCTAAGTAAACTGGGCGACTACATCGCTCAAGGCTATGCAATTGTATACATGGATGAGAGTGGCTTCGAGGCTGAGACCATCCGCTCTCATGGCTATGCACCTATTGGTACCCCTTGCATCGATAGCTATAACTGGCAAGGTAGAAAACGCACCAATGTTATTGGTGCCTTATATGAAAAAGCGTTATTTGCACTTGATTACTTCGAAAAGAATATCAATGGCGACATATTCTACAACTGGTGCAAAAACACGCTAATACCAAGTCTTAAAATAAAATGCGTAATCGTCATAGATAACGCCAGCTTTCATAAACGCGTTCAGAGATTACTCAACAGGCATGGTCATCGCTTGTTATTTCTACCGCCTTACAGCCCTGATTTAAACCCTATTGAAAAAAAATGGGCACAGGCTAAGTTTCTACGACAAGGGTGGATGGAGAATAATTTACCTAAGCTGTTTCATGATATGGGTTGTACTAATTTTATTCTGGATTGACTATAGCATTATTCCAAACTCCTGAGCTATTACTAAGGAAAAAACTCACTTGAACTTGGGTTCCTAATATTTGATGTATAATATGACTTACTCTATTACAATAGGCCTGATCATTCCCATAAACTGAAACTGCAACACTCCGAACTTGGGACAAGGCTATACGCTCCAAAATATAGATATCTTGTTCCCATAATCCCCATCCATATATAACTAAAGAAGGCTCTAAAGTAGTGAGAACCTCTCTATAAACCGTATTTAAATAGCTACTACTTCGTATTGAATTTATTTTCTGCTTAGATGTACCTTCACTAACAAATAGTGGAACTACCTGCTCAGATTGCCATGCTCTTAGTATTGCTTCAAGCAAACCATCGCTGTTACCCTTATCATTAATTAACACCATGCTGAGAAAGTATCATGATACATTAACTTATAATTGTTGACTAATAATTAAAATATAAAAAATCCCCCAACCAGATAAATGATTGGGGGATAATCAGGAATAGAGAGCTGACGATGACCTGAGCGCCGTTAAGGCAAAGCACTGCTTTGCTAGGCAGCACAAGAGCAAATTCTTTAAATAGGATTTACTGTGTAGGTCACTAGGAATAAAAGATAAAAAAAAGAGCCATCCAATTAAGGATGACTCTTTTTTAGAATAGAGAGCTGACGATGACCTACTCTCACATGGGCGAACCACACTACCATTGGCGCTACGATGTTTCACTTCTGAGTTCGGGAAGGGATCAGGTGGGGCCATCGCGCTATTGTCGTCAGCAAAGGGGGTTAGATATGAGTCTGATGTTATTATGACGTCAAGATATTATCTATTGGTCGACCAACTTGTAACCTAACTGAATCAAGGTTAAAGGTGATATCGAAATATATATATTCTATAAGCTTTCGCTTATACAAGATAGATTAATTAGAGCTTTGATACAAACCACTTGGGTGTTGTATGGTCAAGCCAAACGAGCAATTAGTACAGGTTAGCTACACACATCGCTGTGCTTCCACACCCTGCCTATCAACGTCGTAGTCTTCAACGGCTCTTTAGGGAAATCTAATCTTGAGGTGGGCTTCCCGCTTAGATGCTTTCAGCGGTTATCCCATCCGAACGTAGCTACCGGGCAATGCCACTGGCGTGACAACCCGAACACCAGAGGTTCGTCCACTCTGGTCCTCTCGTACTAGGAGCAGATCCTCTCAAATTTCCAACGCCCACGGTAGATAGGGACCGAACTGTCTCACGACGTTCTAAACCCAGCTCGCGTACCTCTTTAAATGGCGAACAGCCATACCCTTAGGACCTGCTTCAGCCCTAGGATGAGATGAGCCGACATCGAGGTGCCAAACACCGCCGTCGATATGAACTCTTGGGCGGTATCAGCCTGTTATCCCCAGAGTACCTTTTATCCGTTGAGCGATGGCCCTTCCATACAGAACCACCGGATCACTAAGACCTACTTTCGTACCTGCTCGACTTGTGGGTCTCGCAGTTAAGCGCGCTTTTGCCTTTATACTCTACGACCGATTTCCGACCGGTCTGAGCGCACCTTCGTACTCCTCCGTTACTCTTTAGGAGGAGACCGCCCCAGTCAAACTACCCACCATACATTGTCCTCGGTATTGTTATACCTGAGTTAGAACCCCAACATGACCAGGGTGGTATTTCAAGATTGGCTCCACCAAGACTAGCGTCTCGGCTTCAAAGCCTCCCACCTATCCTGCACAAGTCAGGTCAAAGTTCAATGTAAAGCTGTAGTAAAGGTTCACGGGGTCTTTCCGTCTAGCCGCGGGTACACAGCATCTTCACTGCGATTTCGATTTCACTGAGTCTCTGCTGGAGACAGCGCTGCCATCATTATGCCATTCGTGCAGGTCGGAACTTACCCGACAAGGAATTTCGCTACCTTAGGACCGTTATAGTTACGGCCGCCGTTTACTGGGGCTTCGATCAAGAGCTTCGCTTACGCTAACCCCATCAATTAACCTTCCAGCACCGGGCAGGCATCACACCCTATACGTCCACTTTCGTGTTTGCAGAGTGCTGTGTTTTTAATAAACAGTTGCAGCAGCCTGGTATCTGCGACTGTCAACAGCTCAAGGAGCAAGTCCTATCACCATCAACAGCGTACCTTCTCCCGAAGTTACGGTACCATTTTGCCTAGTTCCTTCAGCAGAGTTCTCTCAAGCGCCTTGGTATTCTCTACCTGATCACCTGTGTCGGTTTAGGGTACGATTCGTTTATAACTATTGCTTAGAAGCTTTTCCTGGAAGCATGGTATTTGCCACTTCGCTGTACAAGTACAGCTTGCTATCAGATCTCAGCCATATAACAACCCGGATTTACCTAAGTTGTAAGCCTACATCCTTTCACCTGGACAACCAACGCCAGGCTGACATAACCTTCTCCGTCCCTCCATCGCATTATAAACAAGTATCGGAATATTAACCGATTTCCCATCGACTACGCCTTTCGGCCTCGCCTTAGGGGTCGACTCACCCAGCCCCGATTAACGTTGGACTGGAACCCTTGATCTTCCGGCGTGCGAGCTTTTCACTCGCATTATCGTTACTCACGTCAGCATTCGCTCTTGTGATACCTCCAGCATGCCTTACGACACACCTTCACAGGCTTACACAACGCTCCCCTACCACTTGAAAACAAATTCAAATCCGCAGCTTCGGCTCCTAGTTTGAGCCCCGTTACATCTTCCGCGCGGGCCGACTCGACTAGTGAGCTATTACGCTTTCTTTAAAGGATGGCTGCTTCTAAGCCAACCTCCTAGCTGTCTATGCCTTCCCACCTCGTTTCCCACTTAACTAGGAATTTGGGGCCTTAGCTGGCGGTCTGGGTTGTTTCCCTCTCCACAATGGACGTTAGCACCCACTGTGTGTCTCCCGGATATCACTCATCGGTATTCGGAGTTTGCATCGGTTTGGTAAGTCGGTATGACCCCCTAGCCGAAACAGTGCTCTACCCCCAATGGTGTTCGTCCGAGGCGCTACCTAAATAGCTTTCGGGGAGAACCAGCTATCACCGAGTTTGATTAGCCTTTCACCCCTATCCACAAGTCATCCCCTGGCTTTTCAACGACAGTGGGTTCGGTCCTCCGGTG
>NZ_JBEOOY010000039.1:0-11132 GCF_040309585.1 Psychrobacter sp. GW64-MNA-CIBAN-0177
AGTTCACCTGCCGCAATCAGCTGATTGATGTTATCTGAAGCAAAGTCGCGCACTATCAACCTCAAATCAGGCGCTTCGCGGCGCGTTATATGAAACAATTGCGGCAATAATGCCTGCGTCGCATAGTCGGTCGCGCTAATCGTAAAGACGCCTTTATAGGTTTGCGGCGTAAATACCTCCGGCTCTAATAATACTTCCAACTGCTTTAATATCTCGTCAATAGGTTGTTGCAGCGATAGTGCCTTTGGCGTTGCCACCATGCTATTGCCTTGACGAATAAATAGACGGTCATCAAATAGATCGCGCAGCTTACGCAACTGCTCGCTAATCGCTTGTTGCGTCAGACCCATTTTGCGCGCGACTTGTGAGAGATTTTTTAGATCAAATAGTGACTGAAGCACCCTAAGCTGCTTAATATCAAGACGGTTCATACCATTCATAATCTGTACCATTAATAGTTGTATCTTAAACAACAATAGGTTGTTTCTAATTGTACCCGTAACGCTCTATGCTTACCAACATTGCTTAAGTCGCCAATCAAACCTGAAAACAGGGTGCTTGGCTCAAAGAATAAGCCTATCCGTTTGCTTCAAAAGAGAGTGTTATGAAACAATCTATACCAAATACCAGTACATTATTTTCGTCTGTAGCGCTTGGCCCTTATACGCTTAAAAACCGTATCGTGATGCCACCGTTGACACGCTCTCGTAGCACGCAACCAGATAATATTGCTAATGACTTAATGGCAAGCTATTATGCACAGCGCGCCTCGGCAGGCTTTATAGTGACTGAAGGTACGCAGATTGAGCCGAGAGGTCAAGGTTATGCGTGGACGCCAGGTATTCACTCACCAGCCCAAATCGAAGGCTGGAAAAAAGTCACGCAGGCGGTACATGCTAAAGGCAGTATTATTTTTGCGCAGCTTTGGCACGTTGGCCGTGTCTCTCATACCAGCTTACAACCGAACCAAGCTCAGCCTATCGGGCCATCTGCTATCACTGCTGACAATGTCAAAGTATTTATTGAAACGGGCCCAGGCGAGGGCGCTTTAGCCGACCCAAGTGCGCCACGCGCACTCAGTACAGAAGAGGTGGGCGAGTTGGTCGCGATGTATGCACAAGCTGCTCGCAACGCATTAAAAGCTGGATTTGACGGGGTAGAGCTGCATTGTGCCAATGGTTATTTAGTGAATCAATTCATCTCTGAGCATAGCAATACACGCGATGATCAGTACGGTGGTTCACTGTCTAATCGTCTGCGTTTTTTACAAGAAGTGGTCGCTGCCGTCAGTGAGGTGGTTGGTGCGGATCGTTTAGGCGTACGCTTTGCGCCATTATTTGCGAGTACGGATGAGACGCGCGTGTATTTAGGCTTGGTAGAGTCAGATCCCCATCATACCTATGTCGAAGCAGTCAAATTGCTTGAGCAAGCGGGTATTGCTTATTTGTCCATTGCAGAAGCTGATTGGGATAATGCGCCTGATTTACCAGACACTTTTTATCAAGCAGTCAGAGAAGAGTTTTCAGGCCGTATTATTTATGCTGGCAAGTACACGGTACAAAAAGCTGTGAACATTTTAGAAAAAGGCTACGGTGATTTATTCGCGTTTGGTCGTCCTTTTATCGCCAATCCTGATCTGCCAGAGCGTATTGCCAATAACTGGCCATTGAATGAAGTAGATCCTACCACGATGTATGGTGGTACTGATGTGGGCTACAGTGATTATCCTTATTACCAAAAATAAATTAGTGAAATAAGACCATTCGTGGTCTTATTTTTTTGCTTATAAACGTAAGTATTTTTATAAGGTGATATAAAGTGATGAGTAAAAATTTTAAAGACAGGCTGATACGCATATTAATAGGGTATGTTGGACTTTATCCGACGCTCTTAATCGTATTAACGCTATTAAAGCCTGTGACCCAAAGTCTAAGTTTGCCCGTAGTGGTGTTGATTGAGACAATAATCCTCGTTCCGCTGACACAAATGGTGTCATTCCCACTAGCAGGCAGGCTTATTGAGCGTTTAAGAAGAAATAAGTAATCGCTATGTATACCGTGATTTTGCCAAATAAGTCTCTATCAGACGACAATATCTTGAATTTGTATTTTATAACTTCATTCAAATACTCATGACAGTTGAAGGTATTGCCCTAGCGACTAAAGCGTCTTGTGTTGTTTGGTTTAATTGATGATACGCCCTAACTAAATAGTACAGCGCATAGACCGACAACCGCCATAACGCGTTGAATAATCAAGCTATCTTGCAGGTAATTGTTTAGATAAGTGGCCACGCCTTTGCCGACAGTATATAGGCCTAGCATAGCAACAATCATACCTGTAAAGAAGCCAGCGGTATTACTGTTTGCAGGCACTTCGATTGCATGAGCTGCACCGTGGAACATAGCAAGCGCACCAAAGCCAATGACTAAGAATTTATACACGGTTTTGACGGACATCTCGTGGCCTTGAGTCAATGCCACATTAAAGTAGCGGCTCATAAGTGCCATGGTCAGGAGTACGATAGAGAGTAAAATACCGTATTCAATAAACAGGCTATTCAAGCTCACACTTAAACTCAGTACAAATCCTGTTACTAGACCAATTAACAGTGCTACAAATCCTTTTTTAAAGCTGTGCATTTGAGTAAATAACATGCCCATACCCAGCGCTAACATAAGATGGTCTAACCCAGTTAAAGGGTGCAACATACCAGATAATATAGAAGTACTAAATGAGCCATCTGCTGCCATCAAGCCATGCCCAGGGTGAGCAAATGCGAGTGTTGGTAGTAATGATAGCAATGCTAAGCCACTGATTATGGTGGTTTTCTGGAAGAGGTTTTTGCGTATCATCGTTTTGGCTGTGTCTGTTGTCATGATAAATCCTTAATAAATAAACAAATCGATATAAAAACTGACTGATAATCCACTGATCCATCAGCGGTTTTTAGAGCACTTATTGATGCCATTACCTAAGGCATTCTACGCCACACTTAACATGCCTTTATCTAAGATAAAAGCAACAATGTCATCAAGACCTTCGCCTGTTTTCATGTTACTAAATACCACAGGCTTATCACCGCGCATTTTTTTGGCATCACGCGCCATTACCTCAAGTGACGCGCCTACGAAAGGGGCAAGGTCGGTTTTATTGATAATGAGCAAGTCAGATTTCATGATGCCAGGTCCGCCTTTACGAGGAATTTTATCGCCTGCAGACACGTCAATGACATATAGTGTCAAGTCGGACAATTCAGGGCTGAAAGTTGCTGCCAAATTATCACCACCAGACTCGATGATAATAAGCTCAAGACCTGCAAATTGCTGCTGTAATTCGGCGATGGCAGATAAGTTAATTGAGGCATCTTCACGGATGGCAGTATGCGGGCAGCCACCCGTTTCGACACCACGAATACGCTCAGCTGGCATGGCATTATTGCGGGTTAAAAATTCAGAGTCCTCTTTGGTATAAATGTCATTAGTCACCACTGCCATATCGACGTCATCACGCAAGCGTTGACATAATCTTAGTGTTAATGCCGTTTTTCCTGAACCAACGGGACCGCCAATACCTAGGCGTAGGGGAGACAGTGTCGTGTCTGAATGTTTGCTTTCGACTTTAGGTGTCAGTGCCATAAATAAATTTCCTTAAGAAGGGTTGTGTTGATTAGCGATTAAGAGCGAAATAAACGGCTGTATTGCCTTTCATGCTGACAAGACAGTATCGCTAAATTGGGTAAATTAGCGGACATGTGTAGCTGTTTATAAAGTAGATTTAGCTTTAATATACTTACATTAGGTGTGTTGAGCTCTAACGGCATGTCTTGAACTTGCAAAAAGCTTTGCTTGACGCTGGTAGCCAATGGATATACCTGCGTGCTTAATAACTGCTGTAATTGCCAAATGATTCGCTGTCCTGCCATTTGCCCAAGCGGTACCGTTTTAACCGCCGCCAGCACCATATTTTCTATTTGACCAAAGGCGTAAGTAGTCATAGCTTGTACAGGGTTAAATTGCCAATGTGAGCTGATATGGGCAAATAGTGGCAAAAACCCATGTGCGAGTAAGCTATCAGGCACGTTGAGCTCAAGAACATTGTCTAGCCATGCAGATAAAGACAGTGCCAATTGGCTCGACTCATAAACGAACTCTTTGCTTTCACGGCTGGCGTGGTAATCTGCACCTAAAGCATCAGCCAGCTCTACGTCATCAACCATAAGGGCTTCAATCATGAGCGCCAGTAGTGGTAGCTCATAACGACATAACGCCAGTTCCAAATAATCACTCATAAACTCTAAAGTACTGCTTTCGTTATGAATGAGACCTGACTCAATAGCGGGTTCTATGCCTTGCGAGTAGGTATAACTGCCAATAGGCAAGTTACTTGAAGCCAACATCAACAGCCGTCCGGTCACATCTGTATTATTCAAGTTGTTTGTACCTTGTGCTGTACTGGTAGTCTGCTGTGAAGGCGTGGCATGATTAGTCATGAGAGTGACCATGCCTGTGTGAATGATCATGACCATGAGAATGCCCGCCATGATTGCCTTTGTATGCACCAGTTTCTGGCTCAAACGGCGCTTGTACGGCTTGGGTACGTAGTCTAAGTTGATGTAACATCGCTTCTAAAACATGGTCAGGCTCAAAGTAGAGGGCAGTAGAGGTCAGCATTAAAGGCACATGGCGGTTGCCTAAATGGTAAGCGCCTTTCATAAGGTCAAAATCATTATCAGCAGTCACTTCGATTAAGGCTTGATTAGCGGCCATAATCTGTATCAAGTTGCCTTGATGGTCTGCCAGCACACTGCCATTCTTAATAGTTTCCGTACGTGGCAAATCGACACCAATGGTTTCTTGATTCTGAGTGTCTGCTTTAAAACGGCTACGCTGACGGGTATCGAAATCTAAATATAAAAAGTTTTCTGCCTGTTTTTGCCTATCAATAATCGCTTGCTGTTCAGCGCTAAGGGTTGATAAATCAAGACGTTGCGTATAAATATTCATAATTATGTTTATAGTCCGTTAAAGTAGATGGTTGACAGCTGATGGTGGATTATCAGCACGACAATAAAAAGCAGCTAGAATAAAAAATAGCGCTGTGCCATCGGTAGATAGTCGGCAGGCTCACAGGTCAGCAGCTCACCATCGGCGTACACTTCATAGGTCTCAGGATTGACCTCCATCTTAGGACAGTAGCTATTAAACTTCATGTCTTGTTTACGTACCTTACGAATGTTGTGTACCGCTTTAATGACCTTTTCTAACCCTAATTGCTTGTCAACACCCTTATCAATAGCCGCACTTGACATAAAGGTGATGCAAGTCTGCGCCACTGTTTTGGGGAAGTTACCAAACATGCTGCGATAGTGCACAGGCTGCGGGGTTGAAATAGAAGCATTGAGGTCGCCCATGGACGCTGCTGCAATTAAACCCCCTTTAATGATTAGGTCAGGCTTTACTCCAAAAAATGCAGGCGACCATAACACCAAATCTGCCCATTTGCCTATTTCAAGTGACCCCACTTCATCACTAATGCCATGAGTGATTGCGGGATTGATGGTGTATTTTGCGAGGTAACGTTTGATACGAAAATTATCATTGCCGCTATCAGAGTCAGTAGGACTTAGCATGATATGCTCTGAAGATTGCTCGGTTTTAGCTGATTGATCTGGAGCAAGGTGGCCACGTTGGGCTTTCATCTTATCAGCCGTTTGCCACGTGCGAATAATGACTTCTCCCACGCGTCCCATCGCTTGCGAATCACTACTCATCATGGAGATGGCGCCCATATCTTGTAAGATATCTTCAGCGGCAATGGTTTCTTTACGAATGCGGCTTTCTGCAAAAGCCACATCTTCAGCAATGGCTGGGCTTAGATGGTGGCAAACCATGAGCATGTCGAGATGCTCGTCAATGGTATTAATAGTGAAAGGGCGCGTTGGGTTGGTTGATGACGGCAAAACGTTGGTTTCGCCAATAGCTTTTAAGATATCTGGGGCATGACCGCCACCGGCTCCTTCGGTATGGAAGGTATGAATACAGCGATCTTTAAACGCGCCTAGAGTGCTATCCAAATAGCCGCTTTCATTCAACGTATCGGTATGAATAGCCACTTGCACATCATATTCTTCAGCCACACTAAGGCAGTTATCAATGGCTTTGGGCGTGGAGCCCCAGTCTTCATGAAGTTTAAGACCAATAGCGCCTGCTTCAATCTGCTCCACAATAGGCGCAGGCAAACTAACATTGCCTTTACCTAAGAATCCGATATTCATCGCAATAGAATCAGTGGCTTTTAGCATACTATGAATATGATAAGCACCAGGCGTACAAGTAGTGGCTAGAGTACCTTCAGCAGGCCCCGTGCCACCGCCAAGCATCGTAGTCACACCAGACATCAATGCCGTTTCACACTGCTGCGGCGCGATAAAATGAATATGACTATCAATACCGCCAGCAGTCAAGATTTTACCTTCCCCTGCGATAATTTCGGTAGCCGCGCCAATAGGTAACGTCACGTTAGGCTGAATATCAGGGTTGCCAGCTTTACCAATACCACTGATACGACCCTCTTTGATAGCGATATCTGCTTTATAAATACCGCTATAGTCGACAATCAAAGCATTGGTAATAATAGTATCGGCAACTTGCTCACCTATTAGCTGTGACTGACCCATGCCATCGCGAATGACTTTACCGCCGCCAAACTTAACCTCTTCACCGATGCTAACAATATCAGTACTTTGGTCACTATGGTTAGTCAAATCATACTCGACCTCAAGCCATAAATGAGTATCTGCTAAGCGTACTTTGTCCCCTGTAGTAGGGCCAAAGTGCTCAGCATAAATACGTCTATCAATGCGTTTTTGCGAAGTGTCTTTGGTGGCTTTGACTTTGGCTAGTCCCATGACTTTTCCGGCAAAACCATAAATGTGATGTCTACCGGCGATAGCGACTAGCTCCACTTCACGCGTTTGCCCCGGCTCAAAGCGTACCGCAGTGCCAGATAGGATATTGAGTCGATAGCCAAGCGTCGACTCTCGATCAAAGCTCAGTGCCGCGTTTACCTCAAAGAAGTGATAGTGAGAACCGATTTGAATAGGGCGGTCGCCTGTATTGATTACCGCTACCGTTTGAACACAGCGATTAGCATTTAAAGCCATATCGCCTGCTTTAATCTTATATTCGCCTGCTTTCATCGTCATTTTTATTATCCTTAATTGTCTTACGGCAATGGCTTTATTCGCGTTCAATATCGTTTTATACGGTTTTATAGCAAACAAGCTATACGATGGGATTATGTACCGTCACCAGCTTAGTGCCATCGGGGAAAGTGGCTTCAACTTGGACATCCTGTATCATCTCTGCAATGCCTTCCATGACGTCATCGGTAGAGAGATAAGTGGCCCCTTCACTCATCAGCTGCGCCACGGTTTTGCCATCACGCGCACCTTCCATCAGTAACATGCTGATGTAGGCGATAGACTCAGGGTAATTTAGCTTGACGCCACGATTTTTACGACGTTCCGCCACCATACCGGCAGTAAATAGCAGGAGTTTATCTTTTTCGGTAGGGTTTAATTGCATAAAGCTTCCTCGATAATTATTTTACTTTAAAGGTTATTAACCGTTTTTAACCTTTATAAAGCAAATATTTTAAATAAAGTTATTTCGGTTTGACCAAGCGTAGTTTAAGGATGAGATTAAGTGGAAGCACATAATATTAGGTGTCCCAAATTCTCGGTCGATGAGGCTCAAGCGTGTACCATTTAGACCTGATAAGCTCGCGGACTTGGTAAAAAGATTCAAAGCAGGCGCGCACATCTGACCCCAAATAACGGCAATTAATACCTTGATAATTATGAGTACAG
Organism: Psychrobacter sp. GW64-MNA-CIBAN-0177; assembly: GCF_040309585.1. Classification (NCBI taxonomy): domain Bacteria; kingdom Pseudomonadati; phylum Pseudomonadota; class Gammaproteobacteria; order Moraxellales; family Moraxellaceae; genus Psychrobacter; species Psychrobacter sp. GW64-MNA-CIBAN-0177. Next base: position 7,873 of record NZ_JBEOOY010000039.1, read on the forward strand.
TGAATGGGTAGTGACTGCTGATCGATAAGATGGCGTATCTCGGTAATAGTGGTATCTAAATACTGACCAAGCTTGAGCGGATTATTCTGCAGCTCAGGCGCAATAATCTCTGTGCTAGGTATTGCCCAAAAAGAGCCATGAACATGATGATTGTTTAACCCAAGCGGTGAGGTAAACCAGCGCGTATTGGCTTGCTGGGAGGTGCACTCACTGACCAATAAATTGCCATCACGCCATATCTCTAAGCGGTTGGCATAATAACCATTAGCAAAAGTTTCTTGATACGCTTGCCGTCCGAACACCGCAATATCCCAAGTCAGCAAGCTTGCCGTCTTAGCTAAATAAAAGCGATTGTTGGCATTAGAGACGGAATGATCATAATAAATGCTTTCTTGGGGTAGCCATTCAAGAATAGCGTGGTCATCAAGGCGCGCGTCGATATGTTGTTCTGCGCTGACGGTATCGTTGAAAGTGTTGCTAATAGTATGAGAGCAGGAGCTATCATAAAGGGCATGGTCGGAGACGTTGTTTTTTGCTGATGAAGTACCGTTGGTAAATTTTGCGTTGGGTCTAGAGGATCGCAATGACTTGCGTTGTCCGTACCATTTGCCGGCTCCAGGGGTGGTAATCACCGCGTGACTATTAGAGTGTAGATTAAATGCTAACGTTAAGCGGTCATTATCGGCAATACCAGCAGGAGGATACAACACATAAATATGGCAAATCCCTGTTTGACTGTCAGGCTCAGGATAAAGCGCGCGCTGCACCATTAGCGCACCAGTATGGGCACGATGACACAGCCGAGTTTTAGTCTTATCCGCTAAATGGTCGAAATGGAGCTGTAGCGAGGATTGCCAAGTCAAAATATAATATCCTTAAAACTATGCTGTATGTTGTTAAACCCAATTTTGACTATAAGTTTAACTATCACAGCTAGTAAAAATATAGCATGTATTACCTTCTCGAAGCTTTATTTAATACGTAGAATCTAGTAGCTGCTCATTAGATTGCCACCAATTCTTGGATATTATTTTCTGCCATATCACATCCCGCTCCATGAGCAACGACTTGCCCTCGAGAAAGCACAGTATAGTTATCGGCAAGCTCTTCAGCAAAATCATAAAATTGCTCGACCAAAATGATGGCCATATCGCCTTTATCAGCAAGACTACGAATGACTCTACCGATGTCTTTAATAATTGACGGCTGAATGCCTTCGGTAGGCTCATCAAGTACCAGCACTTGAGGCTCAGAGGCCAGCGCACGCGCAATAGCTAACTGCTGCTGTTGACCGCCTGATAGATCGCCGCCGCGACGATGTTTCATCTCGTCCAGCACTGGAAATATATCATATAAGTGTTTGGGTACTTTACTTGCTTTTCGTTGAGAGAATTTAGCCATGCCAATTAGAATATTTTCTTCAACGGTCAAGGTGGAAAAGATATCACGGCCTTGCGGTACATAAGCGAGTCCTGCGCGTACACGCTGTTCAGGCGTCATCTTACTAATATCCTTACCGTTTAATAAAATTTCACCTGATTTGATGGGTAGGATACCCATCAAGCATTTAAGCAAAGTGGTTTTACCGACGCCATTACGACCCAGTACCACGCTACATTCTCCTACCGGGGCGGCGAGGGTGACATCACGTAAGATGTGACTGCCACCGTAATATTGATTTATGGCATTGACTTCTAACATATAAATACCTTTATTCTTTTTTAAGTCAAGTTTAAGAGCTACTATTTATTATCGACCTGAATGTATCATCGACCTAAATAGGTCTCGATAACGGCCTCATTGTTCTGTACTTCACTCAATGTCCCTTCAGCCAAAATAGCGCCATTTGCCAAAACTGTCACTTTCTCACTGATGGCATCAATAAAGGTCATATCATGTTCAACCACGATTAAGGTATGATTCTTTTTAAGGCGCAAACATAACTCAGCGGTATGTTCAGTTTCGGCATCGGTCATGCCTGCCACAGGCTCATCAAGTAAGATAAGCTTTGGTCTTTGCATCAGTAACATTCCAATCTCTAACCACTGCTTTTGACCATGAGATAACAGTCCGGCTGGCTTGTTGATCAGGTCTTTTAAGCGAATCTGCTGTAGCGTTGAGTCAAGTGTGTTTTTTGTGTCAGCATCAATTTTAGTAAACCAGCTTTTTGATACCCGCTTATCTTTGGGGGCCGCTAGCATTAAGTTATCAAGGACGGTAAAGTTTTCAAATACCGTTGGTTTTTGAAACTTACGACCAATGCCTGCTTCGGCAATCTCTTCGGTAGACAGCTTGGCCAAATTATGTACTTGACCAAAAAACGCGCTACCTTTGGTCGGACGCGTTTTACCAGTGATAACATCCATTAAAGTGGTCTTGCCTGCGCCATTAGGACCGATGATGCAGCGTAGCTCGCCCGTCTCAATGTATAAAGATAGATCATTGAGTGCCCGGAACGAGTCAAACCAGACGCTGACGTCTTCCAAATACAGCGCAATACCATGTCTCATATCTGGCCCTGATTTGGGAACAGGTTGTGCTAAGCCAGCACTATCTCCATAATCTTCAGCCAAAGTAGTGACTGGTCGGGTAGGTGTGGTTTCTGCAGTCGCTATGCTGTTAGCAGACTTAAGGTTCCTAGCTGGGGTATTGATATTATGGTCAGTTTTATTAGGTACTTTTGACATTATTCTTTTTCCTTCTTAAAACGATCGAGTACGCCAATAATGCCGTTAGGTAGAAATAAAGTAACCACCACGAATAATCCACCTAGGATAAGCAACCAAAACTCAGGGTAGGCCACCGTAAAGTAAGTTTTAATAACATTCACGGCACCTGCGCCTACGATAGCACCGATGAGTGACCCCCTCCCTCCAGCAGCCACCCATACTGCCATCTCGATAGAGTTGACTGGGTTCATCTCGCCTGGGTTAATGATGCCAACTTGCGGTACATATAGAGCACCAGCGATACCAGCAATGACTGCAGACAATACCCAAGCCGAAAGCTTGTACCAAAGCGTGCGATAGCCTAAATACTGCAAGCGATTTTCACTATCACGAATGGCACCGAGCACGCGCCCGTAAGGCTGACTCATCAGATAGCGTAGGCCAAGATATGACACTAGCAGCGCCAAAGCAGTCGTAAAGCACAGCACAGCTCTCGTTGAAGCAGCAGTGATGTTGTAGTGGCATAATAAAATTGGACAGCTTCTAAGAGGTTATAATAACCCAAAGAAGGAAACTAGTATGACCAACAAT
>NZ_JBEOOY010000040.1:0-10894 GCF_040309585.1 Psychrobacter sp. GW64-MNA-CIBAN-0177
TTTTATGATTATGTTTGATGACCGTATCAGTAAGCATTTAATCTAAATGGCAGTTACACAGAATCTGGGATGGTCTCAATGTTAATACTTTGAATTGCTTCAGTCGTCTTGTTAAGTGTCTCACTTAGTATCAAGCCCTTTTACCAAATCTGCCATTAAATCCTTGTCCATCTGTCTGGTCAAAAATTCCAATAGATAGTTTCTCATCTGTAATCAGCATCATATGCACAAAAAATCGTAGTAGTGGTGAGTATTGCCACTTGTTCGTTTGCTCTCTATGGTCTTGACTAGCAATACCGATATTGAGAGCATTTTTCGACTCATTAGATTGTTGCTTAATGTCTTGATAGTCAGTAGATGACATAGTTTGCATCAATAGATCTTCGTTGCTACTCACCAGCCAACGTTTCAAAGGCAGCAATTTCTCAGCAATATCAATGAAACGCTGCAATTCTTTTTCATCTCTTTTTCCAAATGGTAGGTATGCTCGGCTACTAGAGAGTTTTTCACGACATATCTCAATAAACCAAGTCCAATCAGTCCCTGATTTTTCTCGTAGACGATAGGCATTACTTAACAAAAGCGAGAGCAATCTTAAATCACTTTGGTATTGAATGTTCAGTGGACTCAGTACAGGGGTATTTGAATCCGATAGCTTAACAAAGCGAGGTTTGCCGCGTTTGGTAGTGATGTTGGCAACTTCGCTCGCACGTTCTATTAGAACCTTTGCATCGTGAATAGAGATATTTGCCAACTGGGCCGCTTTACTTAAAGGAATCTCTTTATCATAAGTCTGTAGTAGCAGTTGTACTCGGTTTAGACCATAACGACCAAACAGCTCATTAGTGACTGATGTATTGGTACTCAAGAGGAGTTTCTTATCACAGTTTTCGACCGTAAACTTCGGTGACTTGCGTTTGCCTTCTATGATATTTTTAAATAACAGCGTACGTATACTAGGTATGCTGACGCTACTATTACGAACAATCACATTATTTTCTTTAAGCTTTTTATTCGTAAAACCTGTTACGTTATACAGCGTCCGTTCTGGCAATGTTATATCTGCTTTACTAAGCGCATAGGTCGCCATCAGCGTGGCAAAATGGTTGTAATACTCAAAGCTCCGCTCAGGCGATAAGTGTCCCATAATACCTGAGAGAGCATACCAGCGATCCTGTGCATCTGTATGCTCTCCGAGTATGCCTTGTTTGATGCGAATTACGTCGCTTTTATCATAATCGGTAAGGGCTTCTACGAGATCTGAATGGCCTACTAGCGCTAAAGATAGGTTACTCACTGCTGTATGCCTAAACCCATGAAAGGTATGCTCTGTAACATTATCATCTACCGAAATGTCTTTTAAGACTCGTTTAAGTAATTGCAACGGAACATGGTCATCAATAGGGCGCTGATCCGATGATAAGGTAAAGATAAATTTGTTTGAGTTGTCGCCAATATTACTCTGCACAAAGTTAATAAAAAAATTCAGCTCATTAGGTTTGAGGAGAGCAAATAAGGGAACGCGGCGAATACTACTTTGAGTCTTAGTTGGACGGTAGCTATTGGGCCTTATCACCACTGATGGTACAGCTGTTTTTAAGCCTTCGATGTCATTATACTTAAGACCCAACAGCTCTTTTTTGCGCATGCCAGTACGATAGACTAAGATAAATAAAAGCGCGAACATCTCCCGCTCCAATATATCTACGGAACTCAGTATCTGCGTAATAATGGCTTGGTACGCTTGCGGTGATATCAGCTCCGCACGTACACGTCGACCATTTTTCGACTGTTGGAAGTTCACGGAGGGTAGGTTGTATTTGCTCTTTGCAAAGTTGTGCATACTCTTCAATAAATTGGCAGAGTATCCAATGTCAGTATTGTTACGTACGACAGCTTTGTACTCTAAAATCTCTTCGTAAAGTTCCTCAAACTCTTCCTCTGACCAAATATCAAGCGGCTGCGCTGTGGTGAAATACAACCACTCATAGCCTATGGTTCTAATATATTTCAAAATAGACTCATTACTAAGCGATTTTGACTCTTTTCGATTGAGTAAACTTAGCACCCAATCTAATAAAATTTTTTCACTTAAGTCATCGTATTGTTCATAGCGTTTTTGTACTCTTTCAATAAGAGTAGGCGGCTTTTTGCTGGTTTTTTTCTTTTTCTGTTTTTCATCCATTTTGAAGTCTTTAGTCAGATTCATAATTAAATCAGACTTTCTAACCTCTATCTTTTTGGTAGAACTATTACTAGATGTCTCGTTTTGATTGGCAGAGTTTTTGCTGATAGACAGCGTCAAAATATGTTCTAGATCATACGGCTTCTTTTTATACTGACATTTTTGGTTCAGAAACCGACCAAAGTCTTGCGTACTTAATCCTGCAGTATTATGCATACCTCGCAGCACCCCAACTGAGGCATGGTCGATACTAGCGTCATCGAAATCCTCCCAGTAATAACTGGCGTAATATAAAAATCTTGAAAAGGGAAGTGGCTTAATACCCAAAGGCTTGATCACGTCAGATAAAGCTACGGTCAAATATTGTTTTATCTTATCTTTTGACAGCTTGGCAATGATAGGTTTAATCTCTGATTGACTGCTTTTTTCATGATAGCGCATTAGCCAACACTGACTGACCATATCTACAATGATTTGCTTAGTGTTATAAAGCTGGTCACTTTCTTCTTCGCGCTCGTTACCAAAGCGCTTTTGTACAAAGCGCGGCGAGACCATTATTCTTTCTTTGATGAATGGCTGATACTCTTTGGTGAGCAATGAGATAAACCACCCTTGAAGCATTTGTACCTCATTGATACCGCCATACACAATTCCTGAGAATATCAGCCAGCCTATAATCTGATCTTGGCTATAATCGGCTGTTTGCTCCCAATTATGCTCTACTGCGCGAATAATTTTGACCAGCGCCTTACCGTCTTTTAACCAAGCTGTATTTGTAATTAGTGGATTGATTTTAGTAGGTTGTGGCGCGATTATCTTGGGATAGTGATGCTCAGCAAGCATATGGTACTTATTTTGATAGTTAACGAACTTAACGACGACTTGCCAGATATGTTTGAGTGTTTTAGATGACTCGTAAGCTTTTGCAATTTTGTTTTCAATGATTGACTGAAACTCATCGAATCCCTCTTGGGACAATGGTTCCAATTGCCTGTAAAGCTCTATCTGAAACTGGCTTAAAGATTGACTCCAAGATAGCCATGACAAATCAAAATAATCGCTAGAGCTTGGCGAAAATGAAAAGATGCGCTCATTGGGCCAAAGCGCTTGTTGGTAGTATTTATTGAAAGACTGTATGAATCCGATACTTCCAGGATGAATCCTTTTCAATGACTCCCATTCGGTTTGTAAGTCGGCGAGTAGCTTTATCTCACGTGTCCTTGCCGTGTCACTGTTTTTGAGTATAGATGGGTAAGGCACGTAGCGTTTTTTCCTACCATCAAACTTTGCTAAGCCATCAATGATTTTTGGCAGCTGTATTTCATTTATTAGCATGATCAACCTCTGCAGTGCTTGTGCCAACATGATTTGAGTTAGGGTAATGATTGATTGTGATATCTGATAACCCAAGCTGTGCTGCGATCTTTTCAAACACGGACGCCACACGCTTAATATCTGCTTTACTACTTGATGAGAAACGTCCCAATACTTCTTGACGAGCTTTTTCATGACCAATAACTGTGTTAATCAGCGATAAGGAAACGCCAAGATTTTCAAGCTGCGTACGAACAAAGTGGCGTGTCCAATAGGGATTGGCGTCAATGATATGTTTGGTCATATGATAAGCATCGCCACGCTTAATGTCTTTAAGAGTAGGGGCGTTAACACTAGGAGCTCGTTCATACAACAGCTTTAATAGTGCTTCATCATTACCCAAACGGATATTGTCAATGATAGCGCTGATGTCATGATAACCTTGATGCTTTGCCTGATAATTAATCAAATACGCTCTATAGTCTGTTAGATGGCGTATCAGTGTCGGGCATAGCGGAATGAGACGATCACTTTTGACCTTCTTAACAGGCTTGTCATTGATGAGCAGCCAACCCATATCAAGATCAATATCGTACATTCTGCCAAGACCGTTGTTTGGTCGCACGCCGGTTAAAAGGCAAAAGACAAACCATACAAAAATACTGGTTCTGTTAAAGTGCTCCTCATCGTTTGAACTTTGATCAGTCCAGTATTTTATCTCATTTACGATGTCGCAAACTGTTTCAATCTTTAGCGCAAACCCTGACCCCACTGTATATTTGCGCCAAGCGATGATATAAGTTAGGTCAAAATCACTGTTGCTATTAAATATACCCAGTGCTGATTTATAGTGAGCCATAAGTGCTTCGCTGGTGTGGCTACTATAGTACATCGCAGGAGCATGGGACGCAGGCGTGCGACAGATGATATCGGCGATATGTGCATGACAATCAGGTGTATAACGAGAGAGCACGACATGTAGTGCAGTCTCTATACGATTGACGGACAGGTACGGCAATCCAAGGCTGCTACGTAAGGCGGCAAGATAAGCCGTAAAATCTTCTTTTAATGGCAACTCGCAAGCAAGTAAATCATCTATCAGCCACAACGGCAGTGGAACTTTGATGGTATCAGAAGTATTTTCATAATCATTTTCGAGCAGTGTTTGGCTTGTGGACCTGTCGGTAATACCTAAGCTGTGTTCAATGTAATACTTTTTACCTTTAAGGTTGAAAATCCTAGGATGACCGATATAGCCGGGTATTAGTAAGGACTTAACTGGAAGGCTAGTAAGCATCGATAGCAATAAAATGCCAGCACAGGTTTTATCAGTCTCTGATTCTGGTAAGGTGCTGGCGTCTTGGTTGAGTGCAGCAAATAACGCTTGGTAGCCGGCAAGGGAGAGTAAACGCGTGTTAGAGTTAAGCGCGAGATTGCGCTGAGACATGTAGTTTTGCTGTAGCGATAAATCTATAGTTTGGAGCGGTATAGAGTTTTTGAATAATGGATTTGGATATTCGCCATAGCTGACATAGGGTGCTTCATAGTGGTCAATACGCTCTTCAAAGCTGGTGGTTAATCCTTCATGGCTTTCAGTATTAGCTTCTAAAAATGCAAGATCTATGGCGATAGCGCTGTGTTCTATATCGTCACGTGTGCTACCCCATGCATCATTGCTGGACGTAGTATTCCAGTTATGCCTAGTTGCAGTGGTGTCTACAGGATATTTTGATGTGTTATCTGCTAGGTTGATAGCTTTAACTTTAATGTTCTTAGGTAGCTTTTTACGCTTAGGTTTTGGCTTCTGTGGCACGTGCGCGTGTTGATAGGCAGTCGTTATTTTCTCTATTTGGCTCAGTTTATCTTTTGCTACTTTCTTTTCTTCGGCATGAGTAGCTTGCTGGTCATTTAACAATTCATATGCACTTTTTTGCTGCTCTAATAGAACAGTGAAAATGGTAAGTATGCTTTCCACACTCATGGTCATTTGAGGTAAATCAGGTAGTTCACGCCAAATCCATGTTCGTCTAGAAGATCTTGAAAACTGCGCCTGTTTAAATTGCATCAGTATATTTTTGGTGTGTTGTTTTGTACTATGCTGCATTAGTATCACACTGGTGTGCATTGCTATGGCTAGCCAAATTAACCGTTTCTGTAGGTAGTCATGCTGATGTTCATTGATAGAATGTTGCATGAGAAGAAGCAATTGCATGATGAGTGGTTTTTTTGCTAATTCTGATCTACTAATAGTCATAGAAAGCTGAGGAACTGGCCTTCTTTGTAATACCTGTAATATTAATCTTATTAGATTTTGGGGATTATCATCTGGCTGTCTATAGCTATTGTGTACTGCTAAAGTGATCTCAGATATGGCAGTCGATACTGCTTCTGGATATATAAAATTCTGGTCATTATCAATTTTTTTAATGATTTCTGTTAATGTTGGCGTATCAAGCCATTCTAGCTCTTCATGAGCATTCTCAGCATTCTCAGTCATAAAACACCCTCAGAAGGTCGCTTGTAATAGGTTTGTTCATTTATCTTTATAAGCTGACAAAATGTAGTAATAGCAAAAATATTTTTGCCAAATAATTTTTGGTTTATCTCTTGATCCAAGATCTCGTTTAGCTGCGTGTAAATGAGCTTGATATCTATTTCTTTATTGTATTTTGCGATGAGATCAATAAGCTCGTAAAAACTGATGTCAAAATTAAACTGATTCTTTGATATATATTTCACGGCTACTTCTTTTTTTAATACATCAAAATCAATATAAGGGCTTTTTGCTATATGAAATAGCTCAAGGTTATTGAGCAAGAACCACTTTTTTTCTTCTTTTATAAAGTAGGTAAGTTTTGGGCAAGCATTACTTTGCTCAAGTTCGATAGCTTGGCTATTCAGAAATGGTCTGATATGGCAGGTATAAATATCAAACAGACTAATGATTTCTGGATATACAAGCACATTGAGTGTTTGTAGCTTAGCGATCGATAGTGATTTCATATTTTTCCCACTAAGATATCGAGTTGATGACTTGGTCGTTATATCCTGTGTATTGACCTCCACTAATAATTTACGAGTATTAGCAAACAATTGAAAGCCAGTTTTTGAGGTTTTGAGGCAAAAACTTGAACTAAGCGACAGCTAATGACGCCTTGCCATAATTTTGAGCTTTTATATAGAATCTATGATGATCTTATCTGTAGTATTTTAGGAGTTTAGCTAGAGCTTATAGGTGTATGAATGGATAAGATAACTAGAAAAGTAGTTTAGGCTGATAGCTTAGGGTGGAAAGTGGAGACAAAGCAGAATACTATTTGAAGAGTAGAGAGTGGATATCGGGTATAGATCGATATGTACTTAAATAACTATCTGGTAGGTAGGATAAATGCCACTTAGAGTAGAACTTTATGATGAAGACGCACAGACTGCTTATATGTTTCTAAGTCACCTGAGCGGTGATGAAGTCGTAGTCAGCGCCAATGTCGTCAATTTTTTTCAATCTTTCGGCAAAGAACCAACAGAGATAAAATTTGATAAAATAACTTAGTTAATTGGCCCTAACGGCTCTGGGAAAACAGCTGTACTACAAGCACTTTGTAAAATGTTTTCTATTGACCTATCAATACGCAGATTGAAAAGACCTGATTTTCACGTTTCTCACAATGAATCTGAAATTCCTAATGAAAGAAAGCTTTGGGTAGAAGCAAATTTTGAGTTACCTGAAGTAGCTAATTTTTCAGATCGCATTTCAACTACTATACCACCTATGTTTAATCATATGAGCCTTAGTAGTATCACAGGGCTTCCTATTATAAGGTATCGGCTCGAAGCTACTGTGGGATAGAAGGCTTTGAATAAGCAGTACCATGAGCTATCAGCCAATATTCATAAAAAGCGAGAGTTAAAATAGGTTATCGTAACGCTGTTGACAGCTTTGGGAGACAGATAAAATAGCTTAAACATTGCAAGATTTGTTATCTAGTCGCTCTCCAGAGAGCCAAGCTTGTATTCAAGAAATAGCGGACTGCTTACTATTAGCTATTTCCAAGAAAGAAAAAGTGTTAAAAACACTAAATGACGCGCTATCACACAAAATGACGCAGAAATCGAGAGCCCAAAAAATAATGAGAAATGGTTAATGGGCAACTATCGCAGATTTTGCGACAGTTACACCATTTTCTAAAATGCAGTTATCGCAAAAATTGCGATAACTGACTCAACTTATGAAATGGAAAGAAAAATGTCTGATGATCGCCCTATCCTTGTAAGTGAAGCCGAAATTGCGAAGCGCCGGCATAGCAACGCACTGACTGCAGGTAGCTTTGCAGTAGACAATATACCTTCGAACCCTGACACTCAGTACCTTTTTGACGATTTTGTGGAAGGTAGAATTGCTACCAATGAGGAATTAATACAACTGTTACATGCTCATTATTCTAAAATAATAAACCCACCTAAGCCTTGATGGTTTAGATACATACCCTTTTAGCCTCCATTAGTTATGCTTTTACTTTACTAATGACAATCCAAAATCGAGGATTTACAGTCGGAGTCAGCAGGCGTAAAAGAGTTAACAACACTAAATGACGCAGGAACGTACGCTGTTTTTTAGAGCGTCTATTGCTCCTCTGAATTTTATTGAGTATACCTATGGCTAACCAATCAGTCCTCCATTGATTCGGTACCCTAGTGAGGACTTGAACGCTAAGCTGTGGGCTAATGGTATCAACGTTTTAACTCGCTGAAATAGTCACAGTGTACTTCATGGTGTACTTACCATACATATTCTATTCGTGATCGGTGCGCTATACAGGCATCGAACTATCAAATAAAACTTTAATAACTACAGAGTCGTTCGGAGTCTATTATCTAATCCACATGCTTAACTTGTCACCAGTCAGATATGACTATGATAGAGGAATAAACGCATAGCTATGAATATTTTATATATAGCGCTGTTATCTAGCGTTCTATCACTTATTGGATGTTCGGATAATTCAACCGTAGCTAATACAGAAGAAAAATATGCCATTGGCGATCTTGGTGGCGTTTCTGTAGACCTACCTAGAGAATTTGTCGAATTGATTGAATATGATGGGGATCCTAGTTGGGGAGAAAAGCGCGTGGGCAAAAAGCCTGAACGAACCTATCAATCTAAAATCAATAGTTTTGGCTTTGATATTCGCTATACCGATAAAACTCTACTAGATGGTCCTTTTGGTAAGCTAGCAGACATATATCATCAAGAAAAAAAGCTACCAGAAAATCCGTGGGTCTCAGTCGGTATTAATTCAGGTGATCGCTATTATGGTTCCAAAGGTATCGATCGCTTGGGTAAAGGTAAGATTAATCCTACCTATGAGGTTACCCCTAGACATCGATATGAAAAATTGCCTGAAAAACAGTATGGTTTAGAAGTCTATTCTCCGCCAGGTATAGACCCAAAGACCAACAAACCATGGCGTGAAGACAGTGATGCAGAGGATGTTTTTATAAAGCGAGATGGTAACGGTACGATAGTGACTTATATAAGGTGTACTAATAGACAGGTTATACGTCCTCCTTGTACTCAGTATTTTGACTTAGAACCTGCTATGCAGCTAGATGTCTATGCCAGTTATTCAAGGTGGAACTTAGCGGACTGGCAACGCATTCAACAAGTCGCTACTGAGACTATTTTAAGTTTTAGGAGAGCAGAAGTCTGATCTACTATTAAGTTCCATTGAGCATACCCTAGGGCAACCATCAAAAAGGCTTCAAAAACCAATTAATAGACCACTTAAAATAGACTGGTATAATGGAACCACTTCAAACAGACTATGAAAGTGCCTATGTTGATCAAAACATATTTGAAACAGACGACTAAGCAGCTATATACCTAACCCTAGGTATAATCTAATCAATCCCCAAAAGTATATAATTTCACGAAATCTAGTCTGAACCTTGGACTAGATCCTGTATCTCAACATCTAACGCATCACATATCTCATATGCTTTCTTCAGAGTAATATTTTTTTCACCACGCTCAATGTTTCCCATATAGCTACGATCAATACCTGCCATCTCCGCTAATCTTTCTTGGGATATTCCTTTGCTTTTTCGCATCTCACGGACACGCTTTCCAAAGGCAATCATACGCTCATCTGTTGTCATCTCATTAACCACTGCTAAAGTGTAGTGGCATAATTAAATCGGACCATGTTTAAGAGATACCATCTTAAAAAAGCCAAATCAAGCACTAATTAGCTCAACTTTTGCTTGGTAAGACTGCTGATGTTTAATCACACCGAAACAGATATGCACAAGCTTGCGCATCGCTGCACAGACAGCCTGCATTTTGCACTTACCATTAGCAAGCAGTCGCTCATACTGCGCCTTAATATCAGGATTATGCTTAATGGCGACTAGCGCTGGCATATACAGTTTGGCTCTGATATCACTTGAGCCGTTCTTTGCTAAGCGAGACTTGCCTTTAAATAGCCCTGATTCACTATGTTTGGGAACTAAGCCTAAAAAGGCGGCCATTTGTGACGCTTGACTAAACTGCTTATTATGCATCAGCGACACCATCTGCTTTGAGACAACAGGGCCGACGCCTTTAATAGTTTGTAGTAGAGTCTGATCTTGCTTTAAATTGTGATGATGATCGATATGGTCATCAATATCACCATTGAGCTTAACAATAGCGGCTTGCAAAGAGGCTATCATATGCTCAATAGAAGCTTTAACGATAGGAGCGGTGTCTGTGGCCTGCGCTTTTTCCAATCGATTCAGCTCACGTTGTAAGTCTTCTTGTAGTGCGTCTAAGCGCGACAATAATGACTTGAGGTGACGCGCCTCTGCTGGCGGCGGTGTCCATAATTTAGGCTTAGCACTATAGGTGTAGCGGGCTAATAACATACTGTCTTTTTTATCCGTCTTGTTGCGACTTCCTAAACTAGCAGCATAGCTTTTGATATAAGCAGGATTGATAATACTGACGTTAAGACCTTTATCAAATAGGTAGTAGGCGATGTTCTCGTGATAGACTCCTGTGGCCTCGACCGTGATGTGAATATTACTTAAGTCGTCAGTGATGTTAGCAATGAGCCAGTTGATAAGAGCAGCGTAGTCACTGTAATCATTTTTAAAGACTTTGGTTTTAAATTTGAGATTATCAGTGGCTTTGAGCCAGGCGATATCTAGCTTGTTTTTACTGACGTCTATGCCGATATAGTGTGTCATCTTATTGTCTTCCCTTGTCTATGCAGTGTCACTCATGACACCTTGGTAGATGGCGAGGCACTTGGATACCATTCAGAATATGAAGATGATGGGATGAGCATTGGGCATAATCTCTTACACAGTGTCTAGGCACTAAGGTTATACTCATACTCTCAATGCTCATGAATA
>NZ_JBEOOY010000041.1:0-10084 GCF_040309585.1 Psychrobacter sp. GW64-MNA-CIBAN-0177
ATACTTATATACTTATATACTTATATACTTATATACTTATATACTTATATACTTATATACTTATATACTTATATACTACAGGGATCTGTATTTATGAAGGTAATCGCGGTATTAAATCAAAAGGGTGGCAGCGGTAAGACTACCATCGCAACGCATTTGGCTCGTGGCTTACAGCTAAAAGGCCATAGTGTTTTGTTGGTGGATAGTGACCAGCAGGGCAGTGCGCGTGACTGGAGAGCAGTTGATGAAGACAATCCGGTACCGGTGATTGGGCTCGATAGACCAACACTTGATAAAGATTTAAAAAACGTCTCTGATAAAGATTATGTGGTGATCGATGGATCGCCGCAAGCTACTAGTCTGGCTATTTCTGCTATAAAAGCGGCTGATTTTATATTGATTCCGGTGCAGCCGAGCCCCTATGATATCTGGGCGACCAGCGATTTGGTTGATTTAGTGCAGCAGCGTATTGAGATGATGGATGGCCAACTAAAGGCAGCCTTTGTTGTCTCACGCGCCATTCAAAATACCAATATTGGTAAAGAGGTTGCAACCGCGCTGCTTGATTATAATATTCCGGTATTAGAGACCAGAGTGATGCAGCGAGTTGCTTATCCTAATAGTGCTGCCCTTGGTAAGACAGTATTTGATACCGAATCGCCTAGTAGCAATGCGATACAAGAGATAACCGCATTGGTCAGTGAGATTCAAATATTTTTTGGTGAGGAGTAAGTCATGAGTTTATCAGCAGGTCGTCCTAGTAAGAACGTTAAGGATCAATTGGCTTTATCGGATGTGACGGACAGTCCCAAAAAGACGGTACGCGTGAATTTTAATTTAGATGAAGATAAACACATTGCGCTCAAGCGGTACGCGCTTGAAAGCCGAAAAACGGTGACTGAGTTGTTGACTGAAATGATTGAGGAAAAGTTGGTTGAGCGATAGGTATAAAAAAGGGACTTTCCTAAACTTTGTGTAACTTCTTATACCCTATTAGCAAATAGAAGTTACACAAAATCCAGGATGGGCTCGTGGTCGATGCCAATCCGTAACTGGACGTCTGCTCTGAATCGTTTTATGATTATGTTTGATGACCGTATCAGCAAGCATTTAATCTAAACGGCAGTTACACAGAATTCGGGATGGTCTCAAAAGCAGCGACAACTTCTACTATTAAAAAAGTAGTCGTTAAACCTAAGGCAACCATTAACTTCTTACTATTTTCTTCAGTAACAACCGCATGGCTATGATCATGATGTTCTGACATAAAATATTTTCCTTATTCTATTTATGATGAGCAGAGATATTGGATAACAGCCAATATCTCTGCTGTAAATCGACTAATCTATTGGATTAAGAAACTTTTTTTTCATTTATCCAACGATAAAGCACGGGTAACAGCACCAAAGTTAGTAATGTTGAAGAGATAATCCCGCCAATCACTACGGTTGCCAGTGGCCGTTGAACCTCAGCCCCTGTTCCGGTTGCCAGCGCCATTGGTACAAAACCCAGTGAAGCCACACAAGCTGTCATCAACACTGGTCTTAAGCGCAAAATAGCCCCTTGCCACACGGCTTTATGCACTGGATATTTGTCCCTTAATTCCTTAATAAAGGTCAGCATTACCAGTCCATTGAGGACTGCAACACCAGATAAGGCAATAAAGCCAATTCCAGCTGACATCGATAATGGAATATCCCTTAGCCAAAGGAACAGCACACCACCGGTCAAGGCAAAGGGTATCCCGGTAAAGACCAATAGACTTTCTTTGACATTGTGAAAGACCGCCATCAGTAAAATAAAGATAGTGATTAAAGCCAGTGGAATCACGATTTGCATCCGTGCTTTGGCTGAAGCCAAATTTTCAAACTGACCGCCATATTCTATCCAATAACCACTTGGCAAAGTGTATGCTTTGAGCTGTGTCTGTACATCAGAAACAAAAGACCCTAAATCACGCCCTTCAACATTCGTTGTAACCACAACTCGGCGTTTACCATTTTCTCGACTGACTTGGTTGATTCCTTCAATGGTCGAGACTTGCGCGACATCCGACAATAAAATACTGCCACCATTTGGAAGCTGAATAGGTAACTGGGAAACAGATGCGACACTACGGTCTTGCTCTCCAAGACGGATAACAAAATCAAAACGACGATCGCCTTCTAAAATCTCTCCCACGCTTTGTCCACCAATACTGGTTGCCACAAGGTCTTGAATTGAACGCACACTCAAACCATATTGTGCAGCCAAAGTTTTATTTACCTCGACATTCAGTAATGGCAAACCTGAGGTCTGCTCAACTTTCACGGCACTGCTACCCGATATTTGCTGAATGATTTTGGAGATTTTAGTCGCCTCAGTATTGAGGACATTCATATCATCACCGAAGATTTTCACACCAACATCACTACGCACACCTGAGATCAATTCATTAAATCGGAGTTCAATCGGTTGTGAAAATTCACTATTATTGCCTGGAATCGTGGCTAAATACGTCACCATACGGCCACGTAATTCATCTAAACTTTCTTTAGGATTTGGCCATTCTGAACGAGGCTTTAACATGATATAGCCATCTGAAATATTGGGTGGCATGACATCTGTTGCAACCTCGGCTGTACCCGTTCTGGCAAATACTGCCTTAATTTCAGGGAAACTCTTTAAAAGAAGTTTTTCAGTATTCTCCTGAATACGTAAAGACTCTTCTAAGCCTGTACTTGGTGAACGTAACTGTTGTATCGCAAAGTCTCCTTCACTGAGCTGTGGTGCAAATTCACTGCCGAGTTTGGTACTGATAAATCCCGTAATCACTAATAAACACAGTGCAAAAGTCAGCACAACTGCTTTGTATTGATACGAAATATCAAGAGTTTGCTGATATTTAGCTTTTAGCCATAACATCCAACGACTTTCTTTTTCTTGAATATCGCCTTTGACCCACAATGCCACAGCAGCAGGCACAAAGGTGATCGATAAAATAATGGCTGCAACAAGGGCGAGTACCACTGCCAATGCCATCGGATGGAACATTTTTGCTTCCACACCACTTAAAGCAAAAATCGGCAAATACACCACCAAAATAATAAGCTGACCAAAAATAAGAGGACGACGTGCTTGGCGGGCAGCCAGAAAAACTTCCTTAAAGCGTTCACTTTGTGTGAGAGGTCGTTTTAACAGTTGCTGTGTATGGGCTAAACGCCGGATACAGTTTTCGACAATCACCACAGCACCATCGACAATGATGCCGAAATCGAGTGCACCTAAACTCATCAGATTGGCACTGATATTTTGCTGTGCCATCCCGGTTAAGGTAAACAGCATAGAGAGTGGAATGACACAGGCAGTAATCAAGGCAGCACGGATATTCCCTAAAAACAGGAACAGAATGATGATGACCAGGATTGCTCCCTCTACCAAGTTTTTCTGAACGGTTTTAATCGCCTTCTCAACCAAGATAGTACGGTCGTACACCGTTTCAATCACTACCCCTTTAGGCAAACTATTCTGAATATCTTGAAGCTTGGCATCCACAGCTTTAGAAACAGTCTGGCTATTTCCACCCATCGCCATCATGACAATCCCTAAAACGGTTTCTTTGCCGTTATAGGTTGCCCCACCGGTTCTTAAATCATGCCCAATAGAGACTTGCGCAATATCACCAACCCGAATTGGGCTGCCATTTGGGCTACCCAGCATGGTGTTCTCAATATCAGAAAGCCCATTGAATGTACCCGGTACACGTACCGTCAGTTGCTGACCATTGTCTTCAATATAACCTGCACCTCGGTTCTCATTATTTTGCGCTAAAGCCTGTTGCAGTTGTTCTAATGAGATATTCAGTTGCTGCATCCGGTTTAAATCGGGAGAGACCACATAGGTTTTTTCAAAACCACCAATACTGTTGACCTCTGCAACTCCCTTAACACGTTGCAGTTGAGGACGCACAATCCAGTCCTGAATCTCACGCAAATCCATCGGCGTGTATGCAGTTCCATCCGGCTTTTTCGCATTCGGATCTGCCTTCAGTACCCATTGATAAATCTCACCGAGACCCGTAGAAACGGGGGACATCGTCGGTGCGATTTGTGCAGGCAACTCAGATTGCGCCTCCTGTGTCCGTTGGTTAATCTGCTGACGGGCCCAATAAATATCAGTCCCATCTTTAAAGATAATGGTGACTTGAGAGAGTCCATAACGGGATATGGAACGGGTAAGCTCCAGATCCGGAATGCCAGCCATGGCATTTTCAATGGGATAGGTAATCAGCTGTTCGACTTCAAGCGCAGTAAAACCCTTGGCTTGAGTATTAATCTGGACTTGGGTATTGGTAATATCGGGTACAGCATCAATCGGGAGTTTCTGATAGCTATACACCCCGACCGCAATCCAGGTACAGGCAAAGAGCAACACCCAAATCGCATTTTGTATGGAAAACTGAATGATTCGTTCGAATAAACCTTCTGGTTTTGGTAGATCAGAATTAATGTCCATGGCCTGCCTCGTCTTTTTCTAATTCAGATTTCAACAAGAAACTGCCTTGAGCGATATACTTCTGCCCTTCAGTCAGCCCAGAAATCACTTCAAGCCATTGTCCATCACTTGAAGCCTGCCCCAATTGCACTTTCTGTGCTTTTAAGTGGACTTGACCTTTTTGTTCTGAATCTACGATGAAAATACTGTCTTCACCTTCAATACTTTGCAGCGCAGACTTTTGAATCCGAAGGGCTGATTTTGCTGTAGCTTCCGGAATCAACACTCTCACTAACACATTAGAACGCAACTCAGTAGCTTGCGCATCGAGTTTTGCGCGCACCACCAGACGCCCTGTTTGTACATCTGCCTGAGAGGTTAAGCTTTGTACAGTAGCTTTATAGCTTTGATCTGAATCATTCACTTTAAAGTCAATTTTTTGCCCGGCTTGCAGTTGACCTGAGAATTGATTCGGCAAATTAAACTCAAGCCATAAATCTTTCAGCTGTTCAATGACAAAGAGCTGATTAGCCAGTTGCACATTTTCACCGACCACAATATCTTTTTGACTGATCACCCCAGAGATCGGTGCTTTAATCAGAAAACGCCCATTGTTATTGCCACTTGCACCTAATGCATTTAAACGTGCTTGTGAGGACTGGACAGTAATCTGCGCTTGACGGTAGGCATTTTCGGCACGCTGGTAATCCTGTTTGGCAGAAACCCCCTGTGACCAGAGTTGCTGTTCGCGCTGGTAATCTTTACGGGCCAAATCCAGATTCACCTGTGCCATACGCAGATTTGCCTGTTGGTCGATCAGTTCAGGCACGGTTAGTACAGCCAGCGTTTGTCCTTTTTGCACGCTCTGTCCTAAAGCCACATTGATCTGCTCGACATAACCACTAAATTTAGGCGATATATGCGCTTGTTGATCGGTATTCACCACCAATTTACCTGGCAGGGTTGTCAGCTTTTCAACCAATCCTGTGGATGCAACAGCAACTTTTAAACCTTGTTCAACCATTTGTTGGCTGGTCAGTTGTATTTCGCCTTCTTCAGCATGTCCTTCTTCAGAACTATCTTCATCAGAATATTCGGCATTTCCCTCATCATAACCAGGCCCCTCAGATTCAGTTTTTTTTGAACTTAACCAAATAGCCAGACTGACCAAGACCGTAATCAGAATCAAAACTACAATCATGAGAGACTTGGATATTTTTCCGTTTTGCTTGGCGTTCATTTTATCGTGCTCCCCCATTGATTAAATTTTGCGATGCTTCGACTGCCTTTTTATTCAGTTGTGTATAGGCATCCGAACGGCTAATTTCTTCATAACTTGTGCCAATACTGAGTGCCTCAGCTGCTAGGGCAGTTTGCCAAGCTTGACGTAGAGTTTGTAATTGACCCAATCGAAGATTCTGCAGTTGGGTGGTTGCTTGCTGAACGTCGGTAATGGACAGTTTCCCTGCCTGAAACCCTAGTAAAGTACGGCTCTGAACTTTGGTCGCCAAAGTAACTTGTGCTGTTGTGGCATCGAACTGGCTACGTAAACCTTTGAGCTGATGCCTGCTGTTGGCAATATCGAGTATTTGTTGCTTCAGCTCACGCTGCTGCTGTTGGTTCAGCAATATTTGCTGTTGCTGGACCATCGGGATCGCATATTGCTGGCGATTGAAAATATTCAGTGGAATAGCCACGCCGATTGCTAAAGTCGTATCGTTGCTTCCATTAGGGGTTTTGCTACGTTTCATGCCTACATTTAAAGTCGGATTGGGACGTGCCTGAATTCTTAAATTTTCAATTTGATGATCCGATTGCTGAATGTTCAAGGCATAGAATTTTTCTAGCCACCCTTCAGCAATATACCGTTGCACAGTTTGGAGACTTTGCTCTGGCCAAGGGATAGCGGTTTTATTCAATTGAAGATGTGAAGATGTTTCTCCCCCCCACAAATTAGACAGCTGACGACCGGCAGCTTGTTTATTCAGCATCGCTTGCTCATAAAGTCGTTGGATTTCTAGCGCTTCAATTTGGGCACGCTCAAAATCAACCAGGGCAATACTGCCTGCCTGATAGCGTTTCTGGGCACTGTCCAGATTGACTTTACTTGTTTTTAACTGTACTGAATAAGCAGACTGCTCAACCTCAGCAAGTGCAAATTGCGACCATGCAAATTTAACAATCAGTTGGCTTTGTGCCTTCCATAATTGCTGTTGCAATTGGATTTGTTGATTCGAGGTATTGGCAATCACCCGGTTCAGCTTACGCTGACCAAATAGATCTAGAGGTTGACTAACGCCAACATTGAATTCCTGTTCTTGACCTGAGCCAAAGCCAGACTGTTCTAAACTTATACTTGGATTCTGCCATAACCGACTTTGCTGAATATTCAATTCAGATATTTGCTGAACTTGTTGCCACGGCTTGTCTTGAGTCTGGTAACTTTGTACTTTTGCTAAAGCGGATTCAAAGCTGGTAACGTTTTCAGCATAGCTATATTGCATAGCCGCTGCACATATACAAGCAACCAAGCTATGACGCAAGAGTATAATTGATTGTGAAGACATGATTTTTCCCACTTATTTAAATAATAAAAGTGGTGGGAATGTTTTAGGCTACCCCACCATGAGCGGGGAAAATTCGGGAGGTAGGCTTTGTTGAAACAGGTCAGGAGCCTGATAGCTGTTTTTCCAATGAAATTGTGGATTCACTTTAACTTCAGAGCTTGGATGAAACACATCTACTTTTTCATTTTGTACAATCAAATGCATCATCGATGGTAGATGATCTTGATGATCTTCACCGATTTCTAAATCGCTACTGAATGTTTTTATGTTTTCTGACTGTCCATTATGATCGTGTTGACGACTATCGCTGGCACACAAGGTATTTTGGTGATGACCAAAATGATAACTCTGCTGTGATTGAGGCTGTTGTTCATGGACACAAAAGGCCGCCGCCACATTCCAAAAGCTTTGGAACATGAACAATCCAACCAAGACTGTAATCCATGTAGTAGAACGCATCATCTGAACCGTACCGGGTTTGTCGGAGACTTTTTATTTAAGTTAGGCCACCTGACCTAACGGGTTAATCTTATCATTGTACATTGCTTCAAACTCAAAAGGCAATTTTCCATGAGAGTTTCCCAAACTTTGTGTAACTGCTTATAATCCACTAACAGGAGAATAAGCAATGACTAACCAATCTGACATCAAGAAACTGGCTGAGCAAATGGCCAGCAGCATGAAAAGCTTCGATGACATCAAAGACTTTCAAAAGCAGCTCATGCAGTCCTTCATCGACACTGCATTTACACTCTCCTAAAACCATTTAACAAAATCTATGACTATTTTACTTTCCCTTACATAATCGTCCTAGTGTATATCTTTTTTTTTGATTAGCATTTTCCTAAATCAATTGACTTTAGGTAAGTATGATGAACGATATCCAATTTTCAGATTGCGCAAAGGCATGTATGAGCTGTTACCTTACCTGTGCCAGTTGTGCAAATGCCTGTCTAAAAGAAGAAAATCTGGAGATGATGCGAGAATGTATTCAGCGTTGTCTAGATTGTGCAGATATTTGTCAGCTCTGTGCTCGTATGCAGCAAACAGAATCTCCTTTTATGAAAGAAATTTGTGAGCTTTGTGCCAAGGCTTGTGAATACTGTGCAGATGAATGTAGCCAACATGAGCATCAATACTGCCAGCAATGTGCTGATGCTTGCCGTGAATGTGCCGTCGAATGTCGAAAAATGGTTGCCTGATAAATAAAAGAATTAGTTGAGTTTAGGATTTACTCAATGAATAGCCAACGTGTTAGTTGTTAGTGGGTCAAACCACTAACAACTCGCAAAAAATGGCTGAATTTGTGGACGTTGTTTTTGCGATTCGATCCAAAGAGAGTACTTTGATTGAACGCGCATGAGTAAATCAGCACTAATACCTAAAGCATCGTGCAAACGTAAGGCTACATCGGCTGTTACTGGGAGGGTGTAAATAATTCTGTGTAAATAATTCTGTGTAAATACAGTTTTATTTACACTCTCAACTGTATTTACACAGAATTATTTACACCCTCCCCCTGGGGTATAGAATATCGAACTTTCTTACTTTTTAGAGTAACTCAGCTGCTTGTAATGCTATTTCTTTAACATCTAAGCTAAGGGCTAAATCTGCATTGATCAAATCTTCAATATCGAAAAATCTAGCTTCTAGGGCGTCATCACCTGCTAGAGGATCACCAGAAACCCAAATACAAAGTACGGCTACAAGAACAAAATGGTGACGCAGCTTACCACTACTATCAAAGTCAAACGCGTCTACAGCGTTAAATGTCTTAAAGGCTTTTGATACAATGCTTGTCTCTTCATAAAGTTCACGAACGGCAGCATCTTTAACAGTTTCCCCACGTTCAATTTTACCACCGGGAAAACCCCATCGACCTGCATCGGGTGGGTTAGCACGGCGTACTAAAAGCACCTTTCCATCTTTAAAAAGTACTCCAATAGTAGCTACTATTGGACGTAGGCTCTGTGGTTCGTATTGTATTATAGGTTCATTACTTAGTATATTAGACATAAAAACTCAATTGAGAATAGGACATAGAGGATAGCTTAATATTCAAGTCCTCACTAGGGAACCGAACCAGTGAAAGCGCCTGACAATCTACCATTAGACTATACCTAAAAAATAAAACCTCTAAACGATAATATATCTATCATTAGACTTGTTATTAATATTAAATGATAGTAACATCTTATTATTATCAATAAACATTGATTATTAAGTCTAAATAATATAGGTGGCGTTATGACCATTCGTATTTATGTGAGAGCCAGCACTAAGGATCAAGACGCTAAGAGAGCCTTGTCTGACTTGATTCGCTTTAGCCAAAGCTATGATGATAACCATGTTGAGTACGTTGAGCATTTCAGTGGTACGAAGCTTGATAGACCAGCACTCACTCTGTTACTCAATGACGCTGAGGAAGACGATATTCTGCTGGTTGAAAGCGTGGATAGATTAAGCCGGCTATCTCAAGATGATTTTGCAATTCTAAAGCAGCGCATCAAAGACAAGGGCTTACGATTAGTGGTGGCTGATCTGCCAACGACGCATACAGTCAGTGAGGGTATGACCGGGGATATTCTCAGGGTGATCAACGATATGTTGATCGACTTATTAGCCACAATGGCAAAGCTTGATAACGACAAACGTAGAGAGCGTATTAAGCAGGGATTGGCGAACAGTGGTTATAAGCCCACTGGTAAGAAGCCTAATACAACGAAACACAATCGTATTAAAGAATTAGCCAGTCAAAACAATATGACAAAAGAGGAGATTGCTAAGGCGGTTGGTGTTGGGGTGGCTACCGTTTATCGCGTATTAAAAAAGTAGTTAGTCATCAGTAGCAGCTTAGGTATAGCTTTTTTATTCAACACTAAGTATTGAAATTAAGTATTTAAAATGTTTTAAGTAAAGACATGTAAAAACGATTCAGGTGACAAGAGTTCAAGCTATTTTTGACAATATTTTGAGTATTTTGAGTATTTTGAGTATTTTGAGTATTTTGAGTATTTTGAGTATTTTGAGTATTTTGAGTATTT
>NZ_JBEOOY010000042.1:0-9154 GCF_040309585.1 Psychrobacter sp. GW64-MNA-CIBAN-0177
AGGTTATTTGGCAGTTTGAGGGTGAAAAAGGTTAGTTTGTTATTATTTTACTTAAGCCACCTTCGGGTGGTTTTTTAAATTTAGTCCTATCCACTCAACCGCAAACCCACGCTCAATCTGGACAGCATAACTATCAACAGCATACCCCGACGCTGACCCAAACTGCATTGGGTGGTCAACACTTAGCTGAGCGACTCACGCAATTGGCAACGGGACTAGGCAGAAACGTCAAAGACCATGCCAATATTAAAACTCAGTTAGAGAGTATCGCCAAGGAACAAGACACTAAAACCCATCAGCAAACACCTTACACGCTAATCGATGTTGAGTTTGGCGGGGTTGCCTAACATTATTCCTGATAAAAAGACGTTGATGGATAGGGTTTATAACTTAGCGTATCAGTTTGTTGATGATGATGAGGAACCTTATGCTAATACGCCTTACACCGCTATTAATAAAGTAACAGGAGAAGAGTTTAAAGGTAATACAGATAAAGACGGTTGGTCAGAAAGGTTTCAAT
The DNA here is from genome assembly GCF_040309585.1 of Psychrobacter sp. GW64-MNA-CIBAN-0177. NCBI lineage: Bacteria > Pseudomonadati > Pseudomonadota > Gammaproteobacteria > Moraxellales > Moraxellaceae > Psychrobacter > Psychrobacter sp. GW64-MNA-CIBAN-0177. The sequence goes on from NZ_JBEOOY010000042.1 coordinate 521, forward strand.
CTAATAGTGAAGACGATATTGAGGTGGTTTTGAAACTTGATTGGCAGAGTGATAATGAAAGGAGTAAGTAATGTCTTCATCTACAGGTACTACAAAATCTACACCCAATAATAAAAAAGTAAAAATTTCTCCTCCTATCGAGTTATTTTTACTATTTTGGGTTGATGAATGGGATAGTGGAACAAAAATGTTTTCTGAGTCAGCACAAACGAGACTAAAAAATATTAAAAAATCAAGCTGGTACAAGTCTAGTATTCATAAGGTTCACTGTCCTCCAATACAAGCCTTACAAGAAATACAAGTCATAATAAATAATTATATAAAAAAATACGGAGGCAAAAGTAAAGTTAGAACTAGAGAAGTAAGTATATTTTCTCATTCTGGAACTGATGGGCCTATCACTTATGATACACCTAACGACCCTCCGCTTAATGACAAAAAAAAGCAAATGCATATAGATGGCTGGTCAAGTATAGATTTTAACTGGGCTACATACAAAGGTGTAACTACAACTAGATGTGTTTTCTTTGGATGTAGATCTGCCTTAAAAACTAATTCTTTTGCTAAAAGAATTTCAGCATTACCGAACTATTCTACTGTTGAAGTTATAGGTCAAAGCACATCATCCTTCCCTTCTGTATTTCCTGATTACCGAGTAACGACAGGCGCTCGAAGTATTCCTATATTTGGAGGAGCAGGCTGGGATATTGCCAATACCTACATGGTAGGTAGCTTAGGCGGCAAGGGTCTTGATTCTATAACTTGGCAGGGAGTAGAAAAACCCAATCTTAAAGATTTTCCAAAAGCGGAAGTTATGAGGTTCTATAAAAATAACACTATTACTAATAATTCTAATCAAGGTATATTCAATGATCATAGGTAAGAAATACTATTGCATACTTTTTATTGTAATTATTCTATTATTAACTATATATTTAGTGAGTAAAGTTATGTCTATTAACGCAGAAAAAAACCTTTATATAGATATAGATGTCGACAAACATTTACAGGATAATATTGTGGTAAATATTGAGTTATTAAGGAATAGTCATGAATATAGTGAGTATGTTGAAACTAAGCTAATTAGTATTCATAATCAAGAAAAATACAGTAACTCGACGAGAAAAATTGATCTTGATAACTCCTTCGTTTATGAATTATTCGTCAACTATAAAAACAGAAAATTTTTTAGTATAAGTAAAGATCAAATATATGATCATTACAATACAGATGTAAAGAATAAATTCAAAATACTAGAAATAGACAATCAAATCTATCTGCTAGATTACGGTTTATATAAAAAAAATGAAAACTATGGTACTACTTTCGATACTTATCTGTTAGAAGAAAAAAAAATATCAGAATTACCTGATTCTAGAAAATTCACTTATTCTTCAGACCATGACCGATTTATAATTCAGCCGATGGATATGGACTCAATAAATTACTTTTCAAAACTTTCATATCCTGAATTGGAAGAATTTAAATTTATTCTTAGTGATCAAAAAAAGATTGAAGAGCTGAAAGCGCAGTAAAGTATATTAATAGACTGCACTAACAAATGATGGTGAGCACTCATAGAGCCGATGATCAAACGCTAGTTCAGTCTATTGGCGATGGTGAGCATTTGATTAATACGGGTAGTCTGCTATCGAATACCCGTCCTAGTCTGTTTACCACTGAGAACGAACAAGCGATAGAGAGTGGTTATCGCAATACCGACAATGGCTTATCAGAGTGGGTCACTGATCATCGTAGCGCGCAAGCGTACTCGCAGCTCAAGGTCGAAGACGGACAAGTGGGCGCAACGTTTAAGATGGGGGTTATCAATCCATCAGACACCGCCAAACGTCAAGGTATCAATGCGGCTACTAATGCCCAAATCAATATAAAATCAGGCGAAGCGCTCGTTCTCTCCACCCAAGCACAAACCCACGCTCAATCTGGACAGCATAACTATCAACAGCATACCCCGACGCTGACGCAAACAGCATTGGGTGGTCAACACTTAGCTGAGCGACTCACGCAATTGGCAACGGGACTAGGCAGAAACGTCAAAGACCATGCCAATATTAAAACTCAGTTAGAGAGTATCGCCAAGGAACAAGACACTAAAACCCATCAGCAAACACCTTACACTCTAATCGACAGCGCAGCAGACACAAGTTATGTCAGTGACGATATACTGATTCATAGAACTATGGGTGAGATGATTAATACCACTCAGCAAGATATGATGATCAGTAGTGGCGATAGTCATCATCAAGTCAGTAGCGAGTCTCTAAATATCATAGCCGATGGTCAATTTAGTATGACCAATGCCAAAGAGAACATCACCCTTTCTGCCCATACGGGGAAACTTGAAGCCACGGCTAAGCAGGATATAAACATCGCCTCCTCGACCAAAGAGGTTGAGATAGTCGCAACGAACAAGATCACGCTGACGGCTGGTGGTGCGAGTATTGTCTTAGAAGGCGCTAATATCACTATCGCCGCTAAGCAGTTTACGGAGAAAGCTGGGAAGCATAGTAAGGCTGGAGGCGGTATGGATGGGTTAAGATTGGCGGGGTTACCACAACATATCGTTAAACTAAAAAATTCAGTACTACGAAAACCAGATTGGGTTGCTTTTGAAGAAAATACTCTTGATTTAGCTGGAATGAAATGTCGCTTGACTCTAACCAATGGAGATTCTATAGATTCAATATTTGACGAAAACAGTTATGTAGAGTTTAAAGATATATACGGCGAAGAAGTAAGAATATTTGAAATTTTATTTGATGAAAAGACTAAATCTAAAAATAGCTTAGTTGACGATATATTAAAATTAATGTCCGAGTAATATTAAATAAAGGAGGTTTCTATGAGCGGTTACACAGGAGTTAGTGATTATAACTCTGCCACTAGAGCTTGGAAAGATAGAGTTTATCTTGAAGAACAAGCTAAAATTAATAATATAAATTATGTTGATGGGACGGAAGTCCTTAACCATTCTATCAAAGGATTTGAAGGTGCAGCCTCTAAATTCGCTAAAGATTTCATAAAAGATGCAAATGCTAGAATTAACTATACTAAAAAAATAAAAGAGATTTCTAATGAGACTTTAAAGGCAGTAGATAGTGGAAAGATTACTGTTGTAGAAGGTTTAGAGTACAGTAGTAAAATGCGTAACGTAATTATGGAAGAAACAAGAAGTATAACATCAGTACAAAGTCAGGCTGGGGCAATTAAAATGAAGAAAGTTGGAGTTAGTACAGAAGATCTAATGGATAAGTATTCAGAAAAACTTTTTTCCAAAAAATTTAATAAACTAAGTCCAATAGAAAAACAAAAAGTACAATACCATATTATAGAGGCTTCTGGTAGGAACCGTAAAAGTGTAACAATAAAAGTAAAACGTTTAAAGGTATTAGGTAAGGTTCTTTGGGTAGTTACTGCTGCCTTAGCAATCTATTATATTGCTACAGCAGAAAATAAAGTTAAAGAGTCATTTGTTCAAGGTGGCACTATTGGTGGTGGCCTAGCTGGAGGTACGCTTGCAGGAATGGGAGCATCAATAATCTGTGGGCCTGGTGCTCCTATATGTTTCGTTGCCGTAATACTAGTTGGTAGTGTGTTAGGAGGACTAATAGGTTCGGAAGTAGGTGAAGCTCTATATGAAGAGGCGGAGGAGTTTACTACATGGAAGGTATTGTGAAAAAAAGAGAATTATGGTCAGCATTATCTGAATTATTTGTTGATAATGAAATAAATTACGATGCTATTGCGAAGAAAGTTCAAAGTTATTCTTTAGATACAATTGAATATTCATTGTTTTATGAAGTAGCCCCTATTTGTTCACTAAATTTTTCAAGCGTTATACCTGCTGTGTGGTCTTTTTTTGAGATTGACACTATTGCACCATTAATTGAACAACATATCTCAAGATATAATAATGAAAAATTATATAAATTAAAAGCTGACTTTTTAGTAAAGTATTATAAGTTTCACTATAAATCAGAATGGTTGGAATTACAAAAAGAGATTATTTTTTTGAAAAACAATTGAAATACTTAGAGGTTAACCAATAACAGGGATGGTTATGTTTAAATATAAACTTCTAAAAGTAACCTTAATATTAGCATCACTATCTTTTTCAACTACTGCCTGCCAAGCAGAAAAAGAGAGCACTATGCCTGATAAACCTTTAGAAATTTCATTAAACATGACTGCTAAAGAGTTATACGATGCCAACCCTGAGTATAAAGCTTTTCAAGAAGCGGACGCTCAACCTATGGGCGTTACTTTTCAAGGTTATGACTTTCCAACATATAAAGAGCCTACTGTCATTATCAAATATCCTAATGGTGAATTTGCTATCGATGGTGTTATGTCAGTCTTAGCTTATGAGGATAATAAACAAGAAAGTTATAAACTCTCTAAAATCAATCTTAGTTTTTTATTCAACCATAAAGTAAGCGGTATATCAGATAAAGATGCTTATAAAAAAATGATATCTTTCTTTAAAGAGCTACAGAATAAAGGTTGGACACATGCTAAAACTTTAAGTGAACCTCGTTTAAGCCCCAAAGATAGCTTTACATTTGCTACTAAAGAAGATGGATATGCCTTCAGTCTTAACTATACTTATCCATTAAGTTTTGAACAGTGGTTGCAGCTCGATGATCTACAAACATGGCAACTGCGACATGGTACAGATGTATTTATGAATATTAGAATGAATAGACAAACAGATTCATCCACAGGTAAGCGTCATTACCTGATTAGTTTAGAGGTTTTCAATGAAGTAGAGCTACTACTACAAATCGTTCCGAATGATTATGATGAGCCTTTGACTAAAGAATACAGTAAGCTTTATGACAAACTACCTGAAGCTAGACTCTTTATTGAAACTGAAGCTATTAAAATGGGATTAAAGATTCAGCAGAACCAACCTGACTATACCCTACCACTCGTACTTAAAGAGACAGGTATCGATACCAGCAAATCTGTATCAATTGACCCTTATAAAATTACCTACGAGGATTTTATTAAGCGTCAAGAGGCGGGCGAAGACATGACGCCGTACTATGAAAATAAAACCAAACCCAATAAACCTGAAATTACTAGTCAAGCTCGAGGCCGTTGCCTAGCTGGTCAGCCCTGCCCTAAGTCAGGCTACTGGTTCACGCAAGCAAAATCTGACAGTCGTGCTTACTTTAAGCAAGGCGACATCATGCCAGACTATCCAAACAATAACTGGGGTGAGGTGATTTGGCAATTTGACGCTGAAAAAGGGTAATTAATATATTATTTTATTCAAGCCACCCTTGGGTGGCTTTTTATATTTATTAATCTCTACTCAACCGCAAACTCACGCACAGTCTGGACAACATAACTATCAACAGCACACCCCGACTCTCACCCAAACTGGTCTTGGCGGTCAGCATCTAGCAGAACGTTTAACACAGTTGGCAACGGGCTTGGGTAGATCGGTTAATGATCACAGTGTCATCAAAACACAGTTAGAGAATATCAGCAACGAGCAGCAAACCAAAACCCATCAAACAACGCCCTACACCCTTATCGATAGCGCAGCAGATAGTAGTTACGTCAGTGAAGACCTGCTGATCCAACGGTCGATGGGTGAGATGATCAGCACTACCCAGCAAGATATGAGTATCAGTAGTGGCGATAGTCATCAACAAGTCAGTAGCGAGTCTCTAAATATCATAGCAGATGGTCAGTTTAGTATGACCAATGCCAAAGACAATATCATGCTGTCTGCGCACACGGGTAAGCTTGAAGCGACCGCTAAGCAAGATGTCAACATTGCCTCCTCGACCAAAGAGGTTGAGGTCGTAGCCACCAATAAGATTACGCTGACGGCTGGTGGTGCCAGGATCACGCTTGATGGTGCTGACATTACGATTGCAGCGAAACAGTTTACGGAGAAAGGTGGCAAGCACAGTAAGGCTGGAGGTGGAAATGATGGGCTTGGGTTGGCGGGGTTGCCTAGTTTGATAGCTGGTGCGATGTATAAAGCAAAGTTCAAATTTGCAGACGATGATGACATTGCTTATGCCAATACTCCTTATATTGCTATTAATGAGGATACGCAAGAGACCTTTGAAGGTATAACTGATGCTGAGGGAAGTACAGAGAATTTCTATAGTTCTGACTCCAATAAGATTAAAGTGCATCTAAGAAATGAAGACCCTTGGGGATCTATTGAACTTTATAAAGTTAAATTTAAGTTTACTGATGATGATGGTAACCCGTATAGTCATGTTCATTATCGTGCAGTATCTGAGGTAAAAGAGTTAATTTATTTTGGAACTACTAATGCTGAGGGTGAAACTGCAAACCTTGTATCATCAATTGAAGAAAACTTTAATGTTCATCTTTATCTATCAACGATTGGAGATTAGTAGTTATGCAGATTATGCGTAAAGAGTCGAGTGGCAAAACAACTGCTGACGGCAATAATATAGATGTAAAAATAACCAGAAGAAACTCAAACTTAAAGGTTTGTCCTATTATTAATAATTTAGTGTTTAGTGACATAAGTTTGAGGTGGCTTGAAAGTATAGACTCACGTATAGAATCAGCTAGCTGGTTAAGTAAAATTTTACCTGCCGCATTTGCAGGACTCTTATTTACAAAAAGACCTGCTGGCGGGAGGACATCATCTGGAATACCAATTAACTCAATTTGGGGTATATCGGCAAAAGCAGAGTTAGAAGCAGCCATAAAACCTGCCCCTCGAAAAATAGACGGAGCTAACTGGGTATTATTTGCAGAAGCAATGGGTAGTGTTGATCAAATAAAAAGGAACATGGTTGAAAAGGATGCTTATCGGGCTATTTTAGAATTAGAATCTGATGGCTATTCTAAACACAATAATGAAATAAAATTCTTTAAAGCTATTGCTGAAGGATGTATGCCATGAAATATATTAAATTATCATTAATATGGAGTATGACATTGTTATGCATCTCGTGTTCACAGTTCATAGGTGCTAGTGAACATTCTTTAGCTCTAGATAGAGCAGTTCAAACTATGAATGATGCAGTAGATTTGTGTGAAGAAGATAAAAACTCTATTAAAGATCCTGAACTAGATGATTTAAAAGCTATGAGCAAATTTTCTGAAAATACTATCAATGCTTATATAATATATCGTAGTAATATAAATGACCAAATTTGTCTGATACAAAATGGTGCTACACCCAGAGAATACATTTTGGCTGTAGCTTTAGATAGTAATATAGATTATTTTACTCGCAGGGAAGCCGAACACTTATTTAAAACTCTAATGCCTTATGACTTTATAGGTAATGTTAATTATATTAACAACCTACCTGAAGAAGAAAGAAATAAACTTCATCAAATAGACTACTTAAACAGTAGTTTTGATTTGTTGGTTACAACAAGGGCATTGCGAGCATATAAAGAGAATATTTCAAAGTAATTTTGTTATTCAAAGTTTTAACTTCTGCAAGCTATTCAAAGTTGTATCTCAATTTCAGCATAAAAGATCATTACAAAAAATTATTATTTCAAGCTATTGAAGATGGATGTATACCATGAAAAAAACTATATTCTTTTCATTAATATTAATTATATTTTCAGTACCAGCTTGTGCTAAAACAGAGAAAAAATTAGAAGATGAAATTACTCTAGAATCAGCAATAGAACAGTACGAGAGCACTATAGATCTATGCACTGCTGAAGAAAAAAGCAGAACTTTACCTGATGAAAGTACTTTAGAGAAGATAAGTGAAATTGACATAAAAAAAGTTCAAGATTACATATTATATCGTTCAGATATCAACTATAAGATCTGTATGCTTAAAAATGGTGCAGCTCCACTTGAATATTTTGTAGCTTTATCAACAGATAAGGCAAAAAGCTCCGCAGTACGAAAGAGAGCACGTTTAATTTCTGAAGAAATAGTCAGCAGTCATATAATAGACAAAGTAAATAACATTTCAAGTTTAACATCAGAAGAAATGTTACAACTAAAGTCAATCAGTTATTTAAACACAAGCTTTGATGCGGTTAAAACATATGATACTTTACAATCTTATAACAGCCAAAAAATCGATTGACTTAATGATAAAAATTAGAATAGTAAGAAGCAGTGCACTTTGATGTTTGATCTGAATGAGTAGATAGATATGTTGAAGCGATTAAGGTTCATTACTTCTTTTTTTATCATATTAATAGCTACTTCTTGCCAAGCTAAAACAAAGGTTGTTATGCCTGATAAACCTTTAGAAATTTCATTAAACATGACTGCTAAAGATTTATACGGTGCTAACCCTGAGTATAAAGCTTTCCAAGAAGCAGACGCTCAGCCTATGGGGGTTACTTTTCAAGGTTATGATTTTCCAAGATATAAAGAACCTACTGTCATTATTAAATATCCTAATGGTGAGTTAAGTATTGACGGTGTTATGTCAGTCTTGGCTTATGACGATAACAAACAAGCAAATTACAAACTCTCGAAAGTCAATCTTGGCTTTTTATTCAACCATAAAGTAAGCGGTATATCAGACGAAGATGCCTATCAGAAAATGATGGCTTTCTTTAAAGAACTGCAAGGTAAGGGTTGGACTTATGCTAAAAGTTTAAGTGAGCCTCGTTTAAG
>NZ_JBEOOY010000043.1:0-9020 GCF_040309585.1 Psychrobacter sp. GW64-MNA-CIBAN-0177
CCTGAGCGGTGATGAAGTAGTCAACTTCTTTTGGCTTTCTGACGTCATATTTCTAAGTCACCTGAGCGGTGATGAAGTGCCCCTAATGAAGCGCAAAAGAAGTTTATCATTTCTAAGTCACCTGAGCGGTGATGAAGTAGTCAACTTCTTTTGGCTTTCTGACGTCATATTTCTAAGTCACCTGAGCGGTGATGAAGGCGCCAGGTTCATCTTAGCTAATGACTCTAGCTTTCTAAGTCACCTGAGCGGTGATGAAGGCGCCAAGTACCGCACAATGATTATCGGTGCATTTCTAAGTCACCTGAGCGGTGATGAAGTAATAGGTAAGGTTGTTACTGTTGCGTCCAATTTTCTAAGTCACCTGAGCGGTGATGAAGGGATTAGAACCAACTTGACATTGATTACCATTTTTCTAAGTCACCTGAGCGGTGATGAAGGGTGTTGTTGCGTCTTTGCCTCTCCTTGCTATTTTCTAAGTCACCTGAGCGGTGATGAAGAAATTACAAAGCGGTGTCATGTCAAAAGTCATTTTCTAAGTCACCTGAGCGGTGATGAAGGGAAGCCAATAGCTTTAAAGGCGGCGTCAATCTTTCTAAGTCACCTGAGCGGTGATGAAGGGCAGCGGCTTTTACTTTAGTAATGAGCAGGATTTCTAAGTCACCTGAGCGGTGATGAAGCGTATTTCACTAGCACGCAAATTATAGTAAGCTTTCTAAGTCACCTGAGCGGTGATGAAGAGCGACGGACACGGCAAACAGTGGATATATAATTTCTAAGTCACCTGAGCGGTGATGAAGACCTTGCTGACCAACCGTGTTAATACCATCAATTTCTAAGTCACCTGAGCGGTGATGAAGCTTTTCCCATTCGTTTAATGCTAGCGTTTTGGTTTCTAAGTCACCTGAGCGGTGATGAAGATATTGCGGTCAGTGGTGCAGTGATGGTTGATTTTCTAAGTCACCTGAGCGGTGATGAAGATTACCACCAATTGCGCCACTAATTGTCTTAGTTTCTAAGTCACCTGAGCGGTGATGAAGGTTTTTATGATGAGATTTACACCAGTATTAATTTTCTAAGTCACCTGAGCGGTGATGAAGTTGATGTACTGCCAACGCTTTAAGAGTTGCATTTTCTAAGTCACCTGAGCGGTGATGAAGTGATGGTAGCAGATAGGTTACTTGACGGCTTATTTCTAAGTCACCTGAGCGGTGATGAAGCTCGCTATCGATTACGGTTACGGTGAGTCTAATTTCTAAGTCACCTGAGCGGTGATGAAGTTATGAAAGAAAACCGAAAGGATAACCCGATTTTTCTAAGTCACCTGAGCGGTGATGAAGACGTATCATTGCCTGATATCAACCCTCAGAACTTTCTAAGTCACCTGAGCGGTGATGAAGAATTTGCTAAAACTGTACTAATGCTTGAAATGTTTCTAAGTCACCTGAGCGGTGATGAAGGTCAACGGTTCGCCTTGGTTGTTGATTGGTATTTTCTAAGTCACCTGAGCGGTGATGAAGTGCAAGACTGCTTGCACTGGTCATACCACCAATTTCTAAGTCACCTGAGCGGTGATGAAGTTAAGCTGGGTTTTTTTGCAGCTCTTATCACATTTCTAAGTCACCTGAGCGGTGATGAAGGGTAGAGCAACCCCGAAAGGAGGTGTGTCGCATTTCTAAGTCACCTGAGCGGTGATGAAGCGTGTCGTGGTGGTCAAACTGTGCCCATTGGTTTTCTAAGTCACCTGAGCGGTGATGAAGTGCTTTAGCTACCCTTAGTTGAATTTAAATTATTTCTAAGTCACCTGAGCGGTGATGAAGTGCCCGATTATACAAACATGGAGGGGCAAGATTTTCTAAGTCACCTGAGCGGTGATGAAGATATGTCCCCTTACGATACTTTCCGACCGACATTTCTAAGTCACCTGAGCGGTGATGAAGAAGCACTGGCGCTTATATTCGTCAGATAGGCTTTTCTAAGTCACCTGAGCGGTGATGAAGACTACTAAAACCGCCTACCTTGTTTGCATATATTTCTAAGTCACCTGAGCGGTGATGAAGACTCAGGCGGCTACCTTGGTCGGTATCAAGCGTTTCTAAGTCACCTGAGCGGTGATGAAGATAGTGATGATCCTACTCAGTTTGTTCTTGATTTTCTAAGTCACCTGAGCGGTGATGAAGTCACGAATGGCGCTGAAATCTATCCGCATAGATTTCTAAGTCACCTGAGCGGTGATGAAGAGCGCAATCAATGCGACGTGGAAGAGTATGTATTTCTAAGTCACCTGAGCGGTGATGAAGCAGAGGTCGTCATTAATGCAGTGCAATCGCAATTTCTAAGTCACCTGAGCGGTGATGAAGTTCTTACTTGCTGAGGGCGCGATTGAAGAAGTTTTCTAAGTCACCTGAGCGGTGATGAAGGCGTTGCACCTGCTTCATCCCACTTAGTTGTATTTCTAAGTCACCTGAGCGGTGATGAAGGCAACGATGGACGATGCTAAGGAATGGGCTTGTTTCTAAGTCACCTGAGCGGTGATGAAGAAGGACAGAGGCGGCAAGGGTGATTTGTCCAATTTCTAAGTCACCTGAGCGGTGATGAAGTCGCTACTGCAATCGCAAGTCACGTTTTCAACTTTCTAAGTCACCTGAGCGGTGATGAAGGTGAGGTGACTATGTTTGATGCTGAATTATCATTTCTAAGTCACCTGAGCGGTGATGAAGGCCTCATTCATATTCAATCTAGGTGAAGGGCATTTCTAAGTCACCTGAGCGGTGATGAAGTAACGGGACAAGTGCCAAACTGGTCTGATGCTTTTCTAAGTCACCTGAGCGGTGATGAAGTGCCGATGCGGTTAAATATGATGCTTCGAATTTTTCTAAGTCACCTGAGCGGTGATGAAGCCAAAAGCAAAAGTATCAGCTAAATCGGGTGATTTCTAAGTCACCTGAGCGGTGATGAAGAAAACCCACAAGAGGAGGGTAGCGTTATTCGTTTTCTAAGTCACCTGAGCGGTGATGAAGTATCAAGCAATCGACGGCAAGGCTTACAAGGTTTTCTAAGTCACCTGAGCGGTGATGAAGTAGTGCTAATGACGCAAAGCCTGAATATGAAATTTCTAAGTCACCTGAGCGGTGATGAAGCTGGTTAGCTACGATCATAAGTGCTGCCAACTTTTCTAAGTCACCTGAGCGGTGATGAAGTTATGCCTCGCTTGGTAATTGGCTGTGCTCTATTTCTAAGTCACCTGAGCGGTGATGAAGAGCTCAAAAAGCAATGAGGCGAACGGGTCAATTTTCTAAGTCACCTGAGCGGTGATGAAGAAGCGGTCAAAAACGACAATCTTAGCTGCTATTTTCTAAGTCACCTGAGCGGTGATGAAGCCTGAGTTGCAAGGTTGGCAAGATGTTACTAGTTTCTAAGTCACCTGAGCGGTGATGAAGAAACCGAACCATGATAGAGCTATTGGTTGAAATTTCTAAGTCACCTGAGCGGTGATGAAGGACGATGTGACTTATCAAGCAATCGATGGCAATTTCTAAGTCACCTGAGCGGTGATGAAGTCGACCCTGCTAACGGTGCTTTTAAACCTTACTTTCTAAGTCACCTGAGCGGTGATGAAGAATGGGCTAAAAGTATGGCTGTTGATAAAAATTTTCTAAGTCACCTGAGCGGTGATGAAGACGTAATCATCAACATAACCCTCGCTAGTCAGCTTTCTAAGTCACCTGAGCGGTGATGAAGATGAAAGCAGTCGTTAAACTCCAGAACCCAATTTTCTAAGTCACCTGAGCGGTGATGAAGTTAACCTACGCAAAAGCGGTTGGGTTTCTTTGTTTCTAAGTCACCTGAGCGGTGATGAAGCATTTCTGTTTATGCTCATGCTGTCACCTCACTTTCTAAGTCACCTGAGCGGTGATGAAGAACCTGCTTAGCAGCAAACTAGGTCATGTGACTTTCTAAGTCACCTGAGCGGTGATGAAGACTTATTAGGTAGCAATGTCATTTGCGCTAAATTTCTAAGTCACCTGAGCGGTGATGAAGTAATTTTATCCATTGCTGCGACTTCATCGCGTTTTCTAAGTCACCTGAGCGGTGATGAAGCAATCTAGCACTGCGTACCATTTTCCATACATTTTCTAAGTCACCTGAGCGGTGATGAAGAAGCATCTTTGACGGGCTAGATGAAAAGTGGCTTTCTAAGTCACCTGAGCGGTGATGAAGGTTGGTCTCTTGTGGGGTGGTATCGCTTTTGCTTTCTAAGTCACCTGAGCGGTGATGAAGAGATACCGGTAAGGTATGGACGATTGGTTACGTTTCTAAGTCACCTGAGCGGTGATGAAGAGGAACTATACCTCAAAAAAGACAGTTATAACAAGGCGCGAAGGGCAAAATACCCTAATTTACCCTCCAATTTTCATATTGTCATAACTGTTTGATTTTATTGCAAGTTTTTAAATAGATTAAAAAAAGGGTTTTTATACCCAATTAAAGGGTAATTCGTCATTACCCTTTAACTTTATCTACTACCACTGCGGCACAGTAACGTTATCGCGCATGCCATTCATACCGTATACATTAAAACCACCAGTTACGTCCTGTTTACTAGGTTGTTGTAAAATTTGCAATGGATAATGGGTTTTATTGCTTTCACTAAACATTCTGATAAAAGGCAGTTTTAATTCAGCTTTGCGTTTAACAACTATCGCCATTGCCTCGTCATTGCTAATCTCCATTTTTTTGGCTAGAGATTCTACTTGTACCTCTATCGGTTTAAAACGATAGCGGTGTACACTCACGTAGCCCGTTATTTTATCTATAGGCACGTCTTTGATGCCTTTGATATGCACGTAGTCAGTAAGCCGCGATAGCCAGTTATCAAGATTTAGCGTTTCTAAATCTTTTTGGTTAGTGGCAAAGACGCGAAGCTTTACTCCCAGCTTAGATGACTTCTCATTTTTATCATCATAATGATAATCAGGGAAGCTGACACCGATGGATTCGATGTCATGCTTATTCTTCATTTCAGCTAACGCGATGTGAAATTGAGTAAATAGCTTACTCCAGATAAAGTAAGGTGCAATTTCAGGGTCAGGGATAATAGTTATTTCTTGGAAATGGGTCAAGCTTGAAGTTGAGTCAGTCATCACTTACTCCTTGCCACTAGCACCAAACACGCCGCCACGGATAAGTACACCCATCACGTAATGTTGTTGCTCAACATCTGGTGCATCGCCTTTTAATACCCAATTATCAAATAGGCTATAAAAGTCCATTTTAGCTTTAGGCTGACGGAACGCTGTGCCTAATGTGGTCACCGCGCCATATGGTTCAACCGCGATAGGAAACTCGGCATCAGGATACCAATCATCGATAGTACGAATAGCGTTGCTGACCTTTTGTGAGTGCATACCTGCATTATCCTCAGAGCCTTTACGGTCGCTGACGCGGTAAAGCACTTTACTCTTTTTGCTACCTGTATCAAGTATCAATTCTTGTGACGGATAGACCTCTTGACCATAACCGATGACGGCATGAGCTTCGATATATAAGATAATAAATTCAGCGCCATTTAGACCTGCTTTGATCCAGTCTGCGACTTGCTTGATATGAGCGTCATCACTGTTAAAATCTTTAAGACCATAAGCTTTTGCATCGTCGATAATAATAGTTTTTCCATTACATTTAATGGTAACTTTGATGCTTTCAGTACCCACACGGTTGCGCCATAACCAACGAGCATTTAGCACGTTAATCGCATAGCGCCGTGCCAATTCATCTACGCCTTGAGCGTCGATATAATCAGTAACCACTTGCTCTAAAGCTTGTTGATAGTCTTGATCGTTACAGACGTTAGGCTTACCAGTGAATGGCAATACTTTCATGCTAAAGCGCGCGATTAGCGTATCGTTGTTTTCATCTAATGACGCAGAATCTACCTTTTGTAAATTAGCTTTTTCGGTCTCGGCATCTAGTTTGGCAGGGTCATTAGTAATAGCATTTTTTAGACGATTGCTTATCGTTCCGCGAACTGATTTTTCTTTAATAACAACAGGCGATGGCGATGCTGTGTTATCAGCTGCTTGGCTATTAGTCTGCCATAGGTAAGCATCTGATACGTCAAGGTTACGCTCAAAAGCGAGGACGGATGCAGTTTTTAGGGCTGATTTTGACATGAGTTTCTCCATAAGAATAAAAGTTAAATTGAATGTATCGTAAAAGTTAAAGGATGTAGAAAATTAAAAATGTGATTAAAAGTCTTGCTGCTGGGTGACCAAGTACAGAGAATCATCGGCGTCATAGTGGTAACGCCAAAATGCATTGGCAATATCATGCTCACCGCCGATGCGATTTAAACGCTGTGGATAGACCCATTTGCCAAGACTATATATAGCTTCGACATATTGGCTAGGGTATTCGGGATTACGTACGTTTTGCATCACACCTGCATCATAACGATCAGAAATTCCTTGATACCCTACAGGCATAGGTACAAGCCAACCATGACCACTCTTACGTGAAGTAGTCAGCCATTTGGTATCACCATTTTTTTGAGTTTCTGGTATTTGATGCAGCGCGCAAACCTCTATTAAGGCATCTAAAGGCGTCGCATCTGGATCGTCTTTTTGTACATCGTTGATGATCTGAGCAAATTCATCTTGAGCGTCCATCAGTACAAAAGCAGGTAATAGCTGCGGTATTACCGCACTAATATCGCTACTATCAAAATACTGTACGGGCTCAAATCGAGCCAATCCACGCACACTACCACTAGCCATACGTTGTTGTTGAATCCACTGACTAGTCTTTTGGATAGCAGACTCTTGCTGCTCAGTCGTCAGTTTAGTGTCTGCCAATACTTCAACCACAAAACTCATAACTAAATGGCATTTGCCTTCTTCGATGATAGAAGCTGTTTTACCGTCTTTTTTAATAGGGTTACGCGTTTGATTAAAGGTGTAATTATTATAAGAGTTTGGGCGATACATCTGCGGCTGACAGTCATGACAGGCCAGTAATACGCCACCTAACGATACGTTAGATAGTTGCTCATCATCCGCCATTTTGCGCGACATCGCATGAAAGCTACCCAAGAATCCAGTGATAGCTGGAAAGCCATAAGTAAGCGGGCTTGAGATGGTATTTGCCCCATTAATAACGACCTTTTTGAACAGCAAGTAGCCAATCACTCCGATATCGTTGTCATCATCTATACGGCTCATAAAAACACTCCTTTGCCTGCTCGCTCATAGCGTTTTTGCATATCTTCAATCTCACGCTCCCAGTTCAAATGCTCGGCATCGCCAAAGTCGCTAGCAATGGCTTTAAATTCAGTTTGCATCAAAGTATTGAGCCAACGAGCGAAACTGTGAATAATTTGAGCATGCCACGCGTCAGTTAGTTCACGCTCAGCTTTGAATTCCTCCTCGCCCTCAAGATCAGCGCGTTTCGGATCAAGCCAAAGCTTCTCGTGTCGCTCAAGCTCATAATCTTTTGACCAGCCCGCAGGCATAGTCATACGTATATCTTCTGCTGCTGCAAATATTTGATATAAAACTTCATCAACAGCGTTTTTACGCGCATCTCGGACATCGACGATATTGCGAGTGTCTTTAATAGATTTAAAAATACTTTGAATGGCTTCGCGCGCGTTATATTCCATAGCTGTGCCAAAAATACTATTGGCAAATTTGGATAATTTAAACGAGCGTTCTTGTTTGATAATGGGTGGAAGTGAAGGGAGAAGATAATTGCGACCACCTTGTTTACTCATTAGCAAGCTAACGTTCTGTGGTTTTGTACCGCCAAGCTGAAGGGTCGCTAAATTATTTAAGGTGATATAAGGCTGTTGATCGGCGGTTTTTTTAAAACGATTATCACGGGCGGCTTTATTATCATCAGAAAACTTAAGATGATTGATACGCTGATAAACCTCGTGAGTGAGTACAGAGGGGTATAGCGGAACAATATTAATATAATTGAGCTGTTTTACGTCCGTGCCTTCGTAGGCGTTGGTCACCCAAAGCGTTTGTTTATTACGCTCATGGGTTACAGGGTCTGTAATAAGGTTTTGCAATGCTTCTTTAAAAGTCTGCTGATAGCTATTAGCCAGTATTTTATCGCTGGCAAGTGAGGCAATAAAATCAACATTATCCGCTAAAATAAGGTCACGAATTTTGGTGCTTTCATCTACTTCATAGTCGAAAAAAGCGGCTAGGGGCAGGGCAGCGGCATTACCATTAGCATCAATATAGCTACTATCTATTGAGTGCGTACCAACGATGGTTTCTGATAAATTATTTATGGCTTCAAAACTGACGTTATCGCCTTTAGCATCAGGATGAACGCCCTTTGATATATGCGTACCGAAGTTTAGTTGCTTTGCCATACGATTTGCAGCATCAGGAACCCAAGTGGCGACGCTATATTTCTCTTTAGCTTCTGCTAATGTTGCTTTTAGTTCAGTAGATTTTTCATGATCGCTACTCTTAATTGCTTTAGCGAGCTGTTTTTGCTCAGTATCTGTTTTTTTATCGTATTGACTAACAAGAAATGCTTTGATAGCACCGCTTGCTAGCTCTGGGGATATATTATTCATTACTAGTATCCTAGATAGCGATTAATGATATTGCTAAACGTAGCGTATAGATGAAAAGTATTTATACGCTACACTCGTATTCAATAAATAAGTGGCTTATCGCTTATCTTTTGGAGGGTAAGGGTCATTACCATGGCTATCAGCATTACTAATTCTGCCATTCTTATTGTGAATGACTAACTCAGATTTTTGATTACGACTGATGTCACGTGCATGACCAACTGCGTCTGTTTTAAGGTCGTGATGTTTGATAGCGCGTTCGCCACCACCCCTCTTAACGTCCCAACCACCATCTTTGTTCGGTACAACATGATGCGATTCTCTTGTCATCAGATATTTCCCTTTTATTAATTCCTAGATTAACACACCAAGTGCAACGCTAAGTAATGGAATAAAACACCTGGTTTGGCGTTTTAAACCCTAATCG
>NZ_JBEOOY010000044.1:0-5192 GCF_040309585.1 Psychrobacter sp. GW64-MNA-CIBAN-0177
TTTATGATTATGTTTGATGATCGTATTAGTAAGCACTTAATCTAAATGGCAGTTACACAGAATTCGGGATGGGCTCGAGATAGTCCTCAAACCTAGCAAAAAAGGCTACTCTCTCAAGAATAGCCCCTCTACTTACACACCCTATAAAACTAACGCATATATCAACGCGACATTAACGCATGGTCACAAACTCTTCCGAGCCAGTTGGATGAATGGCAACCGTATTATCAAAGTCTGCTTTCGTCGCGCCCATTTTTATCGCTACCGCAAAGCCTTGAATCATCTCATCGACACCAAAACCTATGCCATGCAAACCGATGACTTTTTCATCATCGCCCAAGCAAACGAGCTTCATCACGCATTTTTGGCGATGCTGAGTTACCGCGCTGTACATCGAGGTAAAGCTCGAGGTGTAGCATTTGATATTGTCTTTACCATACTGCTCAACCGCGTCAATCTCAGACAAACCAATCGTGCCGATAGGGGGGTGAGTAAAGATAACCGTTGGTACCAAGTCATAAACCAAATGCTCGTCTGTCTTATCATTAAACAAACGCTCTGATAGGCGGCGACCTGCTGCGATAGCGACGGGTGTCAAATCAATACTGTTTTCGATAATATCACCGACCGCATAAATACCATCGACATTAGTATTTTGGAATTTATCGACCTTGATTTTGCCATTATCAGTCGTTTCCACACCCGTAACATCCAAATTGATATTGTCCGTCGAAGGCGCACGACCTATCGCCCAAATCAAACAATCAACGGTATCAAGCGCACCATCTTTGGTAAAGAGTTCTAAACTGCCATCGTCGTTTTTATTGACTTCCGTCAGCGTCGTTTCAGTATGCAATTGAATACCATCTTGCTCCATCTCTATCAATAACGCTTCTACGATAGTATGGTCAAACGAGCGTAGCGGCGAATGTTGACGCACATACAGATGTACCTCAGCGCCCAGACTGTTGAGCACGCCAGCGATCTCAACCGCGATATATCCTGCCCCGACGATAGCCACGCGTTTTGGCAAATGATTTAATCTAAAAAACCCATCAGAATCAATACCGTGTTCCGCGCCTTTGATATCAGGGAAGATAGGATGACCACCCGTCGCGATCAAAATATGGTCAGCGGTGATATGTTCGCCATTGACCTCGACCGTATTGGTATCGACGAATTTGGCAAAGCCTTTTATCACTTCAACGCCGTTCTTTGCCAAATTATTATCATAAGAGCGATGAATGTTTTGGATATATTGTTGACGACTATTGACCAGCTTTTGAAAGTCAAAGCCTTTTAACTCAACGTCAAAACCATAGTCTGGCGCATACTTTTCGATAGCTTCGGCCACTTGTGCGCCATACCACATCACCTTTTTGGGCACGCAGCCCCAGTTTACGCAGGTGCCGCCTAATTGCTCCGCTTCGATGATGGCGCATTTTTTGCCATAGCTTGCCGCTCGGTTGATTGAAGCAATCCCGCCGCTACCGCCACCAATGGAAATATAGTCATAATGTTTGGTCATAGTTAAGTCTCTTTATTTAGTACGTATTGATGCGTATTGGTACAATTTTGCAGTCTATTATTTTTTAATTCTGTTATTTTTAACTCTATTGTAATGGGTATGATAATGAATCTTACAAGGTTTTGCTTATGAAGATGTGCCAGCTAGCACCACGCTATAAAAATATTTAGGCAAAAATAGCCTAACACCTTATAAGCCCATCTAAACAATAGCGCGCCGTCTATAAAATAACAGCCCAGGAATGGATAAGCCTAGCACCAATCCTGAAGTCACAAATAAGGCCTCAAACAAATACACCATCATTTGGCTAAATAATTCGTCGGAAAAGCCAAAATAGCCAATCTGTACCATACTGACCATCGCCTTATAAGCAGCGATACCGGGCATCATACAGATGACGCTTGGCGAGATTAACGCTTTGGGCGGTAAGGTATATTTTTTAGAAAAGTACACGCCTAAAAAGCTGGCAAGCATCGCCCCAAAAAAGCTGGCTACCACCAGATGTATGTGCTGATAGACCAGCGCTGTTTTTAGTCCGAACCCAAAGGCGGTCATCAG
Source organism: Psychrobacter sp. GW64-MNA-CIBAN-0177 (assembly GCF_040309585.1). Lineage (NCBI taxonomy): Bacteria > Pseudomonadati > Pseudomonadota > Gammaproteobacteria > Moraxellales > Moraxellaceae > Psychrobacter > Psychrobacter sp. GW64-MNA-CIBAN-0177. Next base: position 2,087 of record NZ_JBEOOY010000044.1, read on the forward strand.
CAAACAAGGTGGAATATAGCGTTTGGGTACGCTGAACATGAGTGTCCAACCAAGGGTAATAATACACGACAGGGCAACGGTTTCAATGAACCACATGTCAAAATCCCCAGTGCTGTATTTGTAGTAAAACCAGCGCCATCACAATGCCAACGCACGCTGACAAGGTTAGCATATAAGTAAAAACGGCACGTCCAATGCCGATATTGACATAGCCCTTTAAGATGTCTGAGAAAGAATTGATTAAAGGAAAGCTTGGAACTAGTAAGAGCACGCTAGAGGCAACGGCAATATCTGCATTATTACCAATATCAAAATAGTAAGTCGTCGCCCCAATCAAAGAGGCGATAAAAGCCGTCACGATGACGGTGATAAAAGGATTGAAATGCTGCTTGGCCAAATAAATGCGAGTGAACATCGCGACCATACCAGCGACAAAGGTCACCGCGGTAATCGACCAACTACCGCCATTAAGATTAGCAAACGCAGCACAAGATGCACCGACAAACACGCCCACTAGCCACGTTGGATAAACCGTTTTATCTAATTCATCAAACGCAAGGGTGGTGCGGTCAGTCAGCTCAGACTTCAGTTTATGGTTATCTAGCTTGTGGCTATTTGTATTGGCTTCGGTTTTATTGATGATTTGCTGGATTTGTACCAATAAATTGACATTGATGCTCTGATTAATCGTGTCTCGAGTGGTGGTGATACAGCGCTCATTACAGATGGTCGTCAAGGTAATAGCATTAAAATTCAGCGAACATTCTACGCTACTCATTCCCAAAGCGAATCCCAAACGTTTAGACAAGTCCACCACCACAGCAGACTCGGCACCATATTGCATAAGGAGTAGTCCGCAGCGCACGCATAATCGAGTAATACGCTGTTGCTGTACGTAGCTGATAGAAGTCATTGGGCGAGTACGCATATTGGCTATTATGATTTTTATGAATGGTATTAGTATAAACAGTGTGAGTCGTTATGAGGTATCGATACGGCAAGGTAACGATAGCATAACTTGCCGTGCTTATTTGCTACTATTATAAAGCGTAAACCACTGTCGCAAGGAGAATAAAATGCATATCGCTATCTTAACGCTGACTTTCGCGCTACCCGGTTGTAGCTCATTAAAAGAAAAACGCCAACGTATGGGTGGCTTGCATGCACGATTTGGTAATACGCTAAGTGTCGCGGTATGTGAAAGCGGCGAGCGTGATCGGCATGATGCCAGCGAATGGACGTTTGTGGTAGTGGGGCTATCTAAACGTGAGGTCGAATCACAATGCAGTCAAATAGAGGAGAAGATAGAGCGGACCGTAGATGCGCGGGTGATGAATGTTGAGAGAGAGTTTATGTAGGTGGGCTTTATTGCAGGCCGCTCTCTGAGTAGAGGTTCTATTAAAAATGATAAAGTTGTATGTTTCAAAGGTAGGTCGGTAAAGCTTAAGACAACGAACAAACAATATACTACAAATTTAATAGACTTTTGTTTTATACCATGATAATCTCCCACTCGGTAATTTAGACACATTACTTACACCTCATTTACATTTTAGTCACATTATTAATTATATATTGCTTTCAGTGCGCGGATTGCATGATATAAATTTTGATAGTGGGATTTTAAGTTCATCAACGCATTACCTTTATTTTAGCCAATCACCTTAATTATATTTCTCAACTAGGACGTCTAATGACAACTTTTAATAACATAAAAAATGCTCTATTGCTTACGACGATTACTACTTTAGTAGGCTGTACTACGATAGCTGATATGTCAGGGTACGATACCAATAGCATGAATGCCGATGCGGCTAAAAATTACTCTCAAGTGGTTTCTAGTGCTAATAGTCAAGGCGCAGTAGATAATACGTCTGCCACTGCTATCCGAGTTAAAAGAGTCTTTAATCGTATGAAGCCCTACGCCGTTCGCGCTAATACGACAGGCGTCCCTTTTGATTGGCAGATCACTGTTCTACGTTCACCTGAATTAAATGCTTGGGCAATGCCGGGTGGTAAGATGGCTTTTTACACCGGTATTGTAGAGAAGTTACAGTTAACGGATGCAGAGATCGCTGCGATCATGGGACATGAAATGACCCATGCGTTAGCTGAGCACAGTAAAAAAGATGCTGGGCAAAAAATTCTGACAGGCTTAGCGCTGCAGTTAGGTGGTGCCGAACTACAGGCAAAAACAGGTTTGAGTGATGATGCGTTGGGTTTGATTAGTGACTACGGACTTGATAAGCCGTTTTCTCGTAGCCAAGAATCACAAGCCGATGCGGGTGGTCTACGCTTGATGGCACAGGCAGGCTACAATCCAGAAGCTGCCGTTGCAGTATGGCAAAAAATGGAAGCCGCCAATGGTCGTAGCAACACCATAGCTACTTTGATGTCTACGCATCCAAACTCTGGGCAGCGTATCGCTAAAATTCAGGCACTCTTACCTGAGGTTACGCCAGTTTATCAAGCGGCTGCGAAAGCACCTGCTAACGCAACTAGTGGGGCAATTACTGGAGTAACTACTAGAACCATTAAACGTAGATAACTCAGTAAATATCCTCAAAAGTAAATGTTATCAAAAAAGGTAAGTCAAAAGACTTACCTTTTTTTGCGAAGGAATATTGAAAAGTGGCTGGTTTGATTTTTATCTTATGTCGTGATGCTGGGTGTCGAGTAGGTTGGCGGCGAGATACAAGACCTAACGGCTAAATATTGGAGCCAATCCCGCTTTTCGCTTATATCTACTCACTGATACGAGGCGAGGGCTACGGTTTGTCCTGTCTCTTGCTCCGCGTAGCCAAGCCAAAACCTAGTCCTCGCAACTCGTTCAATTGAGCAGGATAACCGCTACAATCGGGGCTAAACCGCATCTCAAGGCGACCTTCATAAACTAAATGGTAGGTTGGGTGGAGTTTGCGACACCCAACCTTGTATCTCGCCTAGATGATAGTTTCATCGAGGCTTGCTTGCTACAATGTACGGGCTTGTTCATTTAATTTTAAAACTTCTTTTGGACTTCTATGTTTAACCCCACTCTCAACTTGAAATAAGCAAATCAAACTGAAGAGGCGGATTACCAAGTTTTTTGTTGAGTACAAAGCAC
>NZ_JBEOOY010000045.1:0-4034 GCF_040309585.1 Psychrobacter sp. GW64-MNA-CIBAN-0177
TTTTATGATTATGTTTGATGACCGTATCAGTAAGCATTTAATCTAAATGGCAGTTACACAGAATCTGGGATGGTCTCGGCATATCAAATTAGAGATAACGTCGCTTATTATTCGTAGTTTGCCACCACATTATTTCCATCAAGTTTGAATTTATAAGTATTGAGCACAATACTCTCATCATCTAAACACTGACCAGTAGCTAGGTTAAAGCGTTGCTTATAGATGGGCGAGGCCACATAAAGCACTTCTTTTGCTGTTCCTGTATCATCTGTAATCGTGGTTCCACCAATCAACCCCCGTGACAGTACATTGGCTTGACTGAATGGATCGTAGTTATCAAGAGCAAATAAATCATTCTGTTTGGTACGAAAAATAGCAATTTGTTTGCCATCTATCAGGGCGCAGACACCGGTTTCAGGAATAATATCGTCAAGTGTACAAATAGTCTGTTGGTTCATGAGGCGGTATCCTTAGTGATGATAATATTGTTCTGTATGAGTGGTAAATCATGAGTGACAAGCTGCAAGTCACAAAAACATGAGTCAAAAAATAGCACCTTGCTTTTTGCGATAACTAACAAGGCACTCCTCCTTGGCTAGGCCAGTTCAACCAGGTTGATGGTTGCTTTTTCCGCATCAGTCGCTGGGCGAATCTGCTCACGATCAGTCACGAAAACGACATTATCATCGCCTTTCTCACTGTTTACAAAATGACGGAAACGTTTGAGTTTTTCGGTGTCATTAATCGTCGCTGCCCACTCACACACGTAATTGTCGACCAATAACTGCATTTGCGCTTCGAGCTCATCTGCTATGCCCAAGCTGTCTTCAATAATGACGGCTTTTAGATAATCCAGCCCGCCATCTAAGCTTTCACGCCACTTTGAGGTGCGCTGTAGTTTGTCCGCTGTTTTGATATAGAACATGATGATGCGGTCGATGTATTTGACCATGGTTTCGGTATCTAGATCGGTGGCGAACAGCTCGCCATGACGCGGGGTAATACCGCCATTACCACAGACGAATAAATTCCAGCCGTTTTCAGTCGCAATCATGCCAAAGTCTTTACTTTGCGCCTCAGCACATTCGCGCATACAACCTGATACACCCATCTTGATTTTGTGCGGTGAGCGTACGCCTTTATAACGATCTTCTAATCTTAAAGCGAGGCCAATACTGTCATCGACGCCGTAGCGGCACCAGTTATTACCGATACAAGATTTCACAGTACGTAAAGATTTGCCATAGGCATGGCCAGTTTCAAAGCCTGCTTGCACCAGTTGCGTCCAAATATCAGGCAACTGCTCCATGCGTGCGCCAAACAGATCGACCCGCATCCCACCAGTGATTTTGGTGTACAAATTAAACTGCTTCGCCACTTGACCCAGTACGATGAGCTTGTCTGCAGTGATTTCACCACCCGGCACACGCGGCACGACAGAATAAGTGCCGTCTTTTTGGATATTACCTAAGTAGTAATCGTTACTGTCCTGTAGTGGTGTCAGCTCGGTTTTGAGTACATAGTCGTTCCAGCACGATGCCAAAATAGAGGCGACTGTCGGTTTACATATCTCACAACCATGGCCGCTGCCATGTTCAGTCAATAATTCATCAAAGGTTTTGATACCGTGCACACGAATCAGGCTATATAAATCTTGACGAGAGTACGCAAAGTGCTCACACAAGTCATTGTTTACTTCAAAGCCCATGGCGGTGAGTTGATAGCTGACCGTATCTTTGACCATAGGGGCACAGCCACCACAGCCACTACCGGCGCTGGTCATGGTTTTTACATCGCTGACGGAGTATGCGCCGTTTTCGACGGCTGAGCAGATAGCACCTTTGGTCACGTTATAACAAGAGCAAATCGTGGCGGTGTCTGGTAGATTGTCGATGCCCATTACGGGTTTTTCAACATTGGGTAATATCAGGCTTTCTGGGTGTGCAGGTAGGTCAATATCATTTAAATACAATTGCAGTAAGTTATTATAGTCTTCGGTGTCACCTACCAATACAGCACCAAGCAAGCGTTTGTTATCAGGTGTGGTGACCAGTTTTTTGTAGATGCCCTCAGCAGGATTTTGATACAGATAGCTTAAACTGCCGTCACTCGTGCCATGTGCATCGCCAATACTGCCCACATCCACACCCATCAGTTTTAACTTGGTGCTCATGTCGGCACCCGTAAATATCTGCTTGCTATCACCAGCAATTTGCGCGGCACAGATACTGGCCATGTTATAACCGGGAGCCACCAGACCAAATACTTTGTTGTCCCATACTGCGCATTCGCCTACGGCATAAACATGATCGGCATTGGTACGACATTGCTCATTGATCAATATACCACCGCGCCCTCCCATTTCGATACCGCATTCGGGGTTGTTTTTGATGAGGCCATCTTGCGGTCTAATACCGGCGCTAAATACAATCATATCGGTTGTTAGAGAGGTGCCATCTGTAAACTCCATGGTTAAATGTTGATCATCACTGATGGTGTCATCAGAGTTGGGCGCCGTGTTAGACAGAATCTCTTTGGTGTTTTTCCCCGTCAGCACTTTGACACCAAGTGCTTCTATTTTTCGCTTTAAAATTTCACCACCAGCGGCATCAAGCTGAACGCCCATCAATTGCGGCGCAAACTCGACCACATAGGTATCCAGCCCTAGCGTCACGAGCGCTTTTGCGGCCTCAAGTCCCAGTAGACCACCACCAACCACTACGCCTTTTTTGACAGTGGGCAGCTCAGCAATCGCTAGAATCTCATCTAAATCCGCAATGGTACGGTATACGTGGCAATGCGGATGCTCACGGCCTGGGATGGGTGGCACAAAAGGATATGAGCCCGTCGCTAGTACCAACTCAGAGTACTCAATAATCTCGCCTGCCTCAGTAGTAATACGCTGACTGGCCGAATCGATATCTACAATGCATTGGTTCAAATGCAAATTAACTTTTGATAATTCATAGGCTGTTAAATCTACTAGGTTCAGCTTACTGGCATCTTTATGTTCAAAGTAGCTCGACAAATAAACACGGTCATAAGCAGGGCGGTCTTCTTCAGCAAACACATGAATGTCAAATTGCTGGTGTAGCCCTTGTTCAATTGCTCGTTCAATAAAGTGATGACCGACCATACCGTTGCCAATCACCACCAAATTGCCTTTACTTTCTGTGCTCAATGCAGTGCTACTCATGCGTCTGTCCTTAGTAATGGGGCTGGCTGGGTACGGTCATCGTTTATTTTTTTATCACGCTATAAACGGCTCCGTCCCTCAACAACAGCTGATAAACAGCATTTAATACCTACCATTACAGAGCATTCAATAATCATGCCATAGCACTTTGATTAGCTGGGTTTTTGCGTGTTGCTATTAGGCATAAAGGTATGCCGTATCGGGACCAGTCGCTTATGTACTAAGGTTTTTATGTCAGCATGATTAGCGCTACTATTTGCCAAAAACCAGGGTGAGCACGATTGTTAACGATAGCGATATCAAAAATTAATGCACCAAAATAGATACTACTGTGCCCCAAGTTGGATGTTATTGCTGTTTATAAGAGAGGCTGATGGAGTGTTTTAAACCTGCTGTGTTAATGCTTTATTAGCATAAGCGTTAGGTGTGGCGATGGTTATAGACCCACCAGTAAAGGCGCTTGGATAATTAACGAGTGCTGACCTTTATACAGATTTGGCAGCGTACACAAATAACTGGCATAACCATTGCACCGCCTGAAACATTGCTACTTATCATTTTTGAATACTGCATTTTTTGAACACTTAGTACATTTAGTACGTTGTCAGAACCCTGAAGTTAATCATTTGAGGAAGTTGCCTATGTCATCATCAGCCCCCGTTAAGCCTAGTAAAGACAAGCTTAATATTTTGTCATTTACGGGTAAAAATAAAATCCTTCATTTAGGTTGGATGGCATTTTTCCTTACCTTTTTTGTATGGTGAGCTATGCTGAAGAAACCGTACAAGTAAACTTGGTAAACTAACGACTCAACGAGGAGTTTACCATGACCAAGAAA
>NZ_JBEOOY010000046.1:0-2189 GCF_040309585.1 Psychrobacter sp. GW64-MNA-CIBAN-0177
CACTTTCAACCTGCTCATGGATAGATCACTCGGTTTCGGGTCTATGCCCTGCAACTAAACGCCCTATTAAGACTCGGTTTCCCTACGGCTCCCCTAAACGGTTAACCTTGCTACAGAACATAAGTCGCTGACCCATTATACAAAAGGTACGCGGTCACCCTAATAAATTAAGGCTCCCACTGCTTGTACGCACACGGTTTCAGGTTCTATTTCACTCCCCTCACAGGGGTTCTTTTCGCCTTTCCCTCACGGTACTGGTTCACTATCGGTCAGTCAGGAGTATTTAGCCTTGGAGGATGGTCCCCCCATCTTCAAACAGGATTTCTCGTGCCCCGCTCTACTTAATATGTTAACGCTAATGTTTCGAATACAGGACTATCACCTACTACGGTCAGCTTTCCCACGCTGTTCTTCTACATTAGCATTAATCGGCTTCTCCCCGTTCGCTCGCCGCTACTTGGGGAATCTCATTTGATGTCTATTCCTAAGGGTACTGAGATGTTTCACTTCCCCTCGTTCGCTTCTTGTACAAGTACAAGATACCTACCTTATGGTAAGTGGGTTTCCCCATTCAGAAATCTCCGGATCACAGGATATTGCCGCCTCCCCGAAGCTTATCGCAGGCTGTCACGTCTTTCATCGCCTCTGACTGCCAAGGCATCCACCATGTGCGCTTCATTACTTGACCATACAACCCCAAGTAGTCTTTCGACTGCTAAGTGTCATATAAGTCTAATTATGATAACGATATCACCTATGTTTATACGCTTGATTCAGTTCTCTTATTACTTTTTAGTAATCAACCCCTGGGATAACAACTGATGTCGTTAAGAGGTCGATTACTAAGGTTAAAAAGTGCGCGTGAACACGCTCTTCTTAACCCAGACTCATATCTATGTTTTTAAATAGTTCTTACGCTCTCGTCGAGTCATAAGTTCTGTATAAAACAGAAAGAAATAATCGTATGATGTAATATCTGAATTATTTGTTTCTGTTTATGCTTATTTTATATATTTACTATCGTATTTATTATGGTGGAGCCAAACGGAGTCGAACCGTTGACCTCCTGCGTGCAAGGCAGGCGCTCTACCAACTGAGCTATGGCCCCGTAAAATAAATGGTAGGCCTGGGCAGACTTGAACTGCCGACCCCCGCGTTATCAACACGGTGCTCTAACCAGCTGAGCTACAGGCCTGTGTCTGCCTGTAAAGGCAAAGCGCTAATAATAAATACTAGCTAAACTAAAGAACAACTTGTTGTGAATTCTTGCTGACCGAATGCCATCTATAAGGAGGTGATCCAGCCGCAGGTTCCCCTACGGCTACCTTGTTACGACTTCACCCCAGTCATCAACCACACCGTGGTGAACGCTCCCCCGAAGGTTAAGCTATCCACTTCTGGTGCAATCAACTCCCATGGTGTGACGGGCGGTGTGTACAAGGCCCGGGAACGTATTCACCGCGGCATTCTGATCCGCGATTACTAGCGATTCCTACTTCATGGAGTCGAGTTGCAGACTCCAATCTGGACTACGATAGGCTTTTTGAGATTCGCATCACATCGCTGTGTAGCTGCCCTCTGTACCTACCATTGTAGCACGTGTGTAGCCCTGGTCGTAAGGGCCATGATGACTTGACGTCGTCCCCGCCTTCCTCCAGTTTGTCACTGGCAGTATCCTTAGAGTTCCCGGCTTAACCCGCTGGTAACTAAGGACAAGGGTTGCGCTCGTTGCGGGACTTAACCCAACATCTCACGACACGAGCTGACGACAGCCATGCAGCACCTGTATTCTAATTCCCGAAGGCACTCCCGCATCTCTGCAGGATTCTAGATATGTCAAGACCAGGTAAGGTTCTTCGCGTTGCATCGAATTAAACCACATGCTCCACCGCTTGTGCGGGCCCCCGTCAATTCATTTGAGTTTTAACCTTGCGGCCGTACTCCCCAGGCGGTCTACTTATTGCGTTAGCTGCGTCACTAAGTCCTCAAGGGACCCAACGACTAGTAGACATCGTTTACGGCGTGGACTACCAGGGTATCTAATCCTGTTTGCTACCCACGCTTTCGAGCCTCAGTGTCAGTATTATGCCAGAAGGCTGCCTTCGCCATCGGTATTCCTCCAGATCTCTACGCATTTCACCGCTACACCTGGAATTCTACCTTCCTCTCACATACTCTAGCTCAACAGT
>NZ_JBEOOY010000047.1:0-2031 GCF_040309585.1 Psychrobacter sp. GW64-MNA-CIBAN-0177
TGTCAGTTTGCTTGGTCATTGCTTATTCTCCTGTTATGGGATTATAAGCAGTTACACAGTTTTTAGGAAACTCCCCTGATCAAATAATGATAGCTCTAAAATATTAGCAAACTCAGATACTCAGAATTATAATTCACAAACATCTTTAGATAAGATCCTAAATTCAGATGATCCTAGAGAAGTAGCCTATTTAATTCATCCAACTAAAGAGATGTTAGTTTACTGTTATCATGACGTAAGGTCTGAATGCTATATTGAAGGAGTACATAATAGTCAGTTTTTTAAATACGACATTTCTCAAGTCGAAGGCCAAAACAAAGGTAAACTGACTTCTCCAGGAAACCCTATTGATTCAGCTAAAACGATGCCAATGAAGTGGTTAACTATAAATAATGAATACGCTCAGGTACTTATGACTTCAAAGATAATGTTGAACTCACAACAATACACATTGCAGGAGCCTCTTGTTATTTATTATAAAAATGGAATGATGGTTAGATAATTAGCTTATGATTGAAAAAATATTTAGCAATTGGTTGTTTTTTAGTTTTATGCTTCTAACTACTGCCTGCCAAGCAGAAAAAGAGGTCTCTATCCCGCCTCATGCTTATGTTTCAGTAGAAGAAAGCCCTGAAACCTTTAAAAAAAATAATGAGGACATTAAACAGTATTGGAGTTTTGATGATAATCCGCTCAATATTGGTAGCTTAGGCGTTACTTTTTACGAAATTAACTTTCCGTCTAACAATGGGACTGCGACTTTCAACTATCCAAACATTCCATCACTTACTGTTGATAATGTTGGTATGACCTCAGGCTTCTATATTCATGATAAACCTAAACGAGGCATACAGTCGGTTCGAATTGATTTTTTCGTCCCTAACTCTCAAGGTAGCTATGCTGTTACGAAAAAAGATGCCTATGTCGCTGTGCAAAAACTGTTTAAACAGCTAGAAGAGCAAGGTTGGCAGAACGATCGTCGTGTCACTAGTGCTCGTATATCTCTCCAAGATAGTTATGATTATGTCACTGATGAGAATGTATCATCTAGCTTTCTAAACTATCAATACCCTCTAACCTTTGATCAGTTTAAACAGCTACCAAGCTTACAATTTTGGGATCTACGAAATGGCACTGATGTTTTTTTAGATATTACTATGCAATACAACTTTGAAGAAGAGGTTAACAATTACGTCTATATGATCAGTTTAGATTTTAGCTCCGAAGAGATTCATATCAACAGCTATCTCAGTTATGACAACCCAGACGATACTATGGAATCAGTTTTTATAGAAGCTTATCCAGACTTACCGCAAGCTAGACTATACGCTGAAACTCAAGCTTTAGAGATAGGCTTAGATATTCAACAAGACCAACCTGACTATACCCTACCACTCATACTAGAAAAAACAGGTATTGACACCAGTAAATTTATCTCTATTGACCCTTATAAAATTACTTATAAAGAGTTTATGCAGCGTTCCGAGGCGGGCGAAGACATGACACCTTACTATGAAAATAAAATCAAACCTAATAAACCCGAAATCACCAGTAAAGCTCGAGGGCGTTGCCCAGCAAATCAGCCTTGCCCTAAATCAGGCTACTGGTTTACCTTCGCAAAAGCAGATAGCCGAGCTTACTTCAAACAGGGTGATATCATGCCCAATTATCCTCACAATAATTGGGGTGAAGTTATTTGGCAGTTTGAGGGTGAGAAAGGCTAGTTTTTAATATTTCGATCTAAACCACCTTTGGGTGGTTTTTTATATTTAGCCCTCTCCACTCAACCGCAGACCCACGCACAAGTCCAAGAGCACAATTATCAACATCATACCCCGACCCTCACCCAAACTGGTCTTGGTGGTCAGCAATTAGCGGAGCGTTTAACGCAGTTAGCAACGGGACTTGGCAGACAAGTAAATGACCATAAGGCGATTAAAACCCAACTTAAAACTATCGCCAAGGAACAAGACACTAAAACCCATCAGCAAACACCTTACACGCTAATCGATAGCGCAGCGGATAGTGCTT
>NZ_JBEOOY010000048.1:0-1657 GCF_040309585.1 Psychrobacter sp. GW64-MNA-CIBAN-0177
CCCCCTATGGCAGGATAGTTGTCACCCCTAAAGAATAATCCAAATGGGGGCACAAGGACCAATCATGCCACGTTATAGTGACGAACGTAAACAAGCCATACTCAGCAAACTACAACCCCCAAGCAACATGAGCGTAGCCGAAGTTTCAAGAAGTGAAGGCATCGGCTTACAGACCCTGTATAATTGGCGCAATCACGCCAGAGAACAAGGTCAGCCCATGCCCACCAACCACCATACCCCCGATAACTGGACCAGTGACACCAAACTTGCCACCGTCATCGAGACTGCCGCCCTAAGCGAAAGCGAGCTTAGTGAATACTGCCGCAACAAAGGCCTCTATGTCGAACAAATCAAAGCTTGGCGAGCCTCTGCCTTACAAGGATTTAGTAGCAGTAAACAGCAAAGCCTTAAAGACAAGCGTCAGCAGCAGACAGATCGCAAGCAGATTAAGCAACTCACCCGAGAGCTTGCTAGAAAAGACAAAGCCTTAGCTGAAACCGCCGCTTTGCTGGTACTGCGAAAAAAGTTGGATGCGTTTTGGCAAGAGCACGAGGACGACTGACCTCACTTTCAAAGCGCAAGCAGTACATCAACTGGATCCAAGAAGCCAATGGAACAGGGGCAAGACTCACTCTGGCCTGTATTGAGGTGGGCATCAGCATACGCACCTACAGGCGCTGGTATAAAGCGGGTCAAGTGAGTGCTGACCTACGTTCTGACGCCGTGCGCCAAGCCCCGAAGAACAAACTGACATCGACTGAGCAAGCCGCCATTATAGCCGTCTGCAATCAGCCGCGCTTTGCCAGTCTGCCGCCCACCCAAATCGTACCGACCCTGCTAGATGAGGGGGTGTACTATGGCTGTGAGTCCACCTTTTACCGTGTGCTTAAGCAGCACGAGCAACTGGCTCATCGTGGTCGAGCTCTAGCCCCTGGCGCATCAAAGCCACCACAAACCTTTACTGCAACAGGTCCAGGTCAAGTCTTCTGCTGGGACATCACTTATCTGCCAAGTCCTGTACGGGGTCAGTTCTACTATCTGTATATGATAGAGGATGTCTATAGCCGTAAGATTGTCGGTCAGGAGGTGTATGACCACGAGTCAGGAACGTTGGCAGCTAAGTTGCTTGAGCGTACTTTAATCAGTGAGAATGCGCTACATAGCGGTGTGGTGCTACATTCGGACAATGGGGCACCAATGAAAGCACAAACCATGCGCATGAAGGCCTATGAGCTTGGCGTTGTGACGTCATACAGTAGACCAAGGGTCAGTAATGATAACCCCTTTGCAGAGTCGCTGTTCAAGACCTGCAAGTATCGTCCTAATTGGCCCACCGAAGGTTTTAAGAGTTTAGAGGCGGCTCGTGACTGGGTGCTAAGCTTCACACGCTGGTACAATGACGAGCATAAGCACAGCCAGCTTAACTTTGTGACGCCGAGTCAACGCCATACGGGTGAGGATAAGGGAGTACTAGCCAAACGTTATGAGACGATGCAGCAAGCTAAAGCTCAAAATCCGATACGTTGGGGGTCTCAAGAGGTGAGAAACTGCGAGCCTGTGGGTCCGACGACATTGAATCCTGTAAAAGAGCCAGAAAAGATGAGATTACAAGCTGCTTAATTGGGCTTGATGGTGACAACTACCTTGAAAAACTCCG
>NZ_JBEOOY010000049.1:0-1646 GCF_040309585.1 Psychrobacter sp. GW64-MNA-CIBAN-0177
GTGGTTTGACTATTATCGTCATGCTGCGTAATCAAAATCTCCCAAGTTTAGTTATACGGATTTGACAGCAGGGGTCAACCTGAGCGGTGATGAAGATACGATAGCAGACCAATCGTGCTCGCCTTCTTTTCTAAGTCACCTGAGCGGTGATGAAGGATACATCTGACACGTTGCCATGTTTCAAAAATTTCTAAGTCACCTGAGCGGTGATGAAGCTTATTTGCACCACAGCCGCAAATATGAGAATTTTCTAAGTCACCTGAGCGGTGATGAAGTCTTAATAATGCAGTAAGGTGTGTTTGTTGTATTTCTAAGTCACCTGAGCGGTGATGAAGCAGATAATTTAAACCAATCCCACGCCTTTATTTTTCTAAGTCACCTGAGCGGTGATGAAGCACCCTCTGCTTGTAACGGACTGTCTATTAGTTTTCTAAGTCACCTGAGCGGTGATGAAGCCGCTGACCGTGCCAAATTCTTACTTGAAGAATTTCTAAGTCACCTGAGCGGTGATGAAGGGACAGACTTTACGTGATAATGGTCGCTTAATTTTCTAAGTCACCTGAGCGGTGATGAAGGTTTAATTTAAGTATAAAAAATCCCACCATAATTTCTAAGTCACCTGAGCGGTGATGAAGGGTGCAAGGTGTATCAGCCATACCGACCATTATTTCTAAGTCACCTGAGCGGTGATGAAGTAAATGCGAGGCTTTTTTGTGTCTAACAATATTTTCTAAGTCACCTGAGCGGTGATGAAGTCGTGCTTCGTCCCACCACGCATAGAAGTGTATTTCTAAGTCACCTGAGCGGTGATGAAGGCAATCTAATCACATTCTCAATCGGCGCTAATTTTCTAAGTCACCTGAGCGGTGATGAAGCCAATGCTTCAACAGTGCGAATGTCTTTGTTATTTCTAAGTCACCTGAGCGGTGATGAAGTTAGCCTGGCAGCGTGAGTTTGACCGCGTAGATTTCTAAGTCACCTGAGCGGTGATGAAGCAGTGCCGAGATAACACATGGCGAGTAACCAATTTCTAAGTCACCTGAGCGGTGATGAAGATTGCGTCAGCGTCATCTTTCGTTATTGCTAATTTCTAAGTCACCTGAGCGGTGATGAAGTATGTAACAAGAAACGGAGAAATAACAACAGATTTCTAAGTCACCTGAGCGGTGATGAAGAATGAATCCGCGTAAGTATGGCGACAACCCACATTTCTAAGTCACCTGAGCGGTGATGAAGTCACCAACTTGCGGTTGGTAGTTTTCATCATATTTCTAAGTCACCTGAGCGGTGATGAAGTTGTGACTGGTGGCGGCAATGGCGCTCCAGCATTTCTAAGTCACCTGAGCGGTGATGAAGATACCGCACCACTAGCTATCGATTATGGTTATGTTTCTAAGTCACCTGAGCGGTGATGAAGAGAACAGATATTACATTCCACCGCATCATGTGTTTCTAAGTCACCTGAGCGGTGATGAAGAAGTTGTTAGCTTTTGCAGCTCGTCACTCGTTTTTCTAAGTCACCTGAGCGGTGATGAAGTTTGTCACTTACCCACAGAAGTTCCGTCGTTGTTTCTAAGTCACCTGAGCGGTGATGAAGTAGTCAACTTCTTTTGGCTTTCTGACGTCATATTTCTAAGTCACCTGAG
>NZ_JBEOOY010000050.1:0-1303 GCF_040309585.1 Psychrobacter sp. GW64-MNA-CIBAN-0177
TGAGACCATCCCAAATTCTGTGTAACTGCCATTTAGATTAAATGCTTACTAATACGATCATCAAACATAATCATAAAGCGATTTAAAGCAGACGTCCAGTTACGAATGGGCATAGACCACTTTTTAGACGCCTGCTGAGTTGCTAAATAGACCACTTTAAATGCTGCCTGATCAGAGGGGAACACCTTACGCTTATTCACCGCTGTCCGAATCACACTGTTTAGCGACTCTATCGCATTGGTGGTATAGATGGCTTTTCTGATGTCTTTAGGGTAATTAAAGAACACCGTTAAGCCCTCCCAGTTATTGCGCCAAGACTTAACCACGTGCGGGTATTTCTCGCCCCACACCTCATCAAAGTGCTCAAGATTGGCCTCTGCCATCTCAAGCGTATCAGCGCCATAGATGGCCTTTAAATCAGCCGCTACGGCCTTCTTATCCGTCCATGGTACAAACTTCATGGAGTAACGCACCATATGCACGATACACAGCTGAACCTGAGCGTTGGGATAAACCGTATTGATGGCATCAGGGAAGCCCTTTAAGCCGTCGACACAAGCGATTAAGATGTCTTGCACCCCGCGGTTTTGTAGTTCAGTGAGAACACCCAGCCAGAACTTAGCGCCTTCATTCTCTGATAACCACATACCAAGCAGCTCTTTTTTACCGTTAAGGTTAACGCCTAGCGCTAAGTAAATGGCTTTGTTGATGATCTGCTTGTCTTGACGTATCTTCACGACGATGCAGTCCAAATAGACGATAGGATAAACACTATTCAATGGCCTGTTCTGCCAAGCGGTGATGTCCTCTAATATGTTATCGGTGACTCTTGAGACAAGAGAGCTTGAGATGTCGACATCGTAGAGCTCTTTAATGCTCTCTACAATCTCGGTGGTGGTTTGACCCTTGGCGTAAAGGAATATGATCTTGTCATCAAGACCTGAGATACGGGTTTGATGCTTACTGACGAGTACAGGCTCAAAGCTGCCACCGCGGTCTCTTGGGGTGGATATCTCAAGATCGCCTGTGTCACTGCGGACGGTCTTTTTAGTGTGGCCGTTGCGCTTATTGGGCTTGTCTGCCTTCTCATGTTTAGGGTAGCCGAGATGCTCTTCCATCTCAGCCTCTAAGGCAGTATCAATAAACGATTGCATGAGCTGCTTTTGGAAGTCTTTGATGTCATCGAAGCTTTTCATGCTACCAGCCATTTGCTCGGCCAGTTTTTTAATGTCAGATTGAGTAGTCATTGCTTATTCTCCAGTTAGTGGATTATAAGCAGTTACACAGTTTTTAGGAAACTCCC
>NZ_JBEOOY010000051.1:0-1303 GCF_040309585.1 Psychrobacter sp. GW64-MNA-CIBAN-0177
GAGACCATCCCAGATTCTGTGTAACTGCCATTTAGATTAAATGCTTACTGATACGGTCATCAAACATAATCATAAAACGATTCAGAGCAGACGTCCAGTTACGGATTGGCATCGACCACTTTTTAGACGCCTGCTGGGTGGCTAAGTACACCACTTTGAATGCTGCCTGATCAGACGGGAAGACCTTACGCTTATTCACCGCCGTACGAATCACGCTGTTTAGTGACTCAATAGCATTGGTGGTATAAATCACTTTTCTGATGTCTTTAGGGTAATTAAAGAACACCGTTAAGCCCTCCCAGTTATTGCGCCAAGACTTGACCACGTGCGGGTAATCTTTGCCCCAAGTCTCATCAAAGTGCTCAAGATTGGCCTCTGCCATCTCAAGCGTATCAGCGCCATAGATGGCCTTTAAATCAGCCGATACTTTCTTTTTATCCGTCCACGGCACAAACTTCATTGAATAGCGCACCATGTGTACGATACACAGCTGAACCTGTGCCTTTGGATAGACGGTGTTAATGGCATCAGGGAAGCCCTTTAGACCGTCAACACAAGCGATTAAGATGTCTTGTACGCCACGGTTTTGAAGCTCGGTAAGAACACCCAGCCAGAACTTAGCGCCTTCATTCTCTGAGAGCCACATACCAAGCAGCTCTTTTTTACCGTTAAGGTTAACGCCTAGGGCTAAGTAAATGGCTTTGTTGATGATCTGCTTGTCTTGACGTATCTTCACGACGATGCAGTCTAAATAGACGATAGGATAAACACTGCTCAGTGGCCGGTTCTGCCAAGCGGTGATGTCGTCTAAGATATTATCGGTGACTCTTGAGACAAGAGAGCTTGAGATATCGACATCGTAGAGCTCTTTAATGCTCTCTACGATCTCAGTGGTGGTTTGACCCTTGGCGTAAAGGAAGATGATCTTGTCATCAAGGCCACTAATACGGGTTTGATGCTTGCGCACGAGTGTAGGTTCAAAGTCACCATGACGGTCTCTTGGGGTGGATATCTCAAGATCGCCTGTGTCACTGCGGACGGTCTTTTTAGTATGGCCGTTGCGCTTATTGGGCTTGTCTGCCTTTTCATGCTTGGGATAGCCGAGATGGTCTTCCATCTCAGCTTCAAGGGCAGTATCGATAAAGGATTGCATGAGCTGCTTTTGAAAATCTTTGATGTCATCGAAGCTGTTCATGCTACCAGCCATTTGCTCGGCCAGTTTTTTAATGTCAGATTGAGTCGTCATTGCTTATTCTCCGGTTAGTGGATTATAAGCAGTTACACAAAGTTTGGGAAAGGCTCG
>NZ_JBEOOY010000052.1:0-1302 GCF_040309585.1 Psychrobacter sp. GW64-MNA-CIBAN-0177
GAGCCCATCCCGAATTCTGTGTAACTGCCATTTAGATTAAGTGCTTACTAATACGATCATCAAACATAATCATAAAGCGATTTAAAGCAGACGTCCAGTTACGGATGGGCATCGACCACTTTTTGGATGCCTGCTGGGTGGCTAAGTACACCACTTTGAATGCTGCCTGATCAGAGGGGAACACCTTACGCTTATTCACCGCCGTCCGAATCACGCTGTTTAGCGACTCAATAGCATTGGTGGTATATATGACTTTTCTGATGTCTTTAGGGTAATTAAAGAACACCGTTAAGCCCTCCCAGTTATTGCGCCAAGACTTAACCACATGCGGGTACTCAGTGCCCCATACCTCATCAAAGTGTTCAAGGTTAGCCTCTGCTATCTCAAGCGTATCAGCGCCGTAGATAGCCTTTAGATCAGCCGCTACTGCCTTTTTATTTGTCCAAGGTACAAACTTCATCGAATAGCGCACCATGTGTACGATACACAGCTGAACCTGAGCGTTGGGATAAACGGTATTGATGGCATCAGGGAAGCCCTTTAAACCATCGACACAGGCAATGAGGATATCTTGCACCCCGCGGTTTTGTAGTTCAGTGAGTACACCCAGCCAGAACTTAGCGCCCTCATTCTCTGATAGCCACATACCAAGCAGCTCTTTTTTACCATTAAGTCCCACACCTAGTGCCAGATAGATAGCCTTGTTGATAATCTGTTTATCTTGACGTATCTTCACGACAATACAGTCTAGATAGACGATAGGATAGACACTGCTTAACGGCCGGTTCTGCCAAGCGGTGATGTCCTCTAAGATGTTGTCAGTGACTCTTGAAACCAGGGTGCTTGAGATGTCGACATCGTAGAGCTCTTTGATACTCTCTACAATCTCAGTGGTGGTTTGACCCTTGGCGTAAAGGAATATGATCTTGTCATCAAGGCCGCTAATACGGGTTTGATGCTTACGTACTAAAGCAGGTTCAAAGTCGCCATCACGGTCTCTTGGGGTGGATATCTCAAGATCGCCTGTGTCACTGCGGACGGTCTTTTTAGTATGCCCATTGCGTTTATTTGGCTTATCTGCTTTCTCATGCTTAGGGTAGCCAAGATGGTCTTCCATCTCAGCTTCTAGGGCGGTATCAATAAACGATTGCATGAGCTGCTTTTGGAAGTCTTTGATGTCATCGAAGCTGTTCATACTACTAGCCATCTGCTCGGCCAGTTTCTTAATGTCAGTTTGCTTGGTCATTGCTTATTCTCCTGTTATGGGATTATAAGCAGTTACACAGTTTTTAGGAAACTCCC
>NZ_JBEOOY010000053.1:0-1277 GCF_040309585.1 Psychrobacter sp. GW64-MNA-CIBAN-0177
TGAGCTATGCTGAAGAAACCGTACAAGTAAACTTGGTAAACTAACGACTCAACGAGGAGTTTACCATGACCAAGAAAGTTAGAACTTACAGCACAGAATTTAAAGCAGAAGCTGTCAAGAAGATAGCGGATAATAATGGCAATATTTCAGCTACTGCAAAGCAGCTCGGGATCGCCATGCAAACCTTATCTAACTGGCAGAATAAAGCCAATCAGGGCAAGCTTGTGGGCACTGAACAATACGATCCTGATCTTATGAGCGCCCTTGAAGAAGTAAAACGGCTAAAGCGCCAGCTTAAAGTTGCTAAGGAGGAGCGCGAGATATTAAAAAAGGCGACGGCGTACTTCGCCAAGCACAGCTAGTAAAGTACGCTTTTATCAAAGACAATCAGCAGATATTTAGCATCACAACTATGTGCCGTGTATTAAAGGTTAAATCATCAAGTTACTATGACTGGTCAAGTCGTGACATTAGTGATCAGCAGATACATCGTAATCAGTGTGAACTACTGGTTAAAGTCGCTCATACTCAGACCAAGCAGTGCTATGGCGTAGATCGACTGCATGCCCACCTAAGAGCGCAAGGGTACGATATCAGCCAATATATGGTTAGAAGCATCAAAGAAGAATACGGCATCAAGTGCCGTCGTCATAAGCGCTTTAAAGTCACTACTGATTCCAATCACAATAAACTGGTCTATGACAACGTGCTGAATCAGCAGTTTGACGCCAAGCGTCCCAATGTGTCTTGGGTCAGCGATATTACTTATATCTGGACAAACGAAGGTTGGCTGTACTTAGCTGGAGTCAAAGATTTATACACTAAAGAGCTGGTCGGCTACGCTATTAACAAGCGCATGACCGCAGATTTAGTATGTCGTGCGCTTAACATGGCAATTAAGAATAAACGCCCAAGCAAGGGGCTAATTGTGCATTCTGATAGAGGCAGCCAGTATTGCAGTCACGCCTACCACAAGACCATTAAGCAGCATCAATTTATAGGCTCAATGAGCGGCAAAGGCAACTGTTTCGATAACGCTCCGATAGAAAGCTTCTGGGGCGTATTAAAGAATGAGCTGGTATATCATCAAGACTATAAAACAAGGTTCACAGCCATCAATGATATTATCAGTTATATCGAGCTGTACTACAATCAGACGAGGATTCAAAAGGGTTTGGGCTATCAATCGCCAAGACAGGTGTGGTTTGACTATTATCGTCATGCTGCGTAATCAAAATCTCCCAAGTTTAGTTATACGGATTTGACAGCAGGGGTCA
>NZ_JBEOOY010000054.1:0-1090 GCF_040309585.1 Psychrobacter sp. GW64-MNA-CIBAN-0177
CCTCAACATCAAGCTCATCATGATTGATGACGCCTGTAACGTCTTTTTGTCTGGCACGTTTTAACAACTCGATTTGTATATAATTAATTGGATCTAAATAAGCATCTCGCCATTCAAGGGAAGCGGCAAGATTCTGCTGATGCGCTAATAACGATGTCTGGTTAAGCAGGGAATTTAAACCAGAAGAGGTCAGCTGGTGCTCATCGATGACCGCTTGCATAATTTTTTCACGTAACGCCTCATCGTCACATAACTGGCTATAAGCCTGAGCGATATTCATCTCAGATTTGGTAAAAGCCATTTCGATATTGCTGATAAATACGCTAAAAAATGGCCAATGCTTATTCATCTCTCTCATTAACTCTTCTTCCTCTTTAACGCTCTGTAACGCACTGCCGACGCCATACCAAGCAGGTAAGGTGAAACGCGCTAATGACCAGCCAAATACCCAAGGAATTGCCCGTAAAGTCGTTTTGCTCGGCAAGCCTTTTTTGCGATGCGCGGGACGTGAGCCGATATTTAATAAAGAGATTTCCTGCACTGGCGTCACTTGTGAGTAGAACTGATAAAACCCTTCGGTATGGTCCGTAAGCGTACGATAACTTTGTTCACCCGCATCGGCTAGACGCGCAAAGAGTGCTTCATAATTTGGTAGTTCAGGCGGTTGCACCACAAATCTTGTTGAGCACGCTTTGAGGGTACCAGTGATGCCCATGGTTAGCTCAAACACAGCGGTATCGGTGTTGGCATATTTGGCATAAAGGACTTCACCTTGCTCAGTGACTTTAATTTCTCCATGCAGTGTCCCTGCGGGCTGAGCGGCAATTGCATTATGTGTTGAGCCGCCACCACGACTGACAGAGCCACCACGGCCATGAAACAAGCGGGTTTTGATACCATATTCCTCAGCGATACGGTTAATGGTTTGCTGCGCGCTATACAGCTGCCATGCAGAGGTGATAATACCGCCATCTTTTGATGAATCTGAATAACCCAGCATGATTTCTTGCGTGTTATCTAAGTGTTGCAGCAACCCTCGATAAAGCGGATTATCCAAGACGGCAGGTAAAATCTTATCGATATTTTTAAG
>NZ_JBEOOY010000055.1:0-1023 GCF_040309585.1 Psychrobacter sp. GW64-MNA-CIBAN-0177
TATTCAGGTTATTTATATGTAATTACATATAAGCTTTCCTGCTTTGCCTTAATGAGGTGCGTATTATAGACGCTTTAATTGGTAAGTCAAGAAGTTATTTTAATTTATGGAAACTTAAAATTATTTGCTTGGGTGGCTAAGTTAAACAAAATGATAAATCATTCTCTAAACTACCTTCCCCTTCCGACTGGGACGCATTATACGTGGTTTTAGTTGGGGGTCAAGGTAATATTAACTTTTATTTTATAGTTATTATAACTAACTGAAATAAATCACTTTTACATTGATCAAACTCTACTCATCCTTTCAAGGTTAGAATAATTAATCTCTCTATATAGACTACAAAATAGCATGTATACAGATGAAAAAATATATTTATACTTTTTGAATCTTGGATAGATCGGTATTACTATTTAGTTTGGGACGTGCGAGGGTCAATTCTAGAGGCTAGAAACAAGTTGCACCCCTCTCTGGCCACTAAGGATAGTCATTGATCTTTCCTCTTAAAACAGGTTTTCCTACACAGGTCACATCAACCTAAGAAACCAATGTGAGATCGTAGAAAGCTCCTACTAAATAAATTAGAGATATTTCAGAAATAAAGAGCTGACGAACGACGGGAGCGTTATTAGGGCAAAGCATATTAACTGTGAGCACAGCCTTGTAGTCAAAATATCCTAAAATCGCTATGATAATGCTGATATCGATTTTTTGTAGCCTCTGTTTGCGCAGGCACAGCAAGCAAGAAAAATAGATATCAGCAGTGCGTGATGTGTCTATATTACTTTTCACTGACTCTTGTCTTGCGTCGGGCGAAACAGTGTTTCTCTTGTTCCTCCTCAAGGCAGCACAAGAGATCTACAGGCATAGCCTTCCGTCTTGCGCTGCGGACGACTGTCTCCCAGACAGTCGTTATTCCTTGCTCACCTTCAAATAGGATTTACTATGTAGGTCACTAGGAATAAAAGATAAAAAAAAGAGCCATCCAATTAAGGATGACTCTTTTTTAGAATAGAGAGCTGA
>NZ_JBEOOY010000056.1:0-1017 GCF_040309585.1 Psychrobacter sp. GW64-MNA-CIBAN-0177
GTAGCTTTGATGCTAGCGCATCTAGGCCTCTTTTTCACCTGCTCTTTGATATTGCACTTCATGTGTTAATCTAAGATGTGTTAAAGCTGATTTCAATTTATAGAAATCATCTGTATTTGTAAGTGTGAAATCTGGCTTGCCCGCTATCTGTTTTAAATACTGGTTCATTTTAAGAGCAGAAATTATGTATCTTTTATTATCGGAAAAGTTTTTATTTGAACCTGGCGCATTAGCTTTTATTGGTTTTCCTGCATAGTTCAAACCGTAACTGACTCTGGCAGCGCAGGAATTTTGAGTTCCGTTAGGTCCGTTTATTCCGTACTCTTTGTTTATGTTTCCACCAATTTTTTCCCATGACTGTGCTCCTGTATATCTGTCATAAAATAAATAGTATTTTTTAAACTCATCAGCATATGGTAAAGCACAGTGACACTTTCTGACTCTACTAATATTAGTTTGAGTAAGCTTGTGAACTTCTAAAGTTTGTGAGCTTGATACTCGGTCTCGACCTCTTAATACTGCAAATGGATCATCTACAGGCATCTGTTACTCCTTATTTATTTCGGTCTTCAAATGGACTTTAATTTCTTGTTTAATCGAAGTGTAAATAGCTTCTGTCAGACCGCCTTCATCAGTCGTACCTTCAAACACTTCTCCCGTTACTTCAGCCTGCGCAATATAATCAACGAAACTATAGGGAATATCATCATCGTCAGCAAACCTAAACTGAGCAGTATAGTTATCTAATTTCAAATGAACCTTAATCTCATCAGAGTTAGAGCTAAAGAAAGTTTCCGTATTTTCCTCAGTATCAGTTATGCCTTCAAAAGTCTCTTTTGTATTTTCATTAATAGCAATATATGATGTGTTGGCATAGGGAATATCATTATCATCAGCGAACCTAAACTGTGCTTTAAACATCGCACCAGCTATCAAACTCGGCAACCCCGCCAATCCCAACCCATCCCTTCCACCTCCAGCCTTACTGTGCTTCCCAGCTTTCTCCGTAAACTGTTT
>NZ_JBEOOY010000057.1:0-837 GCF_040309585.1 Psychrobacter sp. GW64-MNA-CIBAN-0177
TAAAAAACCACCCGAAGGTGGCTTAAGTAAAATAATAACAAACTAACCTTTTTCACCCTCAAACTGCCAAATAACCTGACCCCATTGGTTATTAGGATAATCTGGCATGATGTCGCCTTGCTTAAAGTAAGCACGACTGTCAGATTTTGCTTGCGTGAACCAGTAGCCTGATTTAGGGCAGGGCTGACCAGCTAGGCAGCGGCCTTTCGCTTGACTGGTGATTTCGGGTTTATTAGGCTTGGTTTTATTTTCATAATAGGGCGTCATGTCTTCTCCAGCCTCTTGAAGCTTAATAAACTCTTCATAAGTTATTTTGTAAGGGTCAATAGAGATAAATTTACTGGTGTCGATACCTGTCTCTTTAAGTACGAGTGGTAGCGTATAGTCAGGTTGATTTTGCTGAATCTTCAATCCCATTTTAATGGCTTTAGTCTCGAAAAAAAGTCTAGCTTCAGGTAATCCGCCATAAAGCTTACTATATTCTTTGGTCAAAGATTCATCATAGTTATTAGGGATTATTTGTCTTATTAACTCTAACTCATCGAAAATATCTAAGCTAATCAGGTAATGACGGTTGCCTGTTTCAGGGTCACTTTGCCTATTTATTCTAATATTCATAAATACATCTGTACCATGTCGCAGTTGCCATATTTGTAAATCACTGAGCTGCATCCATTGCTCAAAGTTCAAAGGGTAGGTGTAATCAAGATTAAAGTCACTTCCACCTTCTTTTGTGGCAAATATAAAGCTGTCTTTAGGGCTTAAACGAGGCTCACTTAAACTTTTAGCATAAGTCCAACCCTTACCTTGCAGTTCTTTAAAGAAAGCCATCATTTT
>NZ_JBEOOY010000058.1:0-796 GCF_040309585.1 Psychrobacter sp. GW64-MNA-CIBAN-0177
CACCAGCTGAAACAGAAAGACGTTACTTTAATCAAAACCTCTTATCAGGTGTCCTAAATTAGTTGACCACTACAAACCAGTCTTTAATGGCGGTCGCTTGTGTTTTCTAAGTCACCTATGCGGTGAGGAAGGCTGGGCGGGCGTTTGGGTTTTTTCGACAGCGTTTCTAAGTCACCTATGCGGTGAGGAAGACGCTTAATGTGCTGCTCTATTTCTGTTTGACTTTTCTAAGTCACCTATGCGGTGAGGAAGTGATGGGCACGCTGTTCATGCTAGGCGGTGCTTTTCTAAGTCACCTATGCGGTGAGGAAGTTGTGACTACTGGTATGACCGCCACCGTTACATTTCTAAGTCACCTATGCGGTGAGGAAGAGACGCAAAAAAAGGCATCCACTTATTTTTGATTTCTAAGTCACCTATGCGGTGAGGAAGATCATAGAAAACCTCCCAATTTGGTTGGCTTATTTCTAAGTCACCTATGCGGTGAGGAAGTAGCAGTGTTCGAGCGATTGCTCTAAATCCTTTTTCTAAGTCACCTATGCGGTGAGGAAGCAGTGGGCGTTTCAGGGTCAGTGGGCGTTTCATTTCTAAGTCACCTATGCGGTGAGGAAGAGCCGATTTGATGCGGTTGTGTGTGTGATTAATTTCTAAGTCACCTATGCGGTGAGGAAGCACGCCAGCTATGCGCTATACCGCTGACTTTATTTCTAAGTCACCTATGAGCTATGCTGAAGAAACCGTACAAGTAAACTTGGTAAACTAACGACTCAACGAGGAGTTTACCATGACCAAGAAA
>NZ_JBEOOY010000059.1:0-724 GCF_040309585.1 Psychrobacter sp. GW64-MNA-CIBAN-0177
TCATCGATTGATTCAGCAAATTTCTTACTGGTGTAATGCGTGCCCTGATCTGAGTGAAATAACACACCACTTGGTTTGAGTCTCGTCTGATACGCCATTTTCAGAGCGTTACCTGTCAGAATACTATCGGGTGAGTCTGAGACACTAAAGCCCACCACACGACGGGCGTACAGGTCTAAAACAACGGCTAGGTAACACCAGCCGCCTTTAATGCGAATATAAGTGACATCGCCCGTCCAGACTTGGTTGGGCGCCGTTGGGCTAAATCTGCGTTTTAAAAGGTTGTCATGGGTTTTATGTTCCTGATCAGCGTGCTTGTATTTGTGGGTCTTGAGCTGGCAACTGACCAGTTTCATTTGCTTCATAATCTTGGCAGCTAAGTAACGCGTTAGCCTAATACTGTGCTCATTCCACAGGATGGCGACAATGGTGCGAGCCCCAGCTGATTGTTTGGAGTCATTGAATATTTGACGTATCAAGGCTTTGAGTTTGACACGTTCAATATCGATAGGCTTAGTCTGTGTGCCATAGTAGTAGCTGCTTTTAATGATGCCAAATAAGTCACATAGTCGGCGTTTACTGACGCTTTTGTCTTGCTCTGCAAGCTTGCTTATCAGCGATAGCCGTTCAGGCTGTCCAAGGCCAGCAGAGCAGAAGCCTTTTTTAATATGTCGCGCTCCATAGTGAGTCGCTTAACCTGCTTACGCAATTCTTGTAGCTCGCG
>NZ_JBEOOY010000060.1:0-680 GCF_040309585.1 Psychrobacter sp. GW64-MNA-CIBAN-0177
ATCTTAGATTAACACATGAAGTGCAATATCAAAGAGCAGGTGAAAAAGAGGCCTAGATGCGCTAGCATCAAAGCTACTATCCACCGCCAAAGTGAGATTGCAACCATGAGCTATACACATCTAAGCCTAGAGGAACGATATCAGATTTATGCCCTTAGAGGGGCACAACATAGTATTAAATTTATAGCAGGGGCGTTAGGCAGAAGTCCCAGCACCATATCAAGAGAGCTTAGACGCAATAAAAGCCTACGAGGCTACCGGGCAAAGCATGCAGACAACACCGCTAAAGCGAGGCGAGCAAATAATGCCTTCACCATCATTTTAAACGTCTGGGACTGGGTCGTGACTAAGCTTAAACTGCAGTGGAGTCCTGAGCAAATAGCAGGCGTTCATAGTGGAGTCAGTCACACGAGTATCTATCGTTACTTATGGACGGATAAGAGGCAAGGCGGCACGCTATGGCAGTATTTAAGACGCAAAGCCAAACCCTATCGTCAAAGGCTTACCACTGAGACTCGTGGGCGTATTAATGACAGGATCTCAATTCATGAGCGCCCTCATGTAGTAAAAGAGCGATCCCGCATCGGTGATTGGGAAGCGGACACCATCATTGGTCAAAACCATAAACAAGCTATCGTGACAGTGGTAGAGCGAAAGACAGGTTTGGTTAAGATGAAGCG
>NZ_JBEOOY010000061.1:0-617 GCF_040309585.1 Psychrobacter sp. GW64-MNA-CIBAN-0177
AACACCTTTGCAACAGAGGCACTAACACTGACACAAATCGCCGCACAGCCGCAACTGGTGGTATCGCCTTCGCGTGCCAACTTGCGTGGCTCACATGATCAATGGTTCGCTGAAAAAGGCCTTAAGCGAAACATCGTGATGTCAGTCCCTAGCTTTTCAGCGGTACCAGATATTCTACACACCACCGATATGATTGCGTTTTATCCTGCGCGACTATTGCCAAACAGTAAGGTTAAAGAGATTGCTGTGGAAGCCTTACCGCCAACCTTTAAGGTAATAGCCGCATGGCATCCACGTACTAATGACAGTGGTATACATCGCTGGTTAATTGAGCAATTAAAAAATTTATAACGTATAGGGTTGTTAGCTACTTGTCTTGCATATTCTGAATGAGGCAGTCAATACTGTAGCCACGCGTATTACAAGATCATCAAGCAGCACCACGACACGGTTGTTAAATAACATAGCATCGATTTTATATTCGTCGAAAAGTTAAGTTACTATAAAAAGTTAGGGCGAGTCATCTACTTTTGAGCGCGCTAGGGAGTTTCCTAAAAACTGTGTAACTGCTTATAATCCCATAACAGGAGAATAAGCAATGACCAAGCAAACTGACA
>NZ_JBEOOY010000062.1:0-604 GCF_040309585.1 Psychrobacter sp. GW64-MNA-CIBAN-0177
TACTACAACCAAACGAGAATTCAAAAGGGTTTAGGCTATAAATCGCCAAGACAGGTGTGGTTTGACTATTATCGTCAGGCTGCGTAACTAAAATCTCCCAAGTTTAACTGTACGGATTTGACGGCAGGGGTCACAGCTTCGTCAAGATTACAAAACTAAATCAGAAAATATAGAGCGCCAGAGTTATATCGGTAGTGATATGGCTTTAAATAAACTGACATGTCAAAAGTTCTTTTCAGAATTAGCGAATGGAGCCGAAAGTTTTAATGGATGCCTTGAGCGAAACTTAAGTATTCGACAGGATCGTTATATAGAGCAGTTTAATGCCTATGGTATTTGGCTATGGCATATTATTATGATTCAGACAGGTATAAGACCTGTTGTACATGCGCCAGGTGTGTTAAACCAGCTTGATTTTATAGCAGGGTTGTTTTGGGTCTCTGATAAAGAAGAGCGTCAAGGACAAGAGCAGGGAAGACTCATACCTTTAAGCAAGTTTTTAATTATAGCAATACAAAATTATATTGAATACCCCACTCTCAACTTTAAAAGTGATTGAAAAAAGAAGAGCACCTCACTAATCTATTGTTTTCGACCAAGAATA
>NZ_JBEOOY010000063.1:0-544 GCF_040309585.1 Psychrobacter sp. GW64-MNA-CIBAN-0177
CGGTAAGGGTAAGATTACCACCAACAGCCGTGACGATCAAAAGCGCGCTGACGACTTGGTCAATCGCAACTTTAATGCCCACCGCCCTAACCAGCTATGGGTGGCGGACTTTACCTATATCAAGACAACAAGCGGCTGGGTCTATACCGCTTTTATTATTGATGTGTTTGCCCGCGCTATTGTGGGCTGGAAAGTCTCTAATCGCATGAACACGGATATGGTGATGGCGGCGTTAAATCAAGCGATAGCAGACAGGAATAACCCTAAAAACGTCATTCATCATAGCGATCGAGGGGTTCAGTACTTATCCATCCGCTATACTGATAAAATGGCTGACAGCGGTGTTATTGCCTCTGTGGGCACGACTGGTGACTCATACGACAATGCATTGGCTGAAACGGTCAACGGGCTTTATAAGTCTGAGGTGATTGAATATCTAAAAGAACAATGGCATGGCGTGAATGATGTTGAATTAGCAACCCTTGAATGGGTAGACTGGTTTAACAAAACACGACTGCATAGTACGATTGGTTATGTGTCACCC
>NZ_JBEOOY010000064.1:0-529 GCF_040309585.1 Psychrobacter sp. GW64-MNA-CIBAN-0177
TCAAACCCTAATATTAACAACCTCACCTGAGTAAAATATCAATTTAAACGAAGGCTACTAACGCTATATATAGCATAGTGTTAGTAGCCTTTTTTAATGTCTCAAATGCACAAAATATAAGCGCATATATACCATGAAGTAAGATTTATAGCCCCTCAATAGTTGAGTTTTTGACATCTAACAAATTATGATTTCGCTCGTAGAAATTCATCAAATCCTCATTAATAATGACAGTGTGGATTCCTGATAAGATTATTATTGGAGAATAACTTAGCACACACATTGAACCGCCCCGGTATTGTCGGAGACTTAACATTCTGAGAGAATACGACAATGAAAAGACAAACCTACACTCCTGAAATGAAAGAGCGCGCCGTCCGTATGCTAATTGAAGCTAAAGACGATTACCCATCCACCTGGTCAGCCATCAAAGCCATAGCGCCAAAGATAGGTTGCACGCCTGAGACCCTACGATCATGGCATAAAAAGCACATTGATAAAACCATTCCTGCAAAGATTCAAGCTCAAA
>NZ_JBEOOY010000065.1:0-487 GCF_040309585.1 Psychrobacter sp. GW64-MNA-CIBAN-0177
GCATTAAGCTATGCACTCACGGGTGGTGAAGACTACGAGTTATTGTTTACGGTTCCAGAATCACAACGCGGCGCAATTGATACCGCGTTAATTCATGCAGGTGTCAAATTTGTAAAAATTGGTCAAATCTGTGCAGGTGATAAATTAAAATTAGTCGAAAATGGGCTGGAATTTAACCCGATTTCACGTGGCTTTGTGCATTTTTAATTGAAGTACTATGAGATTATTAACCCAAGATAAATTCGTAAAAAAGCTGTCTTTAGCCCATCCAATTCACTTTTTGGCATTAGGCTTTGGCAGCGGTAAAGCGGCAAAAGCACCGGGTACCTTTGGTACCTTAGCCGCGGTGCCCATAGTGTTGCTCATGCAACAGTTAAGCTTAACTAATTACCTGACCATTACCTGTATTTGCATGCTCGCTGGCTTTTATATTTGTGGCAAAGCAGCTAAAGATATGGGCGTACATGATCATGGTGCTATTGTGTGG
>NZ_JBEOOY010000066.1:0-480 GCF_040309585.1 Psychrobacter sp. GW64-MNA-CIBAN-0177
CCTTACCAATGCAGCAGGTGCTTAATGAAGTGCTGGCAGGCTCTGGCGAATGTGCGTCAGTTGAATGGCGTTTTTTAGGAATGAGTATTCCTGAGCAGTCGTTAATATTTTTTAGCGTGCTATTACTGGTGCATGGATTGCTACTTTGGCGTATCTTACGTCCGCAAATATCAGCGCGCTATTAAAAATACTTGCTTTCACAACCAGGTCTATTAAAATATTTTTAGCCGTTTTGTCTTAGACTATCTTAGCTTAAACTATTTTAAGAGCGCTTTTAGTGACTTGTTTTTCCTTTCCTCCAGTATTTCTTCTTTAAGCACTAATTGACTTATCCTCGTAGTGAGTTCTTTGCATACCTGTGTCATGCTAATGCCATAATAATAACAAAAAGCTTACAGTCTACCGATTAACCTTTGTTATCTTATAGGCTTTTATTGCCCTTATTTTATGACATTGAACAGTGTTTGCTCTGATATATAT
>NZ_JBEOOY010000067.1:0-477 GCF_040309585.1 Psychrobacter sp. GW64-MNA-CIBAN-0177
TTTATGATTATGTTTGATGATCGTATTAGTAAGCACTTAATCTAAATGGCAGTTACACAGAATTCGGGATGGGCTCTAGATCAGAGGTTTCTATTTTATTAGATAGGAGTTTATCTGAGTCAATTGATAGTTTGGAAAAGCTTTCAGTATTAGATTGATTTTTCAAATCATTGCCATTCATATCAGCATTCAACTTTTCATCTATAGATTCAGTCGCTCCGCATCCAAGTAGTAGAATTGATGATAGTAATATTGAATTTTTCATATATTATCCACAGTGACACTTTTTGGTCGGTAAAAGCCAAACATCTCCAAGGTAACCCAATGCATAATCATCCTGATAATTCATTGTAACAACAGTGGCATGCCCTGATTTAGCCATAATAAAAACATCTTCATGCCTAGATTAACACACCAAGTGCAACGCTAAGTAATGGAATAAAACACCTGGTTTGGCGTTTTAAACCCTAATCGTTT
>NZ_JBEOOY010000068.1:0-462 GCF_040309585.1 Psychrobacter sp. GW64-MNA-CIBAN-0177
GGGTATGACCATTGATGGTATCGGTGGTGATATGACCTTGATGCGCTGTGACGATTTGAGTGACCAATGACAAACCCAAACCTGAGCCTTTTTTCTTTTGCTGCAAGCGCACAAAGGGGCTAAATATCTCTTCACGCTTGTCTTCAGGGATGCCGCCGCCTTCATCAATCACCGCTAGCACCACATAATTTGGTTGCGGACGTACAGGTTCTGGTTTGACTTTTTTTAGATGTTTCTTGAATAGGTTTTCTTTACGTTGAGTAGCAGGTGGCTGATTTTCCTGTGCATCATTGGCATTTTTATTAGGAGCGGTATTATTTTGCTCTGCGTTTGATAGCTTGTTCTGTGCAAGCTTGTTCTGTGCAAGCTTGGTCTCTACACGCTTAGTCTGTGCAAGATTAGCATCTGCTATTGTATTTTCTGCCAGTTTAGGTTCAGCAACCATTCGCCAGTTGCCCTTTT
>NZ_JBEOOY010000069.1:0-447 GCF_040309585.1 Psychrobacter sp. GW64-MNA-CIBAN-0177
ATTTAAAACAAATCGACTGTTGTTGCGCCATGCAAATGAGTTTGATGCAGCTGTTTTACTTAAGCTAGTTAATCAGGCTAGTTTTATAAAGCACATTGGCGATAAAGCAATTTATACCCTTGATGATGCCAGTCGTATATTATAGGGCCTGTTTATCTTTCGAGGTTAAATTTGCAGCAGTGTGTTTGGTATTTAGGCAAGGCAGAGCCTATGTAGTGTGGTTATTCCCCATAAATAGGCGATAACGCAGCATAAATACCAAACACGCGCTGCCTGAAGGTTCGTCCTAGGGACGATTAACTCTTTGTTGCTCGGCTTTTACTTAGCCCACTAGGTTACAAACCTCGCGCCACGATTAAATCGTCCTTAGTTAGAACAAATTTTAATCCTGAAAGGTCAACAGGCCCTAGCGGCTCATAAACGCGAGTTTTTCGATTAGGCTTATGT
>NZ_JBEOOY010000070.1:0-422 GCF_040309585.1 Psychrobacter sp. GW64-MNA-CIBAN-0177
TTTTCTACTAACTTATCAAAAGGTAGCCGCGATAAATAACTACTATCAATCCCACCTCCAGCCTTACTATGCTTACCAGCCTTCTCCGTAAACTGCTTAGCAGTGATTGTGATATTACTGCCTTCTAAGACAATACTCGCACCACCAGCCGTCAGCGTAATCTTATTAGTCGCTACTACTTCAACGGCTTTAGTCGAGGAGGCGATGTTTATATCCTGCTTAGCCGTCGCCTCAAGCTTACCTGTATGCGCGGATAGAGTGATGTTCTCTTTCGCATTGGTCATACTAAACTGACCGTCGGCGATTATGTTTAACGACTCGCTACTGACTTGATGATGACTATCGCCACTACTAATCATCATATCTTGCTGAGTGGTGCTGATCATCTCACCCATTGACCGTTGAATTAGCGTATCGTCACT
>NZ_JBEOOY010000071.1:0-417 GCF_040309585.1 Psychrobacter sp. GW64-MNA-CIBAN-0177
TAGATATCCTTCATTTGCTGGCGTTTGGTTTGACAGGAGGCGTAAGTGCTATGTTAGCAGCTATGTCAGCCTTACCTACATTAGACGAATATACCGAAGAATTAAGCTAACTTTTTAAAAATAGCTAAAAAATTGCTTCTAAGAATATCGTTATGGGTTCAGTAATATTGATGTTTTTCCCTATTCTATGGTTCGCCATAAGTTTGGATGGCAGGATAAGTACAACGCTAGTTAGTCTGATAGCATTACCGAAAGTGAAAGCAGAAGAGACAGACGTTTACAGGAGACAAACCACGATCCACTAATTATCCACAGTAATTTCATTGGCTTTGGTAACGCCGTATTTATACTGAATTAACGATGAATGTTAATGGGATAAATAGAATGAAAACGAATAATAATATAGCTGCTTACCCT
>NZ_JBEOOY010000072.1:0-412 GCF_040309585.1 Psychrobacter sp. GW64-MNA-CIBAN-0177
TATCTAATGCTATTCGTCGGAGTCGTGCAGGTCTTGCCGATCCACAACGTCCAATAGGTTCGTTCTTGTTCCTTGGGCCTACAGGTGTGGGTAAAACAGAGCTGTGTAAATCGCTAGCTAAGTTTTTGTTTGATTCAGAATCAGCTCTTGTGCGCATAGACATGTCTGAATTTATGGAAAAACACACCGTTTCGCGTTTAGTTGGTGCCCCTCCCGGATATGTGGGTTATGAAGAAGGCGGTTACTTAACTGAGGCGGTTCGCCGTAAGCCCTATTCAGTTATCTTGTTAGACGAAGTTGAGAAAGCTCATCCAGATGTATTTAATGTGTTGCTGCAAGTATTAGATGATGGCCGTTTAACTGATGGTCAAGGCAGAACGGTTGATTTTAAAAACACTGTCATCATCATGAC
>NZ_JBEOOY010000073.1:0-411 GCF_040309585.1 Psychrobacter sp. GW64-MNA-CIBAN-0177
GAGGAAGCAATTCGTCGTTCTGCAACAATTTTAGCTGAACAGCTAGATGCGTTTGTTGAACTACGTGATGTTACTGAGCAGGCTGTTGTAGAAGAGAAACCGGAGTTCGATCCGATTTTGCTGCGTCCTGTCGACGATTTAGAGCTAACTGTACGTTCGGCTAACTGTTTAAAAGCCGAAGCGATTCATTACATCGGAGATCTGGTACAACGCACTGAAGTTGAGTTGCTTAAGACCCCTAACTTAGGTAAGAAATCTCTTACTGAAATTAAGGATGTTTTAGCGTCTCGCGGACTGTCGTTAGGTATGCGTCTAGAAAACTGGCCTCCGGCTAGTTTAGCTGACGACCTATAAGTCTCAGGTTAGTACAGATTTAGGTTATAAGGATTAGGTCATGCGCCATCGTAAGAG
>NZ_JBEOOY010000074.1:0-403 GCF_040309585.1 Psychrobacter sp. GW64-MNA-CIBAN-0177
ATGATACGCAGCATGGAGCGGATTTGTTTGATTTAAAAGTAGCCGGTAATATTTATACGCGTATTATGAATCCAACCAATGCGGGATTAGAGGAGCGTGTGGCGGCGCTTGAGGGCGGGATTGGAGGACTTGCTGTGGCGTCAGGTATGGCGGCGATTACTTATACCATTCAGACCATTTGTGAAGTGGGCGATAATATTGTTACGGTATCGACATTATATGGCGGTACTTATAATTTATTTGCCCATGCCTTGCCGCGTCAAGGGATTGAAGTGCGCTTTTTTGACCACCGTAATCCTGAGTCTATCCGCGCTTTAATTGACGATAAAACCAAGATGGTTTTTGCAGAAAGTATCGGCAATCCACTGGGTAATATTGTTGATATTCAAGCGCTCAGTGATAT
>NZ_JBEOOY010000075.1:0-399 GCF_040309585.1 Psychrobacter sp. GW64-MNA-CIBAN-0177
CTATAGGCCAACGCTAGATCGTGGCTTGATTGAGCCGGTTTTGTCAGGCAAACAGCGGTTTTACCTGGTACTGGGAATTCATGATAATCGAGAGCTTGTTGACGAATATCTGACATTTTATACATCCTGAAATGCGCTATCTATGAAGGAAAGTATGATCCATAGTTCACTTTAACCGTGAACTTGCAGGCCATCTAAAATTTTAATAACAATACGCTAATACAGGGATTATATACATCAAAAACTCAGTGATAGGAGGTGTTGTGAGTCAGAATAGAGGCTATGTTTTATAATTATAACTAATCGAACATGAATATATATAAATCAATAAGTTAAAAATGTAGGAAAATAACAAGATTTACGATAACAATCGGATATAGACGTCGATCTTTGCAGTTT
>NZ_JBEOOY010000076.1:0-392 GCF_040309585.1 Psychrobacter sp. GW64-MNA-CIBAN-0177
GCCAATTACAAACGGCACTTGAAAATCAATCTGGCAAACCCGTTTCAATTGAGCAAGCGGGCAGTTGGTATAAAATCGACGGCGCAAAATCAGTGCGTTTTAGCGAACTCGACGCTATGCATGCTAATTTAACGGCATCTTCAGTAAAAAAAGTACCACTGACAACCACGTGCGGATTAGTCGCTGAACCTAGGCGAAAAGAATCGGCAAAAACTGCAGCGAAAAAAACACCGACTAAAAAGGTTCAATCAACCTCAGGTGGATTAACCCCTAAGCAGTTGTGGCGTCAAAAACTCGAAAATACAATCGGTAAGCAAACATTGCCTCAAGGTTTTTAATAAAACGTGGCAATAACAGATAATACTGTATTGCAAAACAGGTATTGACGACTG
>NZ_JBEOOY010000077.1:0-383 GCF_040309585.1 Psychrobacter sp. GW64-MNA-CIBAN-0177
GTACTTGACTGTTATGTCGGTATAATCATTAATCTGTTTGACAGCATGATCTAGTACTCTCGTTTTAAAATTACACATCTGCTTATATTGCTCAGGCTTAACGCCTAGTTTTTTACGCAAGTTATCAATCGTTATCTGGTTGGTTTTACCAACAGACTGCCATTGCATCATCAACTCATACAACCTGATTGCATATTCGCTTTGCAACTCACTAACCTGCTTTAGATCGTATTCTGTGTACTGCTCGGTTAGTCTCGTTATCAATGGTATAACGTCATCTGTAAACTGTAACTCAATCATTCCAGCCGCATTAATATACCTTATCTTTTGTACCCATCTGATAAAATTATTGGCATCTTTACCTGTCTGTTCGTGAATATCAT
>NZ_JBEOOY010000078.1:0-382 GCF_040309585.1 Psychrobacter sp. GW64-MNA-CIBAN-0177
GCGTTGAAGCAGGTGCGTGTCGTCCGCTGCTGCCATCGTTTACCTCAATCTTGCCGTGGAAATACGGTCAATGTGGGAACTGGCTTGCCTGCGATCCAGACAACTCGGTGAATCAGGCACACCGAGCCGATGCCTTCGCAGGCAAGCCAGCTCCCACATTTGGAACTCGGGGGGTCAGCTAAATCACCAGATAAGCCCGACCCATATGGCAAGTAAGGTTGGCACCGACTTCGGCATTGCCCAGGTTGATGCCCAAGGCACTCAGCAAGGTATTAACGATGGGGTCGAGAATCGGCGACAACACATTCTGGATCAGCCCCACCACCGCCGTAGTGATAGTCGCCAACAACCCGGCGACCCCAGCC
Organism: Psychrobacter sp. GW64-MNA-CIBAN-0177; assembly: GCF_040309585.1. Classification (NCBI taxonomy): domain Bacteria; kingdom Pseudomonadati; phylum Pseudomonadota; class Gammaproteobacteria; order Moraxellales; family Moraxellaceae; genus Psychrobacter; species Psychrobacter sp. GW64-MNA-CIBAN-0177. Next base: position 366 of record NZ_JBEOOY010000078.1, read on the forward strand.
AACGCACCATTGGAGAC
>NZ_JBEOOY010000079.1:0-381 GCF_040309585.1 Psychrobacter sp. GW64-MNA-CIBAN-0177
GCACAAAGCCTAGCGTTATTATTACGTGCAGGAGCGTTGATCGCGCCAGTGACCATTGTGGAAGAAAGAACTATTGGCCCAAGCTTAGGTGCTGAAAACATCCAAAACGGTGTTCAAGCGATGATTTGGGGCATGGTTGTTGTTCTTGTATTTATGATGGTTTACTACCGTGCATTTGGTTTTATTGCCAACCTTGCATTGATGGCAAACTTAATTATGGTTGTTGGTGTGATGTCTATGATCCCAGGTGCGGTATTAACCTTGCCAGGTATTGCGGGCATGGTATTAACGGTGGGCATGGCGGTTGACGGTAACGTACTTATTTTTGAACGTATCCGTGAAGAACTTCTTGGCGGTCGCAGCGTACAACAAGCTATCCAT
>NZ_JBEOOY010000080.1:0-375 GCF_040309585.1 Psychrobacter sp. GW64-MNA-CIBAN-0177
ATTAAAGACCGTGACGATGTTAAACACGCCTATAGTCAAGCGGGTAGCGGTGGCTTAATGACATCGGACACCGCCAGAGGCGGTGAAAACTGGGGCCGATTACAAGTGGTGTTAGCGGATCCTTTAGCCTTTAATACGGTTAGTCAGGTACTGCGCAATACCGCAAGAAATATCCCTGAGCTAGAGGCTCAGATTGAACATCCTGAATTATTCAGCTTTAAAACCCCACTTGAAATTGAGTTGTCGGGCTATGATTTGGTTCAACTTAAACAAAGCGCGGACCGACTGGTTAATGCCTTGTCAGAATCAGACCGCTTTAGTGACATCAATACCACTCTTCGTGATGGCCAGCCAGAGATCAGCATTCGCTTTGAT
>NZ_JBEOOY010000081.1:0-373 GCF_040309585.1 Psychrobacter sp. GW64-MNA-CIBAN-0177
GTATGAAAAGATGCTGTTTGCCTTTGATTACTTTGAACAGAATATCAACAGCCACATATTTTATGACTGGTGCAAATACACGTTAATTCTAAATCTTAAAACAAAATGCGTGATAGTTATAGATAATGCTAGATTTCATAAAAATAAGCGTATTTAAAAACTACTCAATAGGCATGGCCATCGTATTTTATGGCTACCACCCTACAGTCCTGATCTTAATCCTGAGTGAGGGTAGAGCAAAGCACTGCTTTGCTCGAGTGAAAGAAGAAATGGGAATAAGCGAACTTCTTACGCCAAGGCTGGATGAAGAACAATCAACCTAAACTGTTTCATGATATGGGCTGTATTTCTTTTATTGTGAACTGACTATAAC
>NZ_JBEOOY010000082.1:0-371 GCF_040309585.1 Psychrobacter sp. GW64-MNA-CIBAN-0177
GGACAATACCGATAGCCAAGGCAATGACCAAACCCGTTACTGCACCGCCAATATGTCCAGCATTATCAATTCCCGGCACTGCAAAGCCATAAACTAAATTAATACCCATTATCAGCACTAAGCTTCTAAGATTGAGCACCATACCGTTGACGGATATTTTAAACAGTGCCGCGATCAATAGCGCCGCCCCGATACCCATAATGCCGCCAGATGCACCCGCTGAAATATCAGGAAGGATGCTACCATCTAATATGCCGAGTAGTCTGTTATCTTCTAAAATAGCTTGCCACATTATATGGTTGTTTAATAAGTTGCCGCCAATAGCAGCCAGTAAAAACAGCGCCAAAAATTTACTGGAGCCAAACATGGGC
>NZ_JBEOOY010000083.1:0-368 GCF_040309585.1 Psychrobacter sp. GW64-MNA-CIBAN-0177
TTCGCAAGTTATGACGCAATAAGTGTCATGATAATAGCGTAATTGTTAGTTAAGCACGAAATTATCATCATTTAATAATTCTCACTTAATAAAAAAGCCACTGAATATAGCAGTGGCTTTTTTATGGCTAATTTTTGATTAAGCATGGTAAAAATCGCTAGGATTGATATTAATCATCCCACTGAGGCGTATAGTCAGGATGCTCAATCTTGCGCCCATCATTACGAGCAAGCTTGCTGATTTGTGCCAATTCATCCGCGCTTAATTGTACGTTGATGGCATCTAAATTACCTTGTAAGTGTTTTGGGTTCGAGGTTTTGGGGATGGCGATACGGTTTTTATCTGACAGTATCCAAGCCAATGACACT
>NZ_JBEOOY010000084.1:0-367 GCF_040309585.1 Psychrobacter sp. GW64-MNA-CIBAN-0177
TTGGTGTTAAGATTAAGATGATTGATTACGATTATGTGGATGGGAAATTTAATGCTAGTGTATTTGTCATTTTTGGTGCAGTTATTATTGTTAACTAGATTATATGTGTTATTTTTATTCATTCTGGGAGGGCGATAATGACTATTTGGCTTAATGCAGGCATTATTTTCACCTTACTTGCCATTGTTACTATTTTAATAAAATGGGGCAATGTACGCGTAGTGGGCGTCACACCAGTGAGAACATTCACTTTTATAGCAATCCTGTTTACCTCAGGCCTAGACGTTGGCCTTATTATGTTCCCTTTAACCGAATTTGCCGGTTATGCAGACATAAAAGCAAGCCCAGAATATGCATTTGCCAATCC
>NZ_JBEOOY010000085.1:0-361 GCF_040309585.1 Psychrobacter sp. GW64-MNA-CIBAN-0177
GCCTCAGCCTTTGAAGCGATGGCACAAGCTGCCAATGAGCTAAAACTGCCTATTGTTGCCTCTGATGAATTCAGTGTCCAACGCGGCGCCACAGCAGCACTTGGTGTCAATGATTATGATTTTGGTCGTACGACAGGTAAGATGGTTTATCGCATTTTAAATGGTGAAGCGGTCAGTACCGTTAAGCCTGAAGTCATGAACGAATTGACACTCTACGTCAGCCCTAAACATGCTAAAACGCAAGGTGTAGTACTGTCAGATGAGCTGTTAAAAAATGCTATTAATGTCGATGAAAAAGTAAAAATTGCCAGCAAATAATCGCTGGTAGATAAGAGTGAATACGCAGTAGATAGCTTATAAT
>NZ_JBEOOY010000086.1:0-360 GCF_040309585.1 Psychrobacter sp. GW64-MNA-CIBAN-0177
GTCGGTAACAGGGCACCACCACCATAAGTGGCAATCACATAGATGTTATAAGGCGCTGCTTGAGCAATAATGGAAAATAGAGTCAGGCTTATTATTAGCCAACGTGCATGAGATACCGTATCCGCTAGGAAAGCAGGGGATTTTCTAGTGCCCATGATCAGCTCCTTATCGTAAATAACCAAATATGCTTTAGAGCAACCTAATCATTTAATCCAAGCACATCTTGCATGTCATATTGCCCAACAGGTTGCTGCACGATCCAAGTAGCGGCACGTACAGCACCAGCGGCAAAGGTCATGCGCACGCGCGCGCGGTGGGTAATTTCAACGACTTCCCCATCAGCGATAAACATCACCGTAT
>NZ_JBEOOY010000087.1:0-360 GCF_040309585.1 Psychrobacter sp. GW64-MNA-CIBAN-0177
GCACAATAGCGCCGCTAATATGCCAGCGTATCACCTTAAGCTTTAGCATCACTAGGCCACCAACAAAATAGGCCATATTGACCCAAAACCAACCTTCGCCGACACTGCCAGAGAAGATGGTTTTAGTCATACTTTCTGTTGTGGTAAGCCCCATAGAAAGGTCTGTTTTTAATGTGTCGAGCGGCGTTGCCATGGTGGTGCCATCAATCGCCAAATGGAAAAAATCTGCAGCATATCCCGTGTTTAATTCAAAGATACTGTTGAAGGTATGCAACATATCTGCGTAATTGACGGTTAAGGTTTGAGGGGCAACCCATGAGGTCATTTGTACCGGAAATGAAATCAGCAGCAGTACATAAG
>NZ_JBEOOY010000088.1:0-358 GCF_040309585.1 Psychrobacter sp. GW64-MNA-CIBAN-0177
AAAATGACGTCAGGGCAGCGTTTACGCGCCTCATAGCAAGACATCGCTGAGCGCACACCAAACTTACGCACCTCATAACTGGCAGCGGCGACCACACCGCGACCACTGGGATCACCACCAACGACTAATGGTTTACCACGCAGTTCTGGGAAATCGCGCTGTTCAACGCTTGCATAAAACGCATCCATATCTATATGGATAATTTTGCGGGGAGTCGGGTTTATAGGGGCAGTCATAGGTGTTATTTTACCTGAAATTGCATCATATGACTTTTATTCAATAGCCGTAAATAAGTACTGACACGTAGAGCGATATATCTAAAAATGATGGAATAAGCGATAATAGCTGACATAAAAAT
>NZ_JBEOOY010000089.1:0-353 GCF_040309585.1 Psychrobacter sp. GW64-MNA-CIBAN-0177
CTTTTATATCGTCTTCAACAGCAGGGTCTAAGTTAGGATCAGTCGCGTACATAATAAAACCCATGTGCGCGCCGTTTAAAAAGTATTTACGGCGGAATAAGGTTGCATCTTCATTTAATAACGTGGCTTGCAAACCGCCTAGGTAATCGGCCAAGCCATACACTTGTTGTACGGGGTCGTACTGGCGAACCCAAATAATGTCGCGCTTTTTATATTTTTTAACTTGGCTATTACGCTCAAGCACTACCGCGCCGCCATCACCCGCAACACGAGTACGGTAACTAGGCAGCGGAAACAGCCTTACAATTTGCCCAAAGCCATTACGTATTTTTAATAGTGCCACATCGCCAAAT
>NZ_JBEOOY010000090.1:0-350 GCF_040309585.1 Psychrobacter sp. GW64-MNA-CIBAN-0177
TGATTGCGGTGACGTGCCATCAGTGACCATACTGGCAGCGTCATCGGCTCAGTGGGCGACTGTGATAGCGACCTTTGAATCAGGCGCATGGCAGCAATGCCGTCCACTAAAGAATGATGAATTTTAAAATATAAGGCAAAGCGTTCCGGACTGCCTTCAAATTCTGGGCAAATGCCTTCAATAACGTGACATTCCCACAATGGCATTGCCCGATCAAGTAACCTGCTGTGCTCCTTTGAGATATACATCAGCAGCTCGCGCACGCGCGCAGGCTGCGGCAATGCCACATGGCGAAAATGATGCTCGACATGAAAGTTCTCGTCCTGTTTCCAAAACAGTAAATGCTCTAG
>NZ_JBEOOY010000091.1:0-345 GCF_040309585.1 Psychrobacter sp. GW64-MNA-CIBAN-0177
TAGCTTGAGTATCGAGCGTGATGTGGCGCTAGGTGAAGGAGATACGGTTCATGTGCAAGGTTATGACTTTGAAATAAAAGACTTTCATGCAGTGAGAGGCAGTAACTTTGATGGCATGCAAGCGCAAGTGGCAGTGACAAAAGATGGAAAAGCGGTAACGACTTTATATCCTGAAAAACGCACCTATGTGATCAGTGGTATGCCGATGACTGAAGCGGCGATTGATGCCAGTTTGATGCGTGATGTCTATGTGGCATTGGGTGAACCGATTGCTGAAGACAGTAATCAGTGGGCAGTACGTATTTATGTTAAACCGCTGATACGTTGGATTTGGCTCGGTACCAT
>NZ_JBEOOY010000092.1:0-341 GCF_040309585.1 Psychrobacter sp. GW64-MNA-CIBAN-0177
GCTGTGACGTTACTGACAGAAGAAGCACCGGCTAACTCCGTGCCAGCAGCCGCGGTAATACAGAGGGTGCAAGCGTTAATCGGAATTACTGGGCGTAAAGCGTACGCAGGCGGTTTGTTAAGCGAGATGTGAAAGCCCCGGGCTCAACCTGGGAACTGCATTTCGAACTGGCAAACTAGAGTGTGATAGAGGGTGGTAGAATTTCAGGTGTAGCGGTGAAATGCGTAGAGATCTGAAGGAATACCGATGGCGAAGGCAGCCACCTGGGTCAACACTGACGCTCATGTACGAAAGCGTGGGGAGCAAACAGGATTAGATACCCTGGTAGTCCACGCCGTAAA
>NZ_JBEOOY010000093.1:0-340 GCF_040309585.1 Psychrobacter sp. GW64-MNA-CIBAN-0177
ATGTGGATATGTGCCGTGGTCCGCACGTACCTAATACTCGATTCCTGAAAGTATTTAAACTCACTAAGATGTCAGGTGCGTATTGGCGCGGTGACGCGAAGAACGAACAGCTGCAACGTATTTATGGTACAGCGTGGGCAGATAAGAAACAGCTAAAAGCTTACATTCAACGTATTGAAGAAGCTGAAAAGCGTGATCACCGTAAAATTGGTAAAGCGTTGAACCTATTTCATATGCAAGAGCAAGCGCCAGGCATGGTGTTTTGGCATCCGAATGGTTGGACCATTTATCAAGTACTTGAGCAATACATGCGCAAAGTACAAAACGATAACGGCTATGA
>NZ_JBEOOY010000094.1:0-338 GCF_040309585.1 Psychrobacter sp. GW64-MNA-CIBAN-0177
TTGTTGGTCATACTAGTTTCCTTCTTTGGGTTATTATAACCTCTTAGAAGCTGTCCAATTTTATTATGCCACTACAGGTAAACTTCATCACCGCATAGGTGACTTATAAAACTCCTTATTAAGCTGATAGCTTCTAATTTGAATTCTCGGGTATATTCGCGACGTTTGGTAGTCATACCAATTATTCTCTCTAAGATAGTATAACCTTGTATCTTGAATAACCGCTTAATACTGCCAACGAAAGTTGATAAAATAAAGTAATTATTCATGAGCATTGAGAGTATGAGTATAACCTTAGTGCCTAGACACTGTGTAAGAGATTATGCCCAATGCTCATC
>NZ_JBEOOY010000095.1:0-337 GCF_040309585.1 Psychrobacter sp. GW64-MNA-CIBAN-0177
GATTTGTTTACACGAATCCGTAACGGTCAGTCAGCGAAGAAAGTATCTGTAACGATGCCTAATTCAAAACTGAAAGTAGCAGTAGCTAAAGTATTAAAAAATGAAGGTTACATCGCTGATTTCGCAATCAATGGCGACGTAAAACCTGAGCTTTCTATCGAATTGAAGTACTTCGAAGGCAAAGCTGTTATTGAAAATATCCAGCGTGTTAGCCGCCCTGGTTTACGTATCTATAAGAGACGAGACGACTTACCAAAGGTAATGGGTGGTCTACGTATCGCTATCGTATCAACTTCTAAAGGCCTAATGACAGACCGCGCAGCACGTAGTGCAGGCG
>NZ_JBEOOY010000096.1:0-335 GCF_040309585.1 Psychrobacter sp. GW64-MNA-CIBAN-0177
GTACGACAGCGATGGCGGGCCCGGTTGGCAATACGATACGTGCGCGAAGAAAATTCTCGGGATACAGAGCGGCTTCCTGTCGTACGTGCGTCAGCCGCCTTCGCCGCATATCCCATCGCTGCCGAGTGAGCGTTGAACATGTTGCGCGTCGCGTCAAGGCTCGTGTCGCGCTGGCACACGACCGAACACGTCGATGCGCTCGCCGCTGCGGACCTCGGTCCCGTCCGCTGTCGGCATTCCGCCGATTTCAAACCGTTGACCTCGGTCAACGAGCGCGTCCGGCCAGCGATGATGATGGAAACACATTCGAACGCCGCCAACGCGTCGGGTTATCC
>NZ_JBEOOY010000097.1:0-331 GCF_040309585.1 Psychrobacter sp. GW64-MNA-CIBAN-0177
CTTAAACGAGGCTCACTTAAACTTTTAGCATAAGTCCAACCCTTACCTTGCAGTTCTTTAAAGAAAGCCATCATTTTTTGATAAGCATCTTCGTCCGATATACCGTTGTCTGTAGTGTCGAAGAAAAAATCAACTGTAATTTTATTCAACCCTCTCTGCTCGCTAGTTACCTTATCCATAGCTAAAATAGTGACAACTTGGTCAATCTTAAAACTATCATCAGAATAATGGAAAATTGCTTTCCCCATGTTGCTTGTTGGAAAGTCATAACCTTGAAAAGTAACGCCCATAGGTTGAGCGTCCGCTTCTTGAAAAGCTTTATACTCAGGGT
>NZ_JBEOOY010000098.1:0-321 GCF_040309585.1 Psychrobacter sp. GW64-MNA-CIBAN-0177
GCGCGTAAGCATCGCGCAAAGACGACTTTTGCCCCTCATCAACGTTGTGAATAAGCAAACAGCGCTCAAACACCTCCTCGGTGCTCAAGTCTTGTAAAGTTTCAGTCATACTGGTTTGAGCAAGGGTCTTATTATACTGAGTCTTATTTTGGATTTTTAACACCAAAAGCTGAGTACCTGCCACCATCTCATGAATTTGTTCGCGCAGTCCGCTGACCACCTCGTGTCCGGTATAGACCACCTCAAGCCAAACGCTGGTGTTTCTTGTCGATTGGGTCTGAATTTGCGCTTTTATGACGTCTAAATCACCAGTTATTTGTG
>NZ_JBEOOY010000099.1:0-320 GCF_040309585.1 Psychrobacter sp. GW64-MNA-CIBAN-0177
AACCAAGCGTGCAACCGTGAAGGTTAAAACGCCTGGTGTCACTAAGTCTACGGCCATTTATAAAACGGTTAAACCGTCTGCTACTCAATCTACCACCGCTAAGCGTCTGATCAATACCAAGCAGCTCAGCCATGAAAAATGGCTTGAGGTACGTCAGCAAGGTATTGGCAGCAGTGATGCCGCTGCCGCTTGCGGTATCCATCCTTATCTATCGATGCTTGAGCTGTGGATGATTAAGACCGGACGCATGAACTCGAACATCGATGAGAGCATTGAAGGGTATTCTCAGTTGTACTGGGGCAACACCTTAGAGCCAATGG
>NZ_JBEOOY010000100.1:0-320 GCF_040309585.1 Psychrobacter sp. GW64-MNA-CIBAN-0177
GCTGGGGCATAAACAACTAGCCAAGGTAGAAGAGCTATGGCTTAAATCGAACCACGATCAACTGCCAATTCAAGCTTGGGTAGCCTACCCGCCTGGTTTTGACAGTAATAAAAAGTACCCATTAATTCTTGAAATTCATGGTGGCCCGGTAGCCAATTACGGCCCGCACTTTAGCGCCGAGGTACAATTATATGCGGCTAAGGGGAACGTTGTATTGTATATGAACCCTCGCGGGAGTGATTCTTACGGCAAAGAGTTTGCACAAACTATTCATCATAATTACCCAAGTAACGATTATGACGACTTAATGACTGGAGTAG
>NZ_JBEOOY010000101.1:0-319 GCF_040309585.1 Psychrobacter sp. GW64-MNA-CIBAN-0177
TGCGGAATAGAAATACTCTCGCCCGAACTTGCGTCGGTGACACTGCGTTTATTAATCGCATCAGAAACCGCCTCTTTAATTTGTTTTTTATAGCGCCTAATAAAGCGCTGGCGATTAAGCGTGCTTTTATTCTTTGCGTTTAATCGCCTATCTATAAAATGCGCCATTAATTACCTCCTAAACTACCAATATGAAGGTTATTGCGATTTTCTAACCCGTAAATACCATTCAGATAACAACCGCACTTGTTTTTGTGTGTAGCCTTTTTCGACCATACGATTAACAAAGTCTTCGTGTTTTTGCTGATCCTCGGCAGAGG
>NZ_JBEOOY010000102.1:0-318 GCF_040309585.1 Psychrobacter sp. GW64-MNA-CIBAN-0177
GTATCGCGGTGCGGATCGACGCTGACCAGAATCACCTGCAACTTATCCACAGCCTCTTTAGGCAGCTCGCTCTTGATCTGGCGAAGCTGGGCGAGGGTGGTCGGGCAGATATCCGGGCAGAAGGTGTAACCAAAAAACAGCAGGCTCCACTTGCCCTTCAACTCGTTGACCACCACCGGCTGGCCTTCCTGATTGGTCATGGTCACCGCTGGCAACTGACGACTTTGCGGCAACAGAATGATGCCCGCGTCGATCAGCGCAGTCGGATCGCCCTGGCCTTTGCCCGAGAGCACTTTGTTGACGGTCAGGCCCATGATC
>NZ_JBEOOY010000103.1:0-318 GCF_040309585.1 Psychrobacter sp. GW64-MNA-CIBAN-0177
GTATCATAATCGATGTGTTCACCATCGTGAGTAACCGATTTACCATTACTTTCCATTTCAAGCTGGGTTAAATCGCTGGGTAGATAACCCAAACGACCGTCATAAGGCAGCACTGTATGCGCATGGATGTGTAAAAAGGTGCTATTCCAAACCGCAAGCAAACCTAATAATACTGGCAAGTTATCTGCAAAGTCAGCATTGGCAAAATGCACATCCATGCTATGCGCGCCAGCAAGTAGCTCACGAAACTGTGGCATACCAATACGAATCGCTATCGCAAGACCAATGGCAGACCATAGAGAAAAACGCCCCCCGACC
>NZ_JBEOOY010000104.1:0-315 GCF_040309585.1 Psychrobacter sp. GW64-MNA-CIBAN-0177
TCGCTGAACTTACAGATCCTGCCGGTACTTCTGCAACAGATAACGATGATGGAATAGTAGATGCTGTCGCCGGTAACATCACTGTCGATCTAGTCTTAAATGACAGCGGCGCCACCGCCGACATTAGCGGTACCACCACCGATGTGGCCCCAGGTTCAACCGTCACGTTAGTGCTGACTGATGCCAACGGCACCCAAGTCACGGTGCCAAATGTCACCGTCGATGCCAACGGCAACTACAGCATTGCTGGTGTCGATGTTTCCACATTAGTTGATGGCGACATCACCTGGAACTTATACCCCTCTGACGATGCCG
>NZ_JBEOOY010000105.1:0-312 GCF_040309585.1 Psychrobacter sp. GW64-MNA-CIBAN-0177
CCGTTTTTACCACGCACACTATCGATATAACCAAGTTGCCCCAATTGATGAATAATCTTGGTTAAATGACTTTTAGAGATGTTATAACTATTAGCAATATCACTGATATTCGCCAATAAATACGGATCGGGTTTAGTCGCCAAATAAATCAAAGAGCGTAGTGCATAGTCACTATAATTGGTTAATCTCATCTAAAACCTCTCTTTTTTTATACTTTTTAATAACGCCACTCGCTGTGCAAAAGAGTCTTAATAATCGTTCTCGCCTCGGTTTGCGGCTTCCGTTATTGCTTCGACTTGCTCACCGTTGCCC
>NZ_JBEOOY010000106.1:0-310 GCF_040309585.1 Psychrobacter sp. GW64-MNA-CIBAN-0177
GTATAAAATAATGGCTTTCGCTTTACTGCTGCCAATAACATGCAAGGACGTCAGCTCGCTTTCCGTGGCGCGATTAATATTAATCCCCATTTGGGTGCGCGCTTGGGTGGTGAGTTTTTCTTGTTGTAGCAAGTATTGATAAGCGCTTTTTGGATTATCAATACACGGTGCTGCGTGCACATTGCTGATAAGTGACAGATTTATTAGCACCGTTAAAATAATAAAGCTACAGCGCAAACTATTTTGCACGTTCATGCTGTTTTGCTACCTCCCACAATGCTTCCATCTCTAACAATTCACTATCCTCAAT
>NZ_JBEOOY010000107.1:0-306 GCF_040309585.1 Psychrobacter sp. GW64-MNA-CIBAN-0177
CGTGTAAGCTGTAGCCATTTGTGATGCAAGGCTAGATAAGCCTTGGCGGGATCTACAGCAGTGGTCACAGCCCTGACAACCGCAGCATCACCCACCCCTGTCTTAGCAATTAACGCAAGGTTACTGAGATTGATTCCGCCAATCGCTACGGTTGGATAATGACGCGAAAATAAGCTGACATAACGAGTCAGCTTGTTGACCCCTTGGGGGGCTGATGGCATTTTTTTAGTGGTGGTGGCAAAAATATGCCCGAGGGCAATATAGGATGGTGAATACTGGTGGGCTAACAAGGCTTCAAAATAACTG
>NZ_JBEOOY010000108.1:0-304 GCF_040309585.1 Psychrobacter sp. GW64-MNA-CIBAN-0177
TCAGCATGCGAACGGCGCGTTCTTTAATCTCAGGAGTGTAGGTTTGTCTTTTCATTGTCGTATTCTCTCAGAATGTTAAGTCTCCGACAATACCGGGGCGGTTCACTATGTGATATCGCGACATAAATGGATATATATTTGGTCATACAAATGCCTTTTTGACCGATGATAAAGTCCAAATTGGGAAAAGGTTCAAATCCATGACTAGCATAATATAAAGAATAGAACGAGCCTTTCCCAAACTTTGTGTAACTGCTTATAATCCACTAACCGGAGAATAAGCAATGACGACTCAATCTGACAT
>NZ_JBEOOY010000109.1:0-302 GCF_040309585.1 Psychrobacter sp. GW64-MNA-CIBAN-0177
CATTTAGAGTCACTGCCTAAATCTACAACGCAAGCTCCATGGCCTGAGCTAAGTCAGCTTACTGTATTGGATATTGTGGTTAACGATGAATTACGTGCTGATTTTATTTGGCAGTGTCATAACGTGCTTATCTTCAATGCGCTATATGACAATGTCGTAGGCAGCTTGGCGTCAATTTCGAAAGAAGCCATGATGTCAAAAAGTTTATCTCGTGAATCAGTGGATAAATTACTCCACAAATCGATTGATAACGCATTATCGACAAGCGACAAAGCTAACGACAAGAGCAAGTTCTATAAGTG
>NZ_JBEOOY010000110.1:0-302 GCF_040309585.1 Psychrobacter sp. GW64-MNA-CIBAN-0177
GCTATCATTATTGTGAGAATCCGTTTTGGAATTAATCTCTCTTTTAGAGCTTGTGGGCACACAATATAAGCTAATCGTAACCGTGATTGCGCTGTTGAGCTTTCCGTTATTGTTAAAGCTCACTAAAAAGTTACTCGAAAAAGCCATTAGAGGTAAAATCGATTTACACCGAAAATACCGAGCAGAGTTACTATTAAAAATAATACTCGCCTTTGTTATGTTGTGTTTAGTGTTAGTTTTTTTATGTTTTATATAAACTTATACAACATTTATGGTTGGTTGTGGGCCTGTTTGTTGGGTGC
>NZ_JBEOOY010000111.1:0-301 GCF_040309585.1 Psychrobacter sp. GW64-MNA-CIBAN-0177
CCATGCGCTGCTTAAACAAGCCATTGATCGGCAGCTGCTCAGAACTTTAGAACAAGACACTATGTGGCATAAATATGCGGTGGTTAATTACCTTAGAAAGCTAGGCTTAACCATTGAACGGCAAACTGAACGCTCAATCAGTGTGTCTCATCCTAATATTAAGAAAAATATTCGGCTCAAAGGCTTTATGTACGAGCAGAAATACGATGGTGCAAGAATGCAACCTAGAGCCAAAGAAATATATCAAGAAAGCTTTGATTACGACAGCAGTCGCGAGCGCCGGTATCGAAATGACTTAAAT
>NZ_JBEOOY010000112.1:0-300 GCF_040309585.1 Psychrobacter sp. GW64-MNA-CIBAN-0177
ATTAAATGCATATCAACGTAAAAGTCATCCACATTGTCATGTAGATGCACAAACAACCGCAGCCGTTCTAGATGAATACTGTTGCCAAGTGCCTGCGATTATTGTGGTTGCTTTAATGGATACGCTTAGTGGCACACTCTGTGAAGAGCCAAGCGCCCATAAACTTTACCACAGAGCTGCAGAGCTGACAGAGCGTCCATGCGTTCATCGCGAGCAAACAGCTAACGCCTCTGCAGCGTAAAATGCTGCCCTTTAAAAGTGCTCGATAACCTTGTTGGCAAATTGTTTGCAACTTAAGGT
>NZ_JBEOOY010000113.1:0-298 GCF_040309585.1 Psychrobacter sp. GW64-MNA-CIBAN-0177
GGCATCCACCGTATACGCTTGGTCACTTAACCATACAACCCAAATGAGTTTCACTTGCGTGAACCTCTGAGTCATATCATGACCAGCTGGTTTTTACTTGTCTCACCTCCGGGTAGGAAGTGGACTCGCCTTAGTTTTTTAGAATATTCAAGACACTTAAACAGTGTTTTGAGAACTCAAGATACTAATGCTTTCGCATCAGTATTATTTTTCGCACTAACGTAATCACACAAACGACAACGAATCGTCATTCATGCGCCTTTAGTTAGTACTATCAGCTTTCCAAATTGTTAAAGAG
>NZ_JBEOOY010000114.1:0-296 GCF_040309585.1 Psychrobacter sp. GW64-MNA-CIBAN-0177
GCCCATAGCTGTTCTCAGCTTGCTTAATATCAAACGTGCCGTTCGCCAATTAACTTCAATGTGCTTGCTCAGTCTTAATGCTGAAATACTGCCTTTATCTGAGCCTAAAAAGTAGATAGCCCAAAACCACTTAGTGATAGGAATACGGCTACCGTGGAATAATGTGTCTGCTGTGACCGATGTTTGTTTATGACATTGACTGCATTCATATAAATTGCGGGTTGTAAGCTCATAGGCATGCTCACAAGAGCATCTAGGGCAAACAAAACCATTAGGCCATCTCATTTTCTTAATGT
>NZ_JBEOOY010000115.1:0-295 GCF_040309585.1 Psychrobacter sp. GW64-MNA-CIBAN-0177
GTTATCATCTGACGATTACGCCAGAGCTAGAGAACTATCCAAGTGATAACGAAGTGGCTGACGCTACTCGCGTTAATGAAGTACTAGAGGGCTTGATTCGTATTGATCCGACCCAATGGATGTGGTTTCACAGGCGTTTTAAAAATGGACCTAATGGGCGTACTGATATTTATCAATAGTCAGCTTAATACCTTAGGGTCTATCATTATAATAAAAATAGACTGTGCAAATTTGCTATACTTTATATTCAATATCTGGCGTCCAATGCCGAATTTATAATTACTTTGTATAATAT
>NZ_JBEOOY010000116.1:0-295 GCF_040309585.1 Psychrobacter sp. GW64-MNA-CIBAN-0177
ATATTACCAGGCGTTCGGCCTAGCATTTGTTTTGCCTCTCTACCGACTGCAGCAACTGACTTTGGCCCATTGCTATTGCGTTCGCCGCGAATGGCAACCACTGAGGGTTCGTTCAAAACGATGCCTTCATCGCGAACATAAATAAGAGTGTTTGCCGTACCTAAATCGATCGATAGGTCGTTAGAAAAAATGCCGCGCAACTTTTTGAACATGTATCAGGCCTGTATTCTGTTGAGTCAGAAGAAGAAAAATCAGCTAACTTTATCAATGACACCCCCATTCTACAATACCGAAT
>NZ_JBEOOY010000117.1:0-295 GCF_040309585.1 Psychrobacter sp. GW64-MNA-CIBAN-0177
GGTCTGCAGGGACTAACAAAGCAAATAAAAGATCCACGGGTTGCTTATCGATTGCATCAAAGGCAATGGCTTCTTCACATTTAATAAATATCGCGATAGGGTGATCGATGGTCGTTAATCTACCATGAGGTATCGCAATGCCATTTCCTATACCTGTGCTACCCATTTTCTCTCTCGCTAACAGGCTTTCAAAAACCTCTTGCGAAGACAGGGTTGGATACTGGGCAGCGACTAAATTGCTGATGAGTTCCAGTACTTTTTTCTTACTGCCCGGTGTGGCACAGGTAGTGCATTC
>NZ_JBEOOY010000118.1:0-294 GCF_040309585.1 Psychrobacter sp. GW64-MNA-CIBAN-0177
GCCCACGAGGCTGCGATGGCGATGGACCTGGGGTGCGATGCGGTGCTGATGAACTCGGCCATTGCGCATTCTCCCGACCCGATTGCCATGGCCCGTGCCATGCGCCTGGCGGTTCAAGCCGGGCGTGAAGCCTTTCTGGCCGGGCGTATGCCCCGCCGCCAACTGGCAGATCCGTCATCACCGTTGGCTGGACGCATCACCAGCGCTTAACACCGCTATTTGCAGATGTAGAATAGAGTTACCTGTTGCCAGGCGCCGTTATGTTTGCGGAGCCTGGCTTTTTTTTGTCTGGTC
>NZ_JBEOOY010000119.1:0-293 GCF_040309585.1 Psychrobacter sp. GW64-MNA-CIBAN-0177
GTTATGAACGTTACACCCCGTATGTAAAAATATTTACTAGTATGAGCGCCGCCCAAGCCGTGCGTTTATTTGAAGAATATAAACCGCTTATTAATAATGCCTATACAGAAATTGGTTACGGCGATAATGAGTTTACGCAAACGCTTGAAGATGCAATCGACTTATTACTCGATACACCAGAGCCAGAAGGTAACTTACCATTACTGCGCGATTCAGTAACCTACCAATATGCATTTGCAGAGTGGGAGCAATTACCCGCTGCACAAAAACAGCTTTTACGTATGGGCCCAGAG
>NZ_JBEOOY010000120.1:0-292 GCF_040309585.1 Psychrobacter sp. GW64-MNA-CIBAN-0177
GGTCGACAATGTTGATAACAGCAAGCGCAGTATCGTGCTATATCGAGATGACTGGCATCAAGGCGTAATCGGTATCGTGGCTGGACGTTTAAAAGAGACCCACTATCTTCCCAGTATTGTTTTTGCACCTGCTGATATTGAGCGTACAGGTGATGAAGATGCGATTAAAGGCTCGGCGCGCTCAATTGCTGGCGTGCATATCCGCGATGCTATCGAACAAGTGGCTGAACAATATCCAGATTTAATCACTCATTTTGGTGGTCATGCGATGGCAGCGGGGTTGACCATTAAG
>NZ_JBEOOY010000121.1:0-292 GCF_040309585.1 Psychrobacter sp. GW64-MNA-CIBAN-0177
GTCGGATTCGACTGGCCGCCGGCAAACTTCTCCGTGTCGACCGGGCCTTCGAAGCCCGGCACGTGCGTTTCCAGATAGCGCGTGAGGCGGGCTACGTCGAGTTGCTGGGAAGGGTTCGTCATCGTCGCGATCGTTCGTGGGTCAGCCGTAGGTGCGCAGCGCGTGTCGTTCGGGATCCTCCAGATGCGGGATGCCGTTGAACGACGCGCGGTGGAACGCCTCGGCGTTGAAGAAAAACTGCGAAAGACTGCTGTTGCGGATCTGCAGGTTCAGCGCGATCGCGCTGGACGGC
>NZ_JBEOOY010000122.1:0-291 GCF_040309585.1 Psychrobacter sp. GW64-MNA-CIBAN-0177
ATTATCGGCTGTATATTCCTTTAAACCATCCACCGATCCTTTCTCTAAAGCGTCCACAAGAAAAGCCCCCAGTAATATCTTTTGCCGTGTTAGCTTCTTATCTAGCTTCTGTTTTTCTTTATTTATTTTAAGTTCAAGCGCGTTAATATTCTGCTGTTCTTTTAAATCGTTACCACCAAGTAAGCTCATACCTTTCTCCTAAACCATCAAATTATCTATTTACCCGACTATAGCAAGTTCGCCAGTACCTAACAATAGTTTATGATATAGTTAATTGACGGATGGTTGCGT
>NZ_JBEOOY010000123.1:0-291 GCF_040309585.1 Psychrobacter sp. GW64-MNA-CIBAN-0177
CTGTTATTATTATATAAAAATGGCATTCTAGAAATACCAGCATAAGAACACACTGTATTCGTGGCTTTACGTGATTATGAGGAGACAGCTTTATGGACATGTTATTTTTTGACAATATCGACAAGCTTGGACGCATTATTATCACTGCGGTAATGGTCTATATTCTGGTCGTCCTTATTACCAAGATTTCTGGCAAGCGCTCAACGTCACAGCTCAATAATTTTGATTGGATTGTGACGGTTATGATTGGCTCACTGGGTGCCAGCACTATTTTGCTTGAAGATATTCCGT
>NZ_JBEOOY010000124.1:0-291 GCF_040309585.1 Psychrobacter sp. GW64-MNA-CIBAN-0177
GTATAAACCAGTTCATGACCTTGATTGTCGACAGCTTTGATAATGCGGCCTTTGTCGTCTTTTTCTACCACAGTCACTTCTAAAGGTGATACCCACACTCGGGCACCTTTTTCGTTGTTGTAGTAGTAAGCATCGGCTAAAACCATGCCTTGAGTCAGTAATTGTTTTGCGGGCTCATCACTGTTGACTAAGCCAGCATCACGTAGCAACTTATGGAAGAAGCGGAAATACAATAAATGCATGCAAGCATGTTCGATACCACCAATATATTGATCTACCGGTAACCAGTAG
>NZ_JBEOOY010000125.1:0-291 GCF_040309585.1 Psychrobacter sp. GW64-MNA-CIBAN-0177
GTTTACACCTGTCCTATGCATCCAGAAGTAAGAGATGTCGAAAAAAGTGACTGCCCAATATGCGGGATGTTTCTTAAGCCTGAAGACGAGGTTGCTGAATCCGACAACAATAAAGATAGTCATGCGCATTGTCATGGAGCGGATGCTAATAATAGTAATGAGGCAAAACCTATCGAAGACGGCAAGTACGATAAAGTACCAGAAAATTATAGCGGTACAGTTTATATCTGTCCGATGCATCCTGAGGTTAGGGATACTGAAAAGAGCGATTGTCCGATATGCGGCATGTTC
>NZ_JBEOOY010000126.1:0-291 GCF_040309585.1 Psychrobacter sp. GW64-MNA-CIBAN-0177
AGTTTGTGATGATGAACCATTAGCCCGTGAGCGTTTGACTAGGATTGTGCAAGAGTCAGGGCATGAGGTAGTCGCACAGGTGCTAACGGGCGCTGATGCTATTGCTGCAGTAAAGACGCATCAACCTGATGTCATACTACTGGATATTCGGATGCCTGAGATGGATGGGGTGCGCTGTGCTACGCTGTTGCACGAATTTGAGCGTCCACCTGCTATTATTTTTGTCACCGCTTATGATCATTATGCCATTGCTGCATTCAAAGCCAACGCTGTCGGCTATCTGTTAAAGCC
>NZ_JBEOOY010000127.1:0-290 GCF_040309585.1 Psychrobacter sp. GW64-MNA-CIBAN-0177
GAGTAAATCTGGAGAAGTGGTATTTAAATCATCTAAAAGTATTTTGTTTAAATCATTAAAAGTGCGTCGTATTTACGATGCTAAAGCACATACCTTACTGTATTTGTCGTACTCGACTAAAGAGTCTACGGGGAGTCATCATCATGCGTTATCTACTGTACCATTATACAATACACAAGCATGGCAATGGGCGCTTGGGCAAGAGCGAGAGTAAGCTATGTTAGCGTTATTTAAGCCCAAACCATTACTGGCTGAGCAAGAGCAGCAATGGTTAATTGATACCTTTATAT
>NZ_JBEOOY010000128.1:0-290 GCF_040309585.1 Psychrobacter sp. GW64-MNA-CIBAN-0177
GTCCATGGACTGTTGCTTACGCGAAAATGCGAGGTTTGAGTGACCCTGATGTTTTTTTGAGTTCTGATTTAGTCATCAAAAATCGTCTTCATGCGTTACGTGACCAATCGGGTAAACCTATTGAAACCCCTAAATCTTACTTAAGCATTGCAGCCGACATTGCAAAACAAGCATCACCTTGGGGCAGCTACTTAACCTTCCAGCTTTGGGATAACGATCCTGTCGCTGCAAAAAACGGATAATATTATGACCCATTTTACTTCGCCGAAGTGTCATGCTTTAGTCACAAG
>NZ_JBEOOY010000129.1:0-289 GCF_040309585.1 Psychrobacter sp. GW64-MNA-CIBAN-0177
CAGCTGTACGTCGCGGTCGGCATTTCGGGTGCGATCCAGCACCTGGCCGGCATGAAGGATTCGAAGGTGATCGTCGCGATCAACAAGGATCCCGAAGCACCGATCTTCAGCGTGGCCGATTACGGTGTCGTCGGCGACCTGTTCACGCTCGTGCCGGAAGCGGTCGCGGCGCTCTGACGATGCCGCTGTTCGAATTCAACGGGATGCGGCCGCGCGTCGATCCGTCCGCGTACCTCGACCCGAGCGCGGTCGTGATCGGCGACGTGACGATCGGCGCGCGCTGCTACAT
>NZ_JBEOOY010000130.1:0-289 GCF_040309585.1 Psychrobacter sp. GW64-MNA-CIBAN-0177
GGTTTCAATAGACTGAATAACATTGGGAATCCGCTGTTGTTCTAAATCACACATTAATTGCGCTTTCATTACTTTTAATGATTCGCTACTACTGACGGCAAAGCCCAAATGATGAATCAAATGTTGCACTTGTGACTTTTTCAAATCGCCTTTAATCATCTGCTTCATGATATTGTCATAGTAATATAGCCGCTCGCTATAGCGTCCGAGCCAAATCAGATGGCTAGCGGTTGATAACAGCAATATCATTGGCGCATCGGTTCGACCTTCATAACCTGCTTCTATCGGC
>NZ_JBEOOY010000131.1:0-289 GCF_040309585.1 Psychrobacter sp. GW64-MNA-CIBAN-0177
CCGTGCAGCCGGGTCGCGCGATGCGGCGACGATACGAAGATTGAGCGGGCGTGGCGATGCGGAAATCGAAGTCATGGCGATGAACCGTTGGATGGCCGGGCCGAGCGCGCCCGTGCCGGCGGGCGCCGCGGTCCGGCTGCTGCGTGGTCAGCAGAGTGTTGAACGTTTCGCCGCGCGCGAAAAGCATCGATTTCTGATAACCAAAGTGCGATTGCTGCGGAACCCGCAATGGCGCGGCAGAGCGGCGGTGCCGCGACGTCGAGACGTCGAATTCGACGCTATCGCGCGT
>NZ_JBEOOY010000132.1:0-289 GCF_040309585.1 Psychrobacter sp. GW64-MNA-CIBAN-0177
GAATAACATCCATCAATTTACCTCAAAAGAATTAATATTAGAAAAAGCATCGCAATGGATCAGTGCTATTGACCGTGGCCTTACAAAAGAAGAGCAAGAACAATTTAAACTGTGGATGCTACAAAGTACTGCTCATCAAAATGCGGTGTATGAATTAGCTCAGCTTTGGGATGACCTGAGTGTACTTAACGAACTCAGCGTATTATTTCCAAATAAACAACCGGCTAATAGCAAAACAAAGCCTGCGTATGTATTTGGCATGGCAGCAAGTATTGTTGCTGCATTAATG
>NZ_JBEOOY010000133.1:0-288 GCF_040309585.1 Psychrobacter sp. GW64-MNA-CIBAN-0177
CATAAATAGGGGGCTTATAATTAGAACGTATAATGAAGGATAGCTTACTTTCCTAACGAAAGGTCAACACAAAACAACCTAGGTTACTATGAGTATCACTTTAAATACAGCATACGTTATTATTCTCATGATTGTTTCTATTGTTGCTCTACAGTCACCGTCATGGTTTTACTTGGCTCTTCTAAATAATAACCTTGTAAATAGCGCGCACCTACACTCCAAGAGGCAGACATTATCGCAGCCTCCTCAATATAAGGAATCAGTACATTACTATGCAGCGCTTTAACC
>NZ_JBEOOY010000134.1:0-288 GCF_040309585.1 Psychrobacter sp. GW64-MNA-CIBAN-0177
GGCATCTCGCAGCTGATGGATGATCTAGGCGATGCACTAAAAAGTGATCAGCCGATTAATATGCTGGGCGGTGGCAATCCTGCTCGTATTGATGCCGTCAATGAGGTTTTTCTAGAGACGTATCGAGCATTAGGTAACGATGACGCTAATAACACCAATGAGCTGAATAGTACCGCCCTAACCAGCATCGGTAACTACTCTAATCCGCAAGGCGATGCCGCTTTTATTGACGCGTTAGTTGGTTTTTTTAACCGTCATTATGATTGGAACTTAAGCGCTGATAATATC
>NZ_JBEOOY010000135.1:0-288 GCF_040309585.1 Psychrobacter sp. GW64-MNA-CIBAN-0177
CTTCTGTGACCGTTGGCATCTTATACTCTGCCATCAGTTTGCGCAGATAGTCAAAAGGATCACATACAGCATCAATGTGAATACCATCCTCTCTTTTGACCGTCATTATACCGTCAGCATATTGCAAAATAAGGTCACTACCTAGCCCAATCATTGAATATCGTGCCCAGCGCTCACCGCCAACGACCGACTCGAACAGATATGCAGAGCCACTCAAATCTCGTACTTTAGAAAATACCGAAACCGGTGTTTGCGCGTCCATCAAGCGCTTTTTAATCAGTGGCGCAT
>NZ_JBEOOY010000136.1:0-287 GCF_040309585.1 Psychrobacter sp. GW64-MNA-CIBAN-0177
CGCCGGGATTGCGCCGATGCGAATGCTTTGTCCCGGTTCGCGGCGCAAACTTTTCGCCAGGCGCCGCACGCCTTGCAGGCTTGCGCTGACTTTCTCGACTTCGCGTTCCAGCGCCAGGGCTTCCGGGGTGGGTTGCAATTTACCCCGTACCCGCAGGAATAACGCAAAGCCCAACTGCAGCTCGGCGTGCTGCAGCACTTTGGTCACCGCCGGTTGCGAGACGTGCAGCAACTGCGCGGCGGCACTGATGGAGCCGGTCTGACGGATGGCCTGGAAGATTTCGATAT
>NZ_JBEOOY010000137.1:0-286 GCF_040309585.1 Psychrobacter sp. GW64-MNA-CIBAN-0177
TTTCTCATCCACACGTCTTCTTGAAGATTTTCAGTCTTAACTGGATTTTCAATTTTGTGTTTGATGTGTGCGGCAAACTCTTTATCGTTTAGCAAGTGCTTTACTTCTACGCCTGTATTAAACACTGCATTATCACCACCTTTGGATAATTCAAAACTAGGAACGCCGAATTTTGAATCTGTCTTGTAGGCGGTAGTAGATTTAATTTCAGGAAGTAACTCTTTTACTTCTTCATAGATGTTGAATATAGACTTGTCTTTGATTGCAGTAAGTGAGACTTCAATGT
>NZ_JBEOOY010000138.1:0-286 GCF_040309585.1 Psychrobacter sp. GW64-MNA-CIBAN-0177
CCCTGGAGCTGGCCGTGGAGCCCAAGCTGCTCAAAAGCGAGACCGAGGAATACCTCAAGAACCTGCCGTGGCCCGGCAACGTGCGCCAGCTGGAGAACACCTGCCGCTGGATCACCGTAATGGCCTCCGGGCGCGAAGTGCACATCAGCGACCTGCCGCCGGAGCTGCTGAGCCTGCCGCAAGACTCGGCCCCCGTGACCAACTGGGAACAGGCGCTGCGCCAATGGGCCGACCAGGCCCTGGCACGCGGCCAGTCGAACCTGCTGGACAGCGCCGTGCCGGCGTT
>NZ_JBEOOY010000139.1:0-286 GCF_040309585.1 Psychrobacter sp. GW64-MNA-CIBAN-0177
GGCCGAGGCCACCGGCGGCCAGTATTTCCGCGCCCGTGACGGCGAGGAACTGCTGAAGATCAAGGACACCCTCGACACCCTTGAGCCGGTGGAGCAACAACCCACCCAGGCCCGACCGGCCCAGGCGCTGTACGGCGGCCCATTGGCCCTGGCGTTGGTGTTGAGCCTGTTGCTGGTGGTGCAGGAACGCTGGCCGAATAACGCCTTGCAGCGCGCCTTCAATCGACTATCGAGCAGGAGCATCTTTTTGCAGCAACACCCTGAATGGCGCCAGCGTCTGCAGCGC
>NZ_JBEOOY010000140.1:0-285 GCF_040309585.1 Psychrobacter sp. GW64-MNA-CIBAN-0177
GTTTGACACTGCGCAATACACCACCGCCACCGACAACGATGCGGCGGAGCCTTTGTATAACCGTTTGGTGGAGTTCGAAAAAGGCGCCACCGACGTCGTCCCTGGGCTGGCAACCAAGTGGGATATCTCCCCGGATGGCCTGACCTACACCTTCCACCTGCGTGAAGGGGTGAAGTTCCACAGCAACAAGGAATTCAAGCCGACGCGCGACTTCAACGCCGACGACGTGCTGTTCACCTTCAACCGCATGCTTGACCCCGACCACCCGTTTCGCAAGGCCTACCC
>NZ_JBEOOY010000141.1:0-285 GCF_040309585.1 Psychrobacter sp. GW64-MNA-CIBAN-0177
CTATTATGGCTTGCATAACTCGCTAGCGGTTAGCTGGTTTTATGGGCTATTTTTATTTGGTGGGGCAATGGTGCATCTGACGCTTGATGAGATGTATAGCGTGAATTTATCAGGAATGACGCTCAAGCGCTCAGCAGGTACCGCAATGAAGTTTTATCAACATAAAGATAAGCAGTGGTATCTATTGTTGTATGTACTATTAGGATTATTGGTGTACGCTGCACCGCCTTTTGCACCGTTTTGGGAGCAGCTGCGCGATCCTGCACCGTGGGCACAGCTTAAGGT
>NZ_JBEOOY010000142.1:0-285 GCF_040309585.1 Psychrobacter sp. GW64-MNA-CIBAN-0177
GCTGAACGCTGCGTATTCGATTTTCAGCACGGCGTCGAGGTCGGCCTCGGTCATCGGGCGAAAGGATAAAGCCTCACTCATCAGTTGTTTTCCAGCGCGCCATCAGCCGGCGCATGGCTTGCCAGACATCAGCCTTACGCTGTGGCTCTTCCATTAATAATTCCAGGCCCGGCAGGGCCCACACCGAACCCAGGCCTTCAACCTGCAGCTCGCGGTACCAGGCCTCGGCGTTGGCTTCACCGGCAAACCGCACGGCGGGCAGGCCGATCAGCCACAGGCACACGC
>NZ_JBEOOY010000143.1:0-285 GCF_040309585.1 Psychrobacter sp. GW64-MNA-CIBAN-0177
CTGCTTCACTGATCGTTAATGTTCCTTGCATCAATTCATCACGTCTAAACCAATGCAAAGTGATTTGTTCGCCAAGGGTTCGATTTTGCAGTTGCTGTTCAAATTGACTGGTTACTTGCAAGTGGTCTGCTGCAATCAATAAATCACCCGCACTTAATCCCGCTTGATGTGCTGGACTGTGTTGGCTAACCGTTAGAATTTTTAACCCTAATGATTCCGCTTTTGTTTTTGCGCCAAAACCAATGTTATAACCTGTAGCTCCAGCACCACCCAAATCAGTTACAC
>NZ_JBEOOY010000144.1:0-284 GCF_040309585.1 Psychrobacter sp. GW64-MNA-CIBAN-0177
GTCAATAAGTTCTTTTGAGCTTGATTGAATAAATTCGCCATTAATCAGTAGTGGTACTTGGTGCATAATTAAATCCTGTTTTATAAGAGTGTTAGTGCAGCTTTATTATTATAATTAGCGCTGCATTGATTATTATTTTGTGATGAAAAATTAAAGTGTTTCTACTGCCATGGCCACGGCTTCACCGCCACCAATACATAAAGACGCTACGCCTTTTTTAAGGCCACGATCTTTAAGTGCATGAATAAGCGTTACTAAAATACGTGCGCCGCTTGCACCAATTG
>NZ_JBEOOY010000145.1:0-283 GCF_040309585.1 Psychrobacter sp. GW64-MNA-CIBAN-0177
GCATAGGATAGTAGACAACAAATACGACTCAGTTTAGGACCATCATGATAAAAACACTGATTGCTGCAAGCTTAATTTTTTCTTCTTCTAATGCGTTAGCTAATTTAAACACACCGCTAACCCCAGAAGAATTGCGAATTGAAAAAGCCAGCCAAGCGATGCCTAGCGTGCTAAGCGCTTTTGCCAGCGAAGTTAATCAATTTGAGCAGCAATTCAAGTCACTCTCAAGCTATGCACAAGCCGTAGATGCCGTTAATGACTACTCAAAACGATTATGGTTTAG
>NZ_JBEOOY010000146.1:0-283 GCF_040309585.1 Psychrobacter sp. GW64-MNA-CIBAN-0177
CGACATAGCTAGACTCTCCGCCTCCTGTCGCACCCGATAGCCAGCCCCAAACGAAACTCAGGGTAGTACGCCCGGCGTGATCAACACCTACCGTGCCTCGTGACCACCCTGCAAGCAGCTCCCCATCCAGGGTGACGCACTGATAAAGCAGCTCGATAGCATCTGGGCCGGTCACCCGCCCGACCTGCGTTCCCAGGCAAATTCGGCCACCCTGATAAGTGCTCGAAATCACCCCGTCTTCGACTTTGTAATGAAACACGGTGCCGGTACCGGACAACCCTTG
>NZ_JBEOOY010000147.1:0-283 GCF_040309585.1 Psychrobacter sp. GW64-MNA-CIBAN-0177
CGACTACACTAAAAGTCACGACTATACTAAATATATAAAATTCAAATATATAAAACCAAATAACAAGGGCAGCAATTATGTCAGACATTACTACTATCAACCCAACCACGGGCGAAGAGATCAAAAATTACGATTACATGAGCACGGATGAGGTCAATAAAATTGTTAATGCCTCACACAATGCGTTTTTAGAATGGCGCAAGGTGAGTCACGAAGAGCGTGGTCGTGCCATCAAATCTATCGGTGATAAGCTGATGGAATATAAAGAAGAGCTGTCTAAGCT
>NZ_JBEOOY010000148.1:0-282 GCF_040309585.1 Psychrobacter sp. GW64-MNA-CIBAN-0177
CCATTGTGCAGCGCGAAAGTTTGAGGCTGCAATATCAGTACCAACAGCAGCAGATGGTAACCTCCGGTTTTTGGCAACGGTTATTAGCGCCAGCGCCAGTGCCGCCCATCACCTTAGCCGTGGCAGTGTACCAAGCTTTATTAACCTATCAAAACTTATTGTACGAAAAAGCCATTTGTTATCAAAAGCCGCTACGTAATATGTGGTTGTCCCTTAACCAGCTGTATCTTTTAGCCTGTCAGCACCATATTACCAAAATGGACTTGAGCACTCATACAGTGA
>NZ_JBEOOY010000149.1:0-282 GCF_040309585.1 Psychrobacter sp. GW64-MNA-CIBAN-0177
GCTCAGAAGTGACTGAAACCTAGAGTCAGTAATGCTGTCAGTTTAGCCCAAAGCCCATTTAAAAACTATGTGCAATTACAAAACCAGTAACCTTCTAAGTCTAAGCTTAGCAAGCCTCGCCCAGATACATTCGGGTACGGACTTTGTAAAGAGCAAAACAGTGTTGAACATAAAAAAAGCATTTATCGGTTGGATAAATGCTTTTTCATCGAAGGTTGCGCTAGCATAAGAGCAAAGGCACCATTATTACTACAGTATGTTATGAAAAATCAAGCTCAGTCT
>NZ_JBEOOY010000150.1:0-282 GCF_040309585.1 Psychrobacter sp. GW64-MNA-CIBAN-0177
CGTGCTGCCTGCGCCCGTGATGTCGGCAGCGTGGGCGGCGACGGCGAAAAGCGCGCCAGCCAGGCCGGCAATCGCGGTTTGCATCAATTTCATGAGACCTCCAGTGTGTGAGCGGATGACTACGGCACCGCGAAGGTTAGGGGCTGCTCATGACGGTAATGTGACAATCGATGAAACTGGCGTGACAGTAACATGACTGGTTGAAAGGGAGTATCGGGTGGCGCGTCGGGGCGCCGCAGCGGCGCTGGCGGCAAGAATTGCCTGCCTCGGAGGGGCGGGGTG
>NZ_JBEOOY010000151.1:0-281 GCF_040309585.1 Psychrobacter sp. GW64-MNA-CIBAN-0177
GCCTAAATCTTGCTGTAAGTAAGCAGCAAAATCCGTCGCTTGTTGTTCAAGTTGCTGATAAGTAATGCTGACATCCATATTAATGAACGCAGTATTATTTGCATACAACTTGGTATAAATTAAGAATAAATCTGCCAAAGAATTATATTTATCAGGATCTATTTCAAACTCAACCCCTGGCGGATAACTCTTTTCAAGCCAAATCTTTTCCATAATATTTTTCCCCAAATGTTACGTTATTAGTGGCTAGCAAATACTCTAGCAGCTATGTTTATTATTAT
>NZ_JBEOOY010000152.1:0-281 GCF_040309585.1 Psychrobacter sp. GW64-MNA-CIBAN-0177
GTATAGAGTATCTGCCTAAATCGGTATTGTTTTATCGCCAACAATTACAGTGGTTTGGTGGTATGGGGATCATTGTATTAGCGGTAGCAATCCTGCCAATGCTTGGCGTAGGTGGTATGCAGTTGTATCGGGCTGAGATTCCAGGCCCCGTAAAAGATTCCAAAATGACCCCGCGTATAGCCGACACCGCTAAACACCTTTGGTATATTTATGTGTCTATTACCCTTGCATGTACTTTGGCGTATTGGAGCGCTGGCATGAATTGGTTTGATGCAATTTGC
>NZ_JBEOOY010000153.1:0-281 GCF_040309585.1 Psychrobacter sp. GW64-MNA-CIBAN-0177
AAGCAACATAGGTTTTTGATAGCCCTTAGTTAAAAAGTGTTCTAAGGCTTGTTGTACTTCGTGCTCAGGGTTTAGTGCAAAGTAATAATGCTGAAGCGAAATTCGCTCACCATCAAAGGTGTTTAAATGTAGTACCGGAGTATCAATAAGAGTTTGTTCATTGGCAAGTTTATCAATATTTGCTTTAAGTAGAGGACCAATTACAAAGTCAGGCTTTATTTCTTCAAGTTGCGCTGCAATTTCTTCTGTACTTAGGTTTTCATCAATAAAAATAGTGTCGT
>NZ_JBEOOY010000154.1:0-281 GCF_040309585.1 Psychrobacter sp. GW64-MNA-CIBAN-0177
GGCTCAACTAGGCCCATTTTCATGTCTGCTGGTAATCCGCCCACATTGTGGTGCGATTTAATTACGTGTGCTTTACCGGTGGCAGATGCCGCAGATTCAATTACGTCTGGGTAAATTGTACCTTGCGCTAACCATTTTGCATTTTTAAGCTTTTTAGCTTGCTCATCAAATACATTAATAAACGTGTGGCCAATGGCTTTACGCTTATCTTCTGGGTCTGACTTACCAGCAAGGTCATTTAAAAATTGCTCTTCGGCTTCAACTTTAACAATGTTTAGGCC
>NZ_JBEOOY010000155.1:0-281 GCF_040309585.1 Psychrobacter sp. GW64-MNA-CIBAN-0177
CTGTTGAACAAGGTGTTTTATCAATACCGACTACGTTATGTGTTCGCATTAATTTAATATAAATCGCACGCCCTACTCTACCCGCAGAGCCTGTTACCAATATTCTCATTTACAGCACCTTCTTAATGATTTACCTCAAAGCAGCTAACAATTTAATAGTGTGCAAATAGCGTATTTATTTGCTATTGCTAGCTCATCTCTACATAGTTTTAACAAATTACCTAAGATATTACTAAGTTTTCTAAAGTTTTTATGTAAAGTTAAATGAAACAATGTACGAG
>NZ_JBEOOY010000156.1:0-281 GCF_040309585.1 Psychrobacter sp. GW64-MNA-CIBAN-0177
GCCTATTTCTAAGTAGGCTATGACGATTATTTTGCTCAATCTTTAAAAGATGCACCTGAATGAATTATCGTGAAAGAAATTTTTCAACTTTACGAGTGGCCATTTCTGCAGCCTCCATGATCATTTCACATAATGAAGGAGGGGGAAAGAGGATGCCTTATCCGAAAGGTCATTAGTCAAAAGTGAGAGAACAGATCATCGCAAGTGCTGCACGAGCATTTCGAACAAATGGCGTCCGTAATATCAGTTTGCCATACATTATGAAAGGAGCAGGTCTAACT
>NZ_JBEOOY010000157.1:0-280 GCF_040309585.1 Psychrobacter sp. GW64-MNA-CIBAN-0177
TTTGTTTCACCTTTTTATGCTGAGCAAACTCTTTACCATTGTCAGAGGTAATGGTCTTAACCTGCAACCTCACTGGCTTTAAGAGCTCTATCATTGCCTCTGATACTTGCTGTGCCGTTTTATTATCCACACGTTTCATCTTCAGCAGCCCTGTTTTACGTTCAACGAGCGTGACAATCGCTTGCTTGTGATGCTGACCGATAATGGTATCCGCCTCCCAGTCGCCAATCCGCGTGCGCGCATCAACGATGGAGGGGCGCTCATGGATAGAGACTCTGTC
>NZ_JBEOOY010000158.1:0-280 GCF_040309585.1 Psychrobacter sp. GW64-MNA-CIBAN-0177
TGATAAGCCTTAGTAATTGACTGTAGGAACGTAGCACGGATAATACAACCCGCTCGCCAAATTTTAGCAATTTCAGCAAAATCTAAAGACCAATTCTGCTCTTTAGCATTCATCGCCATTAACTGAAAACCTTGCGCATAACAGCACACTTTAGCGCAGTATAATGCATCTTCAAGATTAGCAATAAATGCCACTTTTTCAGCATCACTAAAACTGACTGGTGCAGGTCCTGCTAACTTCGAGCTTAACTGCATACGCAAGTTTTTCTGAGTGCTCACAG
>NZ_JBEOOY010000159.1:0-280 GCF_040309585.1 Psychrobacter sp. GW64-MNA-CIBAN-0177
CAATTAAAGAACATGACCCTGAGCAAAATGTCTTTTTAACTGAGCAATGTATGATTGCCGGTATGGATTTATTGCTTGATCATCCTGACTTGTATGACCAAGCGATGGAAGCGGGTTTTGACTTATTGGTCGTTGATGAGGCGCATCATCTGCATTGGGATGAAGAGCGTGGTGGTAATGATAAATATGACTTGATTGCAGATTTTGCCGAAGAAACGCCGGGTGTGATGTTATTAACCGCAACGCCTGAGCAATTGGGCACGCAAAGCCATTTTGCGCG
>NZ_JBEOOY010000160.1:0-280 GCF_040309585.1 Psychrobacter sp. GW64-MNA-CIBAN-0177
GTTTATGATATAGTTATTTAGCAGATGGTTGAGTCCCACTGACTAAGTGAGATGGTTGAGTCCCACTGACTAAGTGTGAGTTTTCGACTTCACAAATATTTATTCCCTACGGTCTAAAATTTATAAAGTCAAAACACGTTAGGGGAAACCCCTAAAACCCCACAACTAACGAAAAGACGTTAGTAGCAAAAACAGAAACAAGAGCAATCAAGAATGGCTATTTTTATTGCATCGACTAAATCAATATCGAGAGGTAGCGGACAGAGTGCCGTTGCTAGTG
>NZ_JBEOOY010000161.1:0-280 GCF_040309585.1 Psychrobacter sp. GW64-MNA-CIBAN-0177
TAATGGCGAGAACTTCCATTGGGTTTTATTGCGTACAGACTTCCTATCATCTGGTGTGGCTATGCCGATATTGATGGTGTTTACATCGGCTTTGCTGATACATCGCATATTGTGGATGTCAATTAAATCAGCGTAGGGCTGGATTAAGATGTGACCGACAACCAGCCAGTTTTTAGCCGGTAGCAGCTGCTTGATAATAGCTATAAAACGTTGTAACGCTTGCGGCTCTTTGTTTGAAAAGGGCATAAATGCTCTGCTGCTAGACAGACGTTGTTGGCAT
>NZ_JBEOOY010000162.1:0-280 GCF_040309585.1 Psychrobacter sp. GW64-MNA-CIBAN-0177
TGCATTTGAGCAAGTATTATTTGATAAGACCCGTCCGCCTACTGTTACTATTAATGACCATCCTACACTTGATAGTATGGTCATAGAAAATGATAATAATGACGTAACGGGTAGTCAGATCCGCATTGTACCTGAGGCAATACGGTAACCCGCAGTCGTTATAAATATAGCGCTCATAAATGCCGTGAAAACTTTGGGCAGTAGTCTAATATAAATACTCAAGGTTATATAAAGCCTTAACAAGCTCTTATATAAAGCCTACAGTTTTATGGCACTAAGT
>NZ_JBEOOY010000163.1:0-280 GCF_040309585.1 Psychrobacter sp. GW64-MNA-CIBAN-0177
GTGCTAAACCGACAAAAAACCACTTTTGCCAGCCACCAGCATCCGCTAAAAAGCTAAACGCTGCGCCAGAGTTGTATGCCAGTGTCCAATTTAAAATCGGTTCAATAACGGATACCGGCTCATGAAAGGTAAGCTTGGTTTCAGCCAGCCATTTTGTCCATTGGTCAATGATGAGCACTAGTAACGAAAGCCCGTACCACTTAACTGCCTGATTGCCATTAGCAACCAATTTTGGTGATTTATTTAGGCGACTTCTAGGCGTCAGTGAGCTGCCCGTAGT
>NZ_JBEOOY010000164.1:0-280 GCF_040309585.1 Psychrobacter sp. GW64-MNA-CIBAN-0177
GCTCTGGGCCGCGTTACCACGATATTCTGGTTGTCCACCTGACATCATGGATGTGTACCCCGATTAGGCTTCAGCAGATGCAGCATTCCGCTGAGTGTGTGTTTTGCGGTTTGTATCGACTCAGGGCTACGCGTCTGCGTTAGCGTCTTCGTCGGCTGCTCTGCGCCCTCTGGCGGGGCTGAAGCGTCTTGACGCTCGGGGCTCGCTTTTGCCTTGTCGTCAGGGTTCCATTGGCTGTTGAAATCGCCGCGAACGGCCATGCCGACGAGCGTCATTAAGT
>NZ_JBEOOY010000165.1:0-280 GCF_040309585.1 Psychrobacter sp. GW64-MNA-CIBAN-0177
GTACGTAACCGTTAAGCTGGCGGTTGTTGCCGAGTAACCGGCAGCAGTTCAGCACCAGGCGATAGTGATCAGTTCTGATCTTTATTGCCGCACAGCAGGCCCGGAACGGTAGCAATACGGTTTCGGGCCTGCTGCTTTCTGGTATGCTTCAAAGTTCTGTTTCCTCTCCCATTGCCACTGGTCATTCGTACACCAAGGCAGCGGTCAACTGAAGACGTGTTCATGGCAAAGCCGAATTTTAAGCCCGCAAACAGCGATCCCGAAACCAGCCGAATCAAGG
>NZ_JBEOOY010000166.1:0-280 GCF_040309585.1 Psychrobacter sp. GW64-MNA-CIBAN-0177
CTATCAACCAATAACACTATTACTCAAACTCATGCTCTTTACTTAGAATACAAAGCTATTGAAACAGCAAAACAGGCAGCCCGCTACGAGTTATTAAATGGTAATAATGGCTCATTACCTCACACGCCTGCCCCGCTCAAAGCAGATTGTGAAGAATTATTTCATACATTAAGTATTTTATTATCAACGATGGGGCAACCCATATTTGAAACCTTAAATATTAATGAGCATAAAATTTACCGTGCTGAATTGGCGTCTATTGTTAACACTGCCAATCAGG
>NZ_JBEOOY010000167.1:0-279 GCF_040309585.1 Psychrobacter sp. GW64-MNA-CIBAN-0177
GAGCAATGGCCAGCTCTTCGTCACGCATGTTCTGCATGATGATGCGACGGCGGCGGTAAGCCGGGTCCGCCAGATTCTGCGGATCTTCATCCGGCAGGCGACGCAGGGTCATCTGCGGATTCACTTCATGCTTCGGCTTGACATATCCCGGCGTAAATTCAGAGGTGGAGCCGCCACGGGAACGGATAACCTCACCGGAAACAATCGGCGAAACGTACAGCGCCATGTTTACCAGTCCCGGAATTTGTGAGAGATAGACTTTCTCCGTGGTGAAGGGAT
>NZ_JBEOOY010000168.1:0-279 GCF_040309585.1 Psychrobacter sp. GW64-MNA-CIBAN-0177
TTTATGCGCCGTGTTAATGACCGCTTAAGCGTGGCGCAGCAAAGTCCAGAGTATGAAATGGAGCTTAAGCTAGATGGCTTGGCAGTATCGCTTAAATATGAATACGGTACGTTTGTGCAAGCAGTAACGCGCGGTGACGGGCAAACCGGCGAGGACATCACTCAAAATGCCAAGACCATTCGTAATTTACCGTTATGGATTGCGGCGGCTACTGATATTCCATTATTAGAAGTACGCGGTGAAGTGGTGATGCCCAAGGCAGGCTTTGAACGCCTGAAT
>NZ_JBEOOY010000169.1:0-279 GCF_040309585.1 Psychrobacter sp. GW64-MNA-CIBAN-0177
GTACTGCCCACAGTATTGCCAACTGTCGAGCCAGAAGTGCTGAGAGCATTAACATCCCTATTTACAGCGGCGCCTTGTTCTTGCGCTTGCATCGTCAAATCTTCAGCCAGTGGACGCACTGCTTCTGGTTCTTGGCGCGCATTACTTATCATACGTGATAAAAAAATCACTAAGATAATTAACGCAGCAACCGCAATAATTAATAACGGATTCAAGCGCATGCGACTGTCTATATGAGTTGATAATGTACCCATAGACTGCAAAGCTGCAGTAATATTC
>NZ_JBEOOY010000170.1:0-279 GCF_040309585.1 Psychrobacter sp. GW64-MNA-CIBAN-0177
GTATTATCTACCACCGACGCTTATAGACAATTTAGGTTGTTGCTTAGGCGGGGTAATTAATCTCACGCCCGTTGAGCTGGCGTGTCAGTTAGGACAGACTGTATTTGCAGAGACCAAGGCAGGTTATGATTCATGGCTGGCGGCACCAGCGATTCAGCGCGTTTTTGGTTTTGACCCCAATGAGCGTTTGGCACAAGTGCATGGTTATCAGCCAATGGAAACGTCATCACTTGTGGAGTCAGAAAGAAATAGCCGTCAATTGCATTGGTTACCCTTTGC
>NZ_JBEOOY010000171.1:0-279 GCF_040309585.1 Psychrobacter sp. GW64-MNA-CIBAN-0177
GCGTAATTCAGAGCTTAATCCATTGATTAAAATTAATGGTCCTGGCGCGAGTGTGGCGCAAGATTTAGAACCTGAGTACATTTCAGTATCAGCTGACAGTCAATTTGCGTATGTCAGTTTACAAGAAAACAATGCTATTGCTGTGATTGATATAGCAACAGCAACGGTAAAGCGTATTATTGCATTAGGGCTTAAAGATTTTGGTTTAGACGCTAATAAAATTGATGCCAGTGACAAAGACGATGCCATAAATTTACAAGCTTATGAAGGTGTTTATGG
>NZ_JBEOOY010000172.1:0-279 GCF_040309585.1 Psychrobacter sp. GW64-MNA-CIBAN-0177
GACGACTTTAATGCAACAACGGGTTCTGTGCTTAGTTACATGAACTTAAGTTCATTACTTGTTGCACGTGATAGCTTACGTCAAT
Organism: Psychrobacter sp. GW64-MNA-CIBAN-0177; assembly: GCF_040309585.1. NCBI lineage: Bacteria > Pseudomonadati > Pseudomonadota > Gammaproteobacteria > Moraxellales > Moraxellaceae > Psychrobacter > Psychrobacter sp. GW64-MNA-CIBAN-0177. The sequence continues at coordinate 86 of NZ_JBEOOY010000172.1, forward strand.
CGGCTGCTGATTTATTAGGCCTTCGTTTAGGCTTAAACTTTATTAACGATACAACTATTAATAGTAAAGACGTTACCTACATTGGGCATTCGCTAGGTTCTATTGTTGCTCCAGCATTTATTGCTCAAGCTAATACGCCAATGGCAGAAACGCTTGATCCGCTATTTAATGTAAACACGGTAGCTCTTGCAAGT
>NZ_JBEOOY010000173.1:0-279 GCF_040309585.1 Psychrobacter sp. GW64-MNA-CIBAN-0177
GTATTTGTTGAAGACCATCCTGGTGAATTTAAAGCCGTTGAAGTTGAATTAGGTCAGCCATTAGGCAATTACCGTCAAATTATCGGTATTGAGCCTAATACCCGTTTGGTAACAAAAGGTGCCTTTTTTGTTGCGTCAGAAATAGCAAAAGGCGGATTTGATCCGCACGGCCACTAGGGGAATAAGATTATGTTTAATAAAATAATTGATTGGTCGATCAATAATCGACTCTTAGTAATTATCGCCCTAATTGCTACTATGGCAGGCTCTGTTATGGTG
>NZ_JBEOOY010000174.1:0-279 GCF_040309585.1 Psychrobacter sp. GW64-MNA-CIBAN-0177
GAGTGATACTGCCCTTTTTCGTCATGCCATCTGCCGCTTTAATCTGCGCATAAATTGTCGCTGGAAAACGTACCTGACCGGTGGCATGTGCTTCTCTAGTCGTTGCTGTTTTGCCACTCACATCGACCATATTGATATCGCCATTACTATCTAAATGGGATAAAGCAGGCGTTAATTCAGTAGGCATATTCTGGTCAATATTGGCAGTAGCAGTCATTGGCAAATTCTCATTATTGTATTAACAGCATAATCTATAGTTGATATAACGCTGTGCAGACG
>NZ_JBEOOY010000175.1:0-279 GCF_040309585.1 Psychrobacter sp. GW64-MNA-CIBAN-0177
GGCGAGAAAAACGAATATCCTAAACGCATGGGCATCACGCGCGCGCATTTAGAAGAAGATGCGGGCAAATCAGTACATGATGCTGTCGAAGGTATGACCGGCGTTGACCTTAACCGTGCTGGCACGCCTTTGATTGAAATCGTCTCTGAGCCGGATATGCGTTCTGCTGCCGAGGCGCTTGCCTACATTAAAGCGATTCATCAGCTGGTCACTTGGCTTGGTATATCCGATGCGATTATGGCAGAAGGCTCATTCCGCTGTGATTGTAACGTCTCTATC
>NZ_JBEOOY010000176.1:0-279 GCF_040309585.1 Psychrobacter sp. GW64-MNA-CIBAN-0177
GGACAATGCTCTTTAGAGCGACCTGCTAAACCTGCTTTAAATCCTTGAGAATGTGCTCTCTCTAAACGATCTCTTTTTTGTCTCTTCATCGGTAATATCCTCACCTTTGTATTTATATATTTTGTAGCATTAGTGAAATCTACATGTAATGAATAGCTAATAAAAAAGGTTAATTCAAATTATAAAAGCAATTAATTAGTTTGACTTTAACTAAGCTGCTGATGCAATGATGAATTAGCTTTTTAAAAAGTAAGTGGTCGTACTTGCACTGTATTGACC
>NZ_JBEOOY010000177.1:0-278 GCF_040309585.1 Psychrobacter sp. GW64-MNA-CIBAN-0177
TGCCGGACCAGCGCAAAGACGGGCGCGCGCTCCGTGTGGTCGACACGCACGCCCTTCTCCGGCGCGAGGCTGAAGGTCAACGCGATGTCCGCGTCGCCGTCGCGCACGCGCCGCGTCGCATCCGCCGGCGACACGACCCACACGGTGAAATCGACGCCCGGGTGGCGCGCCTTGAAGCTCGCGAGCACGCCGGGCAGGAAGTCGATCGCGAACCCTTCCGAGCATGCGATCTTCAGCAGGCTGCCGTGCAGCGCGTCGAGCCCGCCGATGTCCTTCAT
>NZ_JBEOOY010000178.1:0-278 GCF_040309585.1 Psychrobacter sp. GW64-MNA-CIBAN-0177
GCGGTAGAAACCGTCGGACGTGAAGGATTGCTCGTTGGCTTCGGCGTTCGCGAAGTACCCGGTTAGCGTGGACGGCCCGCGAAAGCACAGCTCGCCGATCTGGCCGGGCGGGACGGGCTGCTCCGAGCCGGGTTCCAGCAGACGGATCTCGTCGTCGGCGCAACCGGAGCGTCCTTGCGTCCGATGGCGCACCTCGGCCGGCGCATCGGCCGGCGAGCCGAGCAGCAGGCCCTCCGTGATGCCGTACAGGTTCGAGCACGGCACGCCCAGGTGAGTCT
>NZ_JBEOOY010000179.1:0-278 GCF_040309585.1 Psychrobacter sp. GW64-MNA-CIBAN-0177
ATTTACGACTGTCCAACATACCCTAAATATTTTGTGCCGCTGCTTTTTTATTTGCGTGACAGCGTGTAGTCGTTGTCAGGTTTTTTATACTCGTCTATCATCACCAAATGGTTGTCTTGGATATGGTAAGTTTCGATATTTTTGCTTTCATAAACAATCGTAATCGTATCATTGTCTTGTCTATAGATACCCGACTCAAGCAGTGGCTGGCGCGGCGGCTCAGCATTGTTATAGAGGCTCTTTTTTAGTACTGAGCCATCAGCAAACAAGTTCAAAGT
>NZ_JBEOOY010000180.1:0-278 GCF_040309585.1 Psychrobacter sp. GW64-MNA-CIBAN-0177
GGGCACAACCGTCGCATAGACCCAGTAATGGCTACCGTCTTTACACAAGTTTTTGACATAACCATGCCACTTTTGTCCGGATTTAGCCGTCTGCCATAAGTCCTTATAAGCACCGCTTGGCATATCAGGATGGCGCAAAATGTAGTGCGGTTTACCAATCAGCTCATCAATTTCATAGCCACTAATTTCTACAAACGCGTCGTTCACATGCGTGAGAGTACCGTCTAAATCTGTCCGTGACACGATAAGTTTACCGTCAGGATAAGGGCGCTCAATGC
>NZ_JBEOOY010000181.1:0-278 GCF_040309585.1 Psychrobacter sp. GW64-MNA-CIBAN-0177
GGGCAACACCCTGAGTCGGGCCGAACTGGCGGATAAATTCCAGCGCCTGGCCCACTTCAGCGGCGCCCGCACCCCGGCCCAGGCCAACCGCCTGATCGAGCAGGTATGGAACCTGCGCACTACCGCGTCCATGGCCCATTGGCTTTGAGGGATTTGTCATGACTGAACAACGACCGCTGGACGGCATCACCGTCGTCAGCCTGGAACACGCGATTGCCGCGCCATTTTGCACGCGCCAACTGGCCGACCTCGGTGCCCGGGTCATCAAGGTCGAACGC
>NZ_JBEOOY010000182.1:0-278 GCF_040309585.1 Psychrobacter sp. GW64-MNA-CIBAN-0177
GTCTTTGGTTATCCTTTATTAGTAAAATAGGTATTGTTGGCTTTGTAAATGCTATTGGAGCGGTTATTGCGCCTTTCTTTGGTATTTTGGTAGTCGATTACTACCTTATTAAACGCCAGCATATCGATATGAACGATTTGTTTTCTGATAAACCTACTGGTGCCTACTACTATTATAAAGGGTGGAATATTCGAGGTTTGATTGCCTTTGCAGTAGGTGCTATATTCTCTATTGCAACTATATTGGTGCCTGTACTTACTAAGCTTGAAGGTTATGGC
>NZ_JBEOOY010000183.1:0-278 GCF_040309585.1 Psychrobacter sp. GW64-MNA-CIBAN-0177
GATTAATTTCGATAATGCATTAGGTGTTCACCAATATTCTTTGGGCATTCGAGCTCAAAGAGCAGAAGTAATTTCAAGTAATATCGCCAATGCCAATACTCCTCATTATAAAGCTCAAGATGTTAATTTTGCTGCTGCCATGAAATCGGCAAGCTCGCATCAACAGGGCTTGAGTATGAGTCAAACCACAGACAAACATTTTGATTTAACGGCGTTAAGTCAACAACATGTTCAATATCGTATACCAAATCAGGCCGATACTGGCGATGGTAATACCG
>NZ_JBEOOY010000184.1:0-278 GCF_040309585.1 Psychrobacter sp. GW64-MNA-CIBAN-0177
GCCCGTATTACATTAGACGGCGCGGCAAAAGTGATTGCGACGCCAGAACAACATGCTGCAGAAGGTGCGCAAACCCGTGAGAAAGATGGAGTTGTTGAGCAAAGCCCGAGTTATGAAAAGTTCCAACGTCATAGCTTAGTGCAAACCTTTAGCATTAACGATGAAAAGTTAACTGTTGTGGTTAACCACTTAAAATCGAAAGGTTCAGGCTGTATTGAAGACTGGGCTGAATTTAACGAAAACGCTGAGCCAGCAGACTTGCAAGGAAAGTGTAATGC
>NZ_JBEOOY010000185.1:0-278 GCF_040309585.1 Psychrobacter sp. GW64-MNA-CIBAN-0177
GCTCACAGCGATCTAATTTACCGCCTCGAGCATTAAACTCTCGACGGGATTCACTTATTTGTTGAGCGCGTAATGCTAAGACTGAGTTTTTCACTGTATTTACCTTCAATTAATTAAGCGCGCATTGTAACGACTTATCGCTATTTAATCTTATATTTATAGCCATACCAACCTGCATAAATCTTTGATCAATTTAACGAATTAAATTGCACTATAACGTCGTTAAAAATTTTTTATTTAGAACAACTAGATACAAAAACTTTTGCCTAGTTCTAGCG
>NZ_JBEOOY010000186.1:0-277 GCF_040309585.1 Psychrobacter sp. GW64-MNA-CIBAN-0177
GTTTAAAGCCGACGATATTAGCGCCAGTCATATAATCGATATAACCTTTATCAGTTTGATGGTATTTTTCTGAGGCTTCTGCAGCGCCGTCATGAATATTTTTCATAATAACTTTTAAACGTGCATCAATCTCTTCAAAAGTTTTGTACTGACGTACTGAGTTCTGTGACATCTCAAGACCAGATACTGCCACGCCGCCTGCATTTGCCGCTTTACCTGGAGCATAGTGCACACGGTGCAAGCGAATATGATCAATCGCTTCTGCAGTCAATGGCAT
>NZ_JBEOOY010000187.1:0-277 GCF_040309585.1 Psychrobacter sp. GW64-MNA-CIBAN-0177
GCTTGAGTCCGTCTTTCCATTTATCTAAGCTCCGTGCACTGTCCATCCCCATAATAAATATCAAGCTGTCATGCGGATAGCGCTGCCGTAAGGTGCGGACGCTATCGATGGTATAGACGGGCGGTGCTTGCCACAGCTCCAGCTCATCAATCTGTAATGGGGTATTAAGTGTTGCGAGCTTTAGCATTGCCAAACGGTGCTTAGGGTTGGTGCTTTCATTTTTAAAAGGCGAGCGGGCATTGGGCAATAAGGACACATGCAGTGCGCGCTGTTGCTG
>NZ_JBEOOY010000188.1:0-277 GCF_040309585.1 Psychrobacter sp. GW64-MNA-CIBAN-0177
TAACTTATTCTATTAGATAGAAAATGAAAACGCTTAATGAGTAATCTAAGCTCATAGCCACGAGTCAGATTCTTTTTTGCCATGGAAAATATTGCTCATCAGCTATTTTAAGTAATGCTTCGTCCTCCTTAGTATCGCCATAAGCATATATTTTTTGATATTCATCAAGGTTGACTAGTGATTTCACTCGCTTCGCTTTTTCCTCACCTGAGCAATCGGCATTAGCATATTTACCAGTAAGCGACTCTCTATTCACTTGAAGTTGACTACAAATCAA
>NZ_JBEOOY010000189.1:0-277 GCF_040309585.1 Psychrobacter sp. GW64-MNA-CIBAN-0177
CGTCAGCACGATTAACTTGCTCAATAATATCTTCCGTTAATGCGATATTATCCCACGCAGTATCGGCGACAATGTCATAAGACGCTGACCCATTTTTGTCTAAAGTGACTTGAACTGTGCTGGTGCTTTTAACGGGATCTATGGCGATACAGTCGCGATTAACGCCGCGATCGTCAATAAAACTCAGTAACTCGCGACCTAATAAATCATCGCCAACGGCACTGATCATCGAACCTTTAATGCCCAAGGCATTAAGTCTGACGCACACATTTAAAGG
>NZ_JBEOOY010000190.1:0-277 GCF_040309585.1 Psychrobacter sp. GW64-MNA-CIBAN-0177
GCATAAAGTCGTAGCCGATTGGTGTGCTCGTGGTAAGCCACAATATATTGAAGAAATTCTTAATGGTGCTACAGATGGTGAACAAGTACTGTTACCCGGTGAAACCTCCGATAGCGAAGAAGAGTTGGATGCGTTATATGATGACGCGGTAGCATTTGTTACCGAAACTCGCCGCGGCTCCATTTCTAGCGTACAACGCAAATTTAAAATTGGTTACAATCGCGCCGCCCGCATTATTGAAATGATGGAAAGCCAAGGTATTGTGACAGCCCAAGGC
>NZ_JBEOOY010000191.1:0-277 GCF_040309585.1 Psychrobacter sp. GW64-MNA-CIBAN-0177
GCATTAGGGCAATCAGAGTATTTAATGCCAGCTATAGCGATGATGCTTGCAGTGGTGGGACTTTTAATTGCTTTAGCGATATATGTGTATTTAGGGGCAAAAGCTGAAACATTGCTTACACAGGCACGGGTAAAACTAAAATCCTCCGAGTAGGAGGATTTTAAATAGTAATGTTTAATTGTATTTATTGTTTGTCAGCGGTGCGTTTAGTTTTAAAGTCAGACTCGCTTGTCCATTTTGGCCAATCACCGTTATTCGCCAGTTGTGAGGCTATATC
>NZ_JBEOOY010000192.1:0-277 GCF_040309585.1 Psychrobacter sp. GW64-MNA-CIBAN-0177
GCTCTTCGCTCTTTCACTGTCACAACCTAAATGTTCCAATACCTCTGTTAGAATAGTTTGTTTTTTGGCGGTATTGTTATTGGTGGTGACCCAAAATCCACTTGATGCGATTTCTTTTGGATTAGAAGATTTACTTGACGTTAATAACGCCTGTTTAGAGCGGGCAAAATACAAACGTCCTTTGCCTTGCACATTAAGCACTTTGTCAAAGTCACTACGAGCAGTGGATTCAAGGCTGGATAATAAATGCATAAAACGCCCAACGGCACCTTTCTGC
>NZ_JBEOOY010000193.1:0-276 GCF_040309585.1 Psychrobacter sp. GW64-MNA-CIBAN-0177
CCCTATTGCTTTGTATGAACAGGCGCAAGCGCTAAATATACCAACACACGTTGCCGCGACTCAAAGCCCCGTTTATGTCTATGTTGCACATACCTTGTTGGGGATACTAGCAACGTTATGTTTGCCGCGTCAGTTTCATATGAGCTTTATTGAAAACAATAACAATAATGAACTGGCAACTGCTCGCTGGTTATTTCCGTTGTATTTATTACTGATCAACTTATTTATTTTACCTATAGCTTACGCTGGGCTGGTTTATTTTAGTGATAGTAGCGT
>NZ_JBEOOY010000194.1:0-276 GCF_040309585.1 Psychrobacter sp. GW64-MNA-CIBAN-0177
GGACCTGCTGCAAAACAAGGCCGGAGGTTCCCACAACAAGTCATCCAGCGGCGGGCTGGGCGGTTTGCTCGGTGGTTCCGGCAAGTCGTCCGGCCTCGGCGGGCTGCTGTCCGGCGCCGGTGGTGGCGCTCTGGCAGCGGGCGCCATGGGTCTGTTGATGGGTAACAAGAAGGTGCGCAAGGTTGGCGGCAAGGTCGCCATCTATGGCGGCCTCGCGGCGCTCGGTGTTATTGCCTACAAGGCTTATGGCAACTGGCAGGCCCAGCAGGGCACGGC
>NZ_JBEOOY010000195.1:0-276 GCF_040309585.1 Psychrobacter sp. GW64-MNA-CIBAN-0177
GCAATTAACGCCCGTTTCTAAGTTTCATCATATTGAGACAAAAAAAATACCCGCGGAATGTGGTTAGCATTCTGCGGGTTAAAGGTGATATTACTAAAGCTAATTAGTCATGTTGTAACTGTTCTTGATGCAAATGGCTTAAACGGTTCATTGCCATAATGATCAGCAATACTGCACTAAAGCCCCCCATCACAACCGCTATCGCATAAGGTGCAGGTGTATCTGTTAGCTGGATCAACGCCGTCAGTATTGATGCCCCACTCATTTGAATGCAAC
>NZ_JBEOOY010000196.1:0-276 GCF_040309585.1 Psychrobacter sp. GW64-MNA-CIBAN-0177
GCTTTACCTATGTTGCAAAATCAATCATTTGACTTTGTAGTAACAGATTGGAATATGCCGGGCATGCAAGGTATTGACTTGTTAAGAGCAATACGCGCAGATGACAAATTAAAGCATCTTCCGGTTTTAATGGTTACTGCAGAAGCTAAGAAAGAGCAAATTATTGCAGCAGCCCAAGCAGGTGTTAATGGTTATATTGTTAAGCCATTTACTGCGGGTACATTAAAAACTAAATTAGAAAAAGTGTTCGAACGCTTAGGTTAATAAGGGGAGAGG
>NZ_JBEOOY010000197.1:0-276 GCF_040309585.1 Psychrobacter sp. GW64-MNA-CIBAN-0177
GGCATTTGCCGGTAGTGACTTGTGCCTTATTGTTACAGGTAGTATGCGCCCCTTACTTGATAGTGAGATTATTGACAGTTACTGCGTTGATGCCAATAGTGATGCGTGGGACAATTTTAATGACGCGCTACGCTTAGCCGCTGCTGGTGAATCGGGCGTTAAAATAAGCTTCGGCGGTGAAGCGTGGGCGGCGCAAACGGTACAGAAAATTCATAGTCATGATTTTATGGCATTTACAGGGCATTCGCGAGCGGCATATCCAGCAAACAGTTATGT
>NZ_JBEOOY010000198.1:0-276 GCF_040309585.1 Psychrobacter sp. GW64-MNA-CIBAN-0177
GTTTTTAGCTTAATGCTACCGGCGGGTATATCAAGCTCGTCATGAGCAATCAGCAGCTGATCATTATCAATGCCATAAAAATTTACCATCGGCACAACAGAATCACCAGACTTATTCATAAAGGTTTGTGGCAATAATAACCGCACATCATGCCCATGAATCTGCCCACGACCAGTCAGACCGTGAAATTTTTTGTCAGGACTGAGAGTAATATTAAACTGCTCGGCTAAATGAAAAACAAACCAAAAGCCCGCATTATGGCGCGTAAACATATAC
>NZ_JBEOOY010000199.1:0-276 GCF_040309585.1 Psychrobacter sp. GW64-MNA-CIBAN-0177
GGGTTGTTCGGCCGATCGATCGGTCCCAAAGGGTGCTCCGCGTTGGCTTCGAACCGCCCTTTGGTACCGATCGGCGCTGGGTGCGCACCGAGTGTCCACGAAATGTCGACCAAAGTGCTCAAGAACAGCAGAGTGTGGCGACTCGAGCTTGAGTGCAGGGACGTGAGGTGTCTAGAGCATGAGTGTGAGGTTCAGCGGGTTTTGATCGGTCCCTAAGGGTCGTTCGGCCGATCGATCGGTCCCAAAGGGTGCTCCGCGTTGGCTTCGAACCGCCCT
>NZ_JBEOOY010000200.1:0-276 GCF_040309585.1 Psychrobacter sp. GW64-MNA-CIBAN-0177
GTTCATGACCATGCGGCTTTTTTGTTTCGCGGCGACGACGCCGGCGGCGCGTGCGGCTGCTGCCGTTCAGGCTTTCTTCGCTTCGAGTTTCGGATCGCCGTAGAACTGCTCGACCAGTTCCTGCACGAGGTAGCGCTGATGCGGCGACAAGGCCTCGATCTTCGATGCGAGTTCGATCGTCTCGGGTGTCGGCGGATAACGTTCGTCGCGCGGCAGCGGTTGCGGCGTCGGATGTTCGATTACGCTTGGCGACGGCCCGTAATGCAGCCAGTGCAC
>NZ_JBEOOY010000201.1:0-276 GCF_040309585.1 Psychrobacter sp. GW64-MNA-CIBAN-0177
GCCACCAATGGTGTAATACGTGATGTAATTGATTGCGGTTTTTTGCGAGTAATAACAGTTGCGCATGATAACGGCTGTTTTTTTTAGTCATAGGCGCATCGATAGGACCGAGTACCGCTAAATGATGTTCGGCTGGCAAGAGCGCAATGGCATCTTTTAACGCTTGGGTCGTAGCAACCAACGTTTTCCCTTCACAGCGAATCAAAGCCGCATAACTATAAGGCGGCAATCCCATCATTTTACGCTCTTGTAGTAACTCATGAGCAAAGGGTAAAT
>NZ_JBEOOY010000202.1:0-276 GCF_040309585.1 Psychrobacter sp. GW64-MNA-CIBAN-0177
CATCTACCAAGCGCAGCTGTGAGGGTAAATAATTAATAAAATAAGCATCGAATAAATGCAAACCAAAACTTTGATTGATAAAGCCCAGAATATCACTGATGGTTAGCGCGAATATGACACCCAATATCGTGCCAGCAACTGTTCCAATCACTCCAATAACCACGCCTTGTACCATAAACACTTGCGTAATCAAGCGCGGTGACGCACCAAAGGTTTTTAAAATAGCAATATCGGCTTTTTTATCGGTTACCAGCATTACCAAACTTGAAACAATAT
>NZ_JBEOOY010000203.1:0-275 GCF_040309585.1 Psychrobacter sp. GW64-MNA-CIBAN-0177
CTCCAATATCTTGAAGAAAATAATTACCTAACCAGAATGAAGAAAAATAAACCCACCCAATAGCAAAATAAAACATCCAAAAATATGCTGGCAAGAAGGTCAGATAATCAGGATTAACATCATGAATTTCTTTGTTGAGATGTTCAATATCTTCAGAGTTCTCTAATAAGTTTTTGCCTATGCTAGCGGTATAAGGACGCTCTATAGGATTATGAAGTTCACTGATATGTTTGGCAAAGTCGTCGCGTAGTTGCATTCACAGCCTTCTTGTTTTT
>NZ_JBEOOY010000204.1:0-275 GCF_040309585.1 Psychrobacter sp. GW64-MNA-CIBAN-0177
GCGCCAACGTATTCGTAAAAAGCTTGAAAAAGAAGCCAAATTTGCAGAATAGTAATAAGCACCGTAACAAGCACCTTAGGAAAACTCAGTGACTCAACCATTACGCATTATATTTGCCGGTACGCCGGACTTTGCCGCACGTCATTTACAAGCGCTGATACAAAGCGAACACCAAATAGTGGGTGTGTATAGCCAGCCAGACCGCCCGGCAGGTCGTGGTAAAAAATTAAAAGCCAGTGAAGTCAAAGAGCTCGCACTTGAGCACAACTTACCGG
>NZ_JBEOOY010000205.1:0-275 GCF_040309585.1 Psychrobacter sp. GW64-MNA-CIBAN-0177
GATTTGAAGTGTTTCATCACGTAATCGACACCCTTTGGCGACACGGTTCTTCTATTATTTTCGAATCTAAAGTCATTGCTTGAATTAACTGAAATAATTTCAAATGAGGGGAAATAGCTTATATCTTCGAAATAATCAGAAAGATAACCGGCAACCGCTCGTAACACAGCTTTCGAATAATAACTAGCAACTAGTATATGTTTATCTGTAGCGGTCGCGGTAAGTGGTACAGGTGAGACAGTAAGTATTATGTTCAGTTTTGGATTGAGTTCCTT
>NZ_JBEOOY010000206.1:0-275 GCF_040309585.1 Psychrobacter sp. GW64-MNA-CIBAN-0177
GCGGTTGGCCGCGATGCGCGCCTTGGCAAGTGCCAGATAGCCGGAGCCGAGACGCTTGGCCGCGCGGATGCCGGCGGCCTCGTTGTCGGTGCCGTAGAGCATGGTGTCCATGCGCGCCTTGTGGTCGCCGGCGGTCAGGAACGAGCCGAACAGATCGAGCGCGGTGGTTTCGGTGTCCTCGCTCATCGGGTCGTTGCGCCAGGCTTCGCGCACCAAACGTTCGGCATTGCCGCGGTCACCGCGGCCGATCATCACCTTGGCGAGTGCGAGCCGGC
>NZ_JBEOOY010000207.1:0-275 GCF_040309585.1 Psychrobacter sp. GW64-MNA-CIBAN-0177
GGCGTAACCTTTGAAACTGTTCCATCAGCATATTGATAGCCAACACAAATTTTAACTTCTTTTAGGCCGTCTAAAACGTCTAATTTAGTTAAACAAAAACCACTAACACTGTTGATTTGAACTGCGCGGCGCATTGCCACAGCATCTAACCAACCTGGACGACGCTTACGACCAGTTGTTGCACCAAACTCTTGGCCTTTCTCACCAATATAATCACCAATTTCATTGGCTAATTCTGTTGGGAAAGGACCAGCACCGACGCGAGTCGTATAAGC
>NZ_JBEOOY010000208.1:0-275 GCF_040309585.1 Psychrobacter sp. GW64-MNA-CIBAN-0177
ATATAATACGCACCGGAGGCGCCGTTATCACCAATCACTGCATATAGTTTTTTATTGGGATATTTTTTACGCAAATCCATCATGGTTTGCCAGATTTCATCCGATTGTACCGGTGAGCCGCCAGGAGAGTTGATATCTAGCGCGACAGCTTTAGAATTGCTATTTTCAAAAGCTTGCGTTAATGCATCACTCACATCATAGGCATTGGCAGCATCGTCATTGCTGATGGTACCTTGTAACTCCACTACCGCCAAATGTGGCTTGCTGGTATCTAT
>NZ_JBEOOY010000209.1:0-275 GCF_040309585.1 Psychrobacter sp. GW64-MNA-CIBAN-0177
GTATAAACTGGCTTTATTTACACAGTTAAAGTTAGTTAAAACGCTTAGAGTTAGCAATAAAAAAAGCCAAGTAAGCACCTTACTTAGCCTTAATAATGTAAGCAGTAATGAGCAAGTGATAGTTGCTCAGTTTGCTAAATGGGATAACTTTCAAACTACCGACTATGCCGATATAGGCGACAACGAAAACGATCCCTTTTTAGCTAAAATGATTAACCTTGGTTTTATTGAGCATAGCGCCACTGGCTTTTATAACCAGCAGGGACAAGCTATCC
>NZ_JBEOOY010000210.1:0-274 GCF_040309585.1 Psychrobacter sp. GW64-MNA-CIBAN-0177
GCTTTGATGTGGCAGTTTGCTTTAACTCAAGCAGCTGCTCATGCGCCATTTGACGACGCGGCTCAACCAAAGTATACCAACGCGCCAGCACTTGTAACAGTCGTGAGGCGAGCACAGGATTGGCATCATCCATCTTTTTAATCACGCTCATATAGATATCTAGCCCTTCAGGCGTCCACAATACCGTTGGCTGCGAGGTAAAGGCGCTAATCACTGCCCGTACACGATTTGGGGTATGCCAATCAAAATCAGCATGTTCTAGTAAGGATTGGAT
>NZ_JBEOOY010000211.1:0-274 GCF_040309585.1 Psychrobacter sp. GW64-MNA-CIBAN-0177
CATAAATAGCGGGCTGGGCTTTATTGACACTATTACTGGTAGCATTGTCGGGCACACTACGGGCGAGCGTCGAAAAAATATCTTCAGACTCATACGCCTCTATTACCGATTTTTTTGGTGGTTCAAAAGGTACCAATGGTAAATCCGCAACGACGGCAAAATCTTCATTGGTAAACAGCGTCATCGGTAGACCCTGACTACGCACCGTTTGTAGTGCCAACTTAATCAAAGTACGCAATTTATTCTGATGCAAGCCTTTGACACTGGGATAAAT
>NZ_JBEOOY010000212.1:0-274 GCF_040309585.1 Psychrobacter sp. GW64-MNA-CIBAN-0177
GTGCAATGTTCGTCAAATAAAAAATAATTGGCTCAAAACTATCAACCTCATATCCTTGCGATTCTTTGTCATAGGCTCCCTTGCCTATTTAGGTTGTCTTGGGCAACTCAGAATCAGTAGTAGTATTGAGCACTAAAGCTGGTTACGCCTTAGAAAACTCTGCTTTAGATAACTCACCGTTTTGGTCAGTATCAAGCTCAGTAAACTGGCTCATAAGTGAGGCGTCAACTGATGCTTCAGCTTGGCTAATAGCGCCGTTGCCATCCACATCGAG
>NZ_JBEOOY010000213.1:0-274 GCF_040309585.1 Psychrobacter sp. GW64-MNA-CIBAN-0177
GTACAATGCGAATAAATACACCCCTCAAAAGGCTTTAATCGAAATATTAAGCAAAAGCTTGGTTGCAATAATGTTAACAGTTGTGTGCTAGTACTTTTGTTTAAGCATTAACTTAGCTATTTATTTGCAGAGATTAGTAAACATCAAGTTGACAGCGCTAATTGCATTTAGCATTATTGGAAGGTTGATATCTATTAAAAGATATCAGGGTTGTTCTCTTCGGAGGATAATTAAATTATAAAAGTAACATTACTTAATTGGTTGGGAACTATGT
>NZ_JBEOOY010000214.1:0-274 GCF_040309585.1 Psychrobacter sp. GW64-MNA-CIBAN-0177
GCGCGATGCAGTACAAAAAATTGACGAATTTCATAGACAAGGTAAAGTACCTGTATTGGTTGGAGGTACAATGTTGTACTTCAAATCTTTAATTGATGGTTTATCGCCTTTGCCTGAAGCAGATACAGTAATAAGATCAGAGCTAGAAGCACAAGCTAAAGAATTTGGCTGGCCTCATTTATATAAAGAATTAGTTAAAGTTGACCCAAAAGCAGCCGAAAAAATAAGTGAAAATGACTCACAAAGAATTAATCGAGCTTTAGAGGTTTACAGG
>NZ_JBEOOY010000215.1:0-274 GCF_040309585.1 Psychrobacter sp. GW64-MNA-CIBAN-0177
CACCAGCCCCAAAGACAATGCAATCCAGCCAAAAATGAGCTTAAGTACCACGTAAGGAAGCGCCACACATAAGCACAAAGCCAATAATACGCCAAGGGTATAATAATATTTAATATGAATTCGGCTGAGCATGGGGGTCCTCCTGCGATAGAAAAGCAGCACATGTGTGCTGCTTGGGCTAATGCTTATTGTAATAACACTCTGGTCTCTTCGCGGCAGTCACTCAAGTATTCCACTTCAGCTTACATTAGCGTAAAGGCAATTACCCCTACAT
>NZ_JBEOOY010000216.1:0-274 GCF_040309585.1 Psychrobacter sp. GW64-MNA-CIBAN-0177
GCTCAAGGCTGAATCTTTTAATAACATATGGTCACTCAGTTTCAATTGAGACTCTAATTTGTTTGCCTTACTTAGCGAACTAAGCTTGGCTGTTAGAACTCAATCTGTACGAGTGCCCACACAGATGATTGCTTTATATTGTTAAAGAACGTTTTGAGTCGCTTTAGCGTCTCAAGGGATGCGTATAATACATCCTTTATTTTTCGAGTCAACACTTTGTTTTAAACTTTCTTTTTGGAAGATTTAAAACCGAAGTTTTATTTAACTCTCTAAG
>NZ_JBEOOY010000217.1:0-274 GCF_040309585.1 Psychrobacter sp. GW64-MNA-CIBAN-0177
GCTATCTGTGGTCAAATCGCCGATTACAATGAGGAAAACCCAGCGCAAGGTCCGAGACCGATGCATAGGTTGATCAAAAAAAGTGCGCGTATGGAAGGGTTTGTGGCTTATGATTTTATGGAAGAATTTGATGATGCCAAAAAACAAATTAGTGAATGGTACAACGATGGTAAAATAATCTATAAAGAAAACCTTATTAAGGGTTTTGACAATATTCCTACTGCCTTTATTGGTTTGTTTTCAGGCGAAAACATTGGTAAACAAATGGTTAAGG
>NZ_JBEOOY010000218.1:0-274 GCF_040309585.1 Psychrobacter sp. GW64-MNA-CIBAN-0177
GCAGGTAGCAGCGCAGCACGCGATCGCCGAAGATCTGTTCGCCCGTCGCGCGGCCGCTCGGCGTCATGTGCGTGAGCAGGATGTGCGCATCGGGGCGTGCGCGCATCAGCGCATCGATCAGCGGCTGCGCGGCGCGCGTCTCGCCGACCGACACCGCATGCACCCAGATCAGCGGTGCGCGGTCGTCGCGCGAGCGGCCCGCGACGTGACCGAAGCGCTCGGCGATATGCTCGCGATAACCGCGCTCCTTGCGCGAGCGCACGTAGAGCCGGAT
>NZ_JBEOOY010000219.1:0-274 GCF_040309585.1 Psychrobacter sp. GW64-MNA-CIBAN-0177
TATCCAATTCAGCTTCCTGTAGCTGTTTAACCAACCATTGTAAGAGGTACTATTATGATCCAATCTCAAGTGAGCAACACGGCGCGCCTAGCATTAACCGATATAATTATTGCTGCAAAAGCAGAAAAAAATCTGTCGTTTGAACAAATTGCAGAGGGCACAGGTTTAAGCGACGTTTACGTGACGGCGGCTTTATTAGGCCAACACCCATTGCCTGCAGAAGCCGCTGAAAAAGTGGCACAAACGCTGGGCCTTGATGCAAGTGCGGTTGAAT
>NZ_JBEOOY010000220.1:0-274 GCF_040309585.1 Psychrobacter sp. GW64-MNA-CIBAN-0177
TCGTAGTCGATTTCCGGGAAGATGATCTGCTCTTTCACGCCCATGCTGTAGTTACCACGACCATCGAAGGACTTGGCATTCAGGCCGCGGAAGTCGCGGACCCGAGGCAGGGAGATCGACAGCAGACGATCCAGGAATTCGTACATACGCTCACGGCGCAGAGTCACTTTGACGCCGATCGGCCAACCTTCACGGACTTTAAAGCCAGCGATGGATTTCCGAGCGTAAGTCACAACGACTTTCTGACCGGTGATCTTTTCCAGGTCGGCAACAG
>NZ_JBEOOY010000221.1:0-273 GCF_040309585.1 Psychrobacter sp. GW64-MNA-CIBAN-0177
TTGAACAAGCTGGTCACTTAGCTAACATCGAAAAACCAGCCATTTTTAATCAGCATCTTGTTGATTTTTTGAGTAAAGTTAATTTTAATTAATCACCTCAATGGATAGACCAGATCCGTCGGCATTGCTGATATACTCATTACAAAATGACATATTACCTGTAATACCTTACCGGTAAAAAACGACCTAATTCGAGCGCTCATGAAACTTCTTAAACCATTATTTGATAATAATCGCCGTTGGGCTGAACGGATCAATAAAGAAGATCCTACC
>NZ_JBEOOY010000222.1:0-273 GCF_040309585.1 Psychrobacter sp. GW64-MNA-CIBAN-0177
TGCTAATATCATTTAAGGCAGTAAAATTACCAAATTTCTTATTAACGTTTCTAATCTCGATGCTCATAGCATGGTCTCTTGTTATTTTTAACGATTGCTTTTAACCATTATCTTTCGTATTTATCTTTAGTATTAAAAGGTGCTCTTCAGTCACTTATGAATTACTGATTAGCTACTCATTTGGCTGCGTGGGTATGGCGCTGTTGGCACTAACCGGTAGTTCAGGCGCACTGACCAAGCGTTCAAATTTGGCAAATTTACGCTCTTGTAGCT
>NZ_JBEOOY010000223.1:0-273 GCF_040309585.1 Psychrobacter sp. GW64-MNA-CIBAN-0177
GCATACACTCAAGTATTGAGCGCAGCCCTAAAGAGCAATGGCGCATAGGTATATTTGGTGATGGCTTTGAGAGTGGTGTTGGGTTGCCGTCAATTCCATCAGACCCTCATACACTGGTGCTGGATTTTATGCCTAGTGTTGAGCGTACTATTCAAAGAAATGGCGCAACAATAGATGGCTTGCAGTATTACGATGCTTGTTTAAACAACTTCATTAATCATACTGATGATAATGGCAATAAGACCAAATTTATCTTTAGACAAGATCCAAGGG
>NZ_JBEOOY010000224.1:0-273 GCF_040309585.1 Psychrobacter sp. GW64-MNA-CIBAN-0177
ACTGCGAACCCAGTGACCGACTAAGCCCCATTTATTGGTTGCTAGGCATTTATTGTATTTAATCAATAAGACTTTAAGTTTGCTGTCATGAAGGGTAAAAATAAGATTATCAACGGTTAAGTTACTAATACAATCAGCAGGGATGGTTTCTTCATCAATAACTTCGTTTATAAAATTCACAGGTAAGATCCAATTTAATATAGCGAGCTTGGTTGTACATACACACTCTGGAGATTGCCGTTGAACAACTGTGTAGTAGTAAAAAAGTCATAT
>NZ_JBEOOY010000225.1:0-273 GCF_040309585.1 Psychrobacter sp. GW64-MNA-CIBAN-0177
CTTTTAGTACAGAAGTTTCTATTTTCCCAATTTTTTAGTGCGTTTATTAGGTTTACGTATTATAATTGATACTGTATATCATTACGTATTCCCCGTTGAGCTTTTTCGAAGCTTACTTTGTTTTAAGTATAGGTACTTAAGTATTTCATGACCGAAATAACGACACATAAAGCGTCCCGTCGCCGTTTATTAATTGCTTTGGCGATCACCTGCTCTTTTATGGTTATTCAATTAATAGGCGCATATTACGCCAACTCACTAGCAGTATTAGCC
>NZ_JBEOOY010000226.1:0-273 GCF_040309585.1 Psychrobacter sp. GW64-MNA-CIBAN-0177
GTTCAGGCGATCGAGCGAGTGATAGACGAGCGCGGAGAAATTCGCCGCATTCGCGGTCAGGTCGCGTTCGGATTCGACGAGCGCGCGCGCCTGCTCGACGAGCGTCGCGTATTGATCGGCCTTGGAGGCGGTAGGGTCGTTGGACAGCGTGAACATGGCGGAAAGCGATAGGGGTTGTGAAATGCGCACTCGCGCGTACCGCAGTCTACGGCACCCGCGCGCGCTCTGCAGCGTGTGGTCGTGCGTGACGCGGCGCGCTTGTATGTTCAGTAC
>NZ_JBEOOY010000227.1:0-273 GCF_040309585.1 Psychrobacter sp. GW64-MNA-CIBAN-0177
GTTTTAACAGTGTGGTTTTACCAATACCATTTGGGCCTACTAGACCGATTCTGTCACCACGCATTACCAGTGTAGAAAAATCATCAGCAATAACTTTGTCTTTAAATGCATGACAAAGATTCTTAGCTTCAAATACTAACTTACCAGAGCGATCTGCTGTTTCAATATTGAAATCAGTTTTACCAACTTGATCAACACGTTGCTTACGCTCTGTACGAAGCTGCTTTAACTCACGAACTCTACCTTCGTTACGCGTTCTACGCGCTTTAACAC
>NZ_JBEOOY010000228.1:0-273 GCF_040309585.1 Psychrobacter sp. GW64-MNA-CIBAN-0177
TCTTAATAGTGATAACGATACTGCCACCGCAACAACAAAAATCCGTAGATGATAATTAAGGATTAGCAGGTGAATCAAAGGGGGAGAACTTTTGTTTCTCTCCTTTTAACTTAACCTAATTGATATTGTTATTAACGGTCTTTACGGACTTAGAAGATAGGAATAGCAAATGTGCATCATACGAATAATCTTTGTCTCGGCCATTATTTTATCTTCGGCGATTACCTCGTTATTCGCTGAAGAAAACAGCGATCCAATCCAACCGGCAACTAC
>NZ_JBEOOY010000229.1:0-273 GCF_040309585.1 Psychrobacter sp. GW64-MNA-CIBAN-0177
GTTCACGCACGCGGCACGGGCGCCCATGGCACCTTCACCGTGACCGACAACCTCAGCGACCTGACCAAGGCCAAGGTATTCGCCGCCGGTGAAACCACGCCGGTGTTCGTGCGCTTCTCGGCTGTGGTGCATGGCAACCACTCCCCGGAAACCCTGCGCGACCCACGAGGCTTCGCCACCAAGTTCTATACCGCCGAAGGTAACTGGGACCTGGTCGGTAATAACTTCCCCACGTTCTTTATTCGCGATGCCATCAAGTTCCCGGACATGGTC
>NZ_JBEOOY010000230.1:0-273 GCF_040309585.1 Psychrobacter sp. GW64-MNA-CIBAN-0177
GTCCAGAACTGTTCTGGAAGTTAGTTTCAGATCGATGGCAGCGCAGGATAATCGACGAGAGCGAACATATTCACCCCGCGCAATGCCGGTCGCCTGTTTAAATAAACGTTGAAAATGCCATCGTGAATAACCAGATTTTTCAGCAATGATTTCTACTGGCAAGGTTTTATTCAATGAACATTCAACCCACTGTACAATATCTTCGACAACACTTTCAGAATATTTTTTGGTGTCCATCCGCTCCCCCTCAAACCATATTCGATAAATATGTTC
>NZ_JBEOOY010000231.1:0-273 GCF_040309585.1 Psychrobacter sp. GW64-MNA-CIBAN-0177
CTAGAAATCGTCTTAGGTGCGAGTCGTTATCGAACGCTTGAGTTGTTTTGCGTAATGCTCCGTGACGCTCAACCCAAATTGAAAAAGGACCATTAATTAAAATGTCGGTAACGGCTGGGTCTAACATTAATTCAGAAATTGGCCCTAGCCCTTGTAGTTCTTCGATAACTTGCTGGATAAGGAGTGCCTTATCTGAAGTATTTAATGGCTGTTGTTGTTGCCCTGGCAATAAATCGATTAGTTGCTCAAGCTGCTGCTTAAGCTGAGTGGGTT
>NZ_JBEOOY010000232.1:0-273 GCF_040309585.1 Psychrobacter sp. GW64-MNA-CIBAN-0177
TGCCAGAGCTTCGCAAAGTATCTAAAAAGGAAAAGATTATTTTTCCTCTAATGGTACTTAGTTTAACGGCTATGTTTTTACCGGCTGCTATACCGCTTGTAGGTATGTTTTGTTTAGGTAACTTAATGCGAGAGTCGGGTGTTGTTGATAGATTAAGTAACAGTTCTCAAAACGAAATCATCAATGTTACAACTATATTTTTAGGTTTAGCTGTAGGCTCAAAGCTTGCTGCAGATAAGTTTTTAACTGTTGAGACGATTGGTATTTTAGTGC
>NZ_JBEOOY010000233.1:0-273 GCF_040309585.1 Psychrobacter sp. GW64-MNA-CIBAN-0177
GGCACAATGACCCCAAACGATATGCTTTATCTTTTTCATGTAGGATAATTGGCACACCGGCATAAAAACGCAAATAAGGGTCTTCACTGACAGCAGGATGATTGATAAAGCGCTTATCAATCGCCAAATCTGGCACTAAAAACAAGTCATCGGACAAAATAGTATAATTACAAATGGACGCCTCACGTGTGGTAGTACAGGCATCACCAAGACCACGCGGCGATTTAAGGTACTGGGTGTCTTTATCTAAAAAGGTAATGGTCACTATCGGCG
>NZ_JBEOOY010000234.1:0-273 GCF_040309585.1 Psychrobacter sp. GW64-MNA-CIBAN-0177
GGATTGGGTAATATTTTAACAATTGTCTCCCGCTGAATCTGTCAACCAATGCGCCCGTATACATTGATGAAAGCCAATGGGCAATCCCATAAAAGACGAAGCAATTGGCAAAAAGCATGGGTGTCCAGCCCATCTGAGGAAGAAAAAATCCCTGATGAATAAATATTCCTGTCACGATGAATGGTGCGGCAAGGACTGTGGGTAGTACCAACCAAAAACGATAATCGGCAAGTAATGTTCTTCTCGATCCATCCTCTTTGAGTGGTTTAGAAG
>NZ_JBEOOY010000235.1:0-273 GCF_040309585.1 Psychrobacter sp. GW64-MNA-CIBAN-0177
GGACACATTTTTGTCTTTTTAAGTTAATAAAACTGCATTAAATCTGAAATCAAAATAACATGTAAAATAAACTGCCTACTGACTACCTACTTTGTTTCAATAAACTCGGTGTCATTCGCGACAGCAAATTAACCAAGGTTTCTATCAAGTCTTTCTGTTCGTTATCTCTATGATAGGCAACAAATACATCTCTTGAAGTATTTTCTACCCCTTTAACATGAAAAAGTTCGCCTTTTTCTAAATGATCTTTAACTAATACCTGTGGAATAAAAG
>NZ_JBEOOY010000236.1:0-272 GCF_040309585.1 Psychrobacter sp. GW64-MNA-CIBAN-0177
ACAAATCGAGTTGTTAAAACGTGCCAGACAAAAAGACGTTACAGGCGTCATCAATCATGATGAGCTTGATGTTGAGGATCCATTAATCCGTAGTATTAACGCTTTGGCAGCAGGTTTGCGCAATACAGGTTAATTATTAGAGCGGCATATTCTTCGGTTAAGATTAAATATATAGTCAAAATATCCTAAAAACATTAGGGCGTGTCCTCATTTTAAAAATGGTGATAAAAATGAGGTAAATTGCAGTCAAACAAGGAAAATAGTGCAGATAA
>NZ_JBEOOY010000237.1:0-272 GCF_040309585.1 Psychrobacter sp. GW64-MNA-CIBAN-0177
GCTATGCAGTTGTCATCTGTCGCCATTGGCATGATTGCATTTTTTACTTATCCCGTCATGACGGTATTAATCGAACCATTAATCAATAAAACGCAGCTCAAACTTGTCGATGTAATATCCGGTATCGCGGTATTAGCAGGCGTAATAATGCTGATCCCTGAGGCAAATCTGAATAACGACACCACCTTAGGCATTATCGTTGGCGTTATTTCAGCAGCTTTATTTACCTGCAGAAATTTGCTTCATAAACGAGTATTTTCGCAATATAGCGG
>NZ_JBEOOY010000238.1:0-272 GCF_040309585.1 Psychrobacter sp. GW64-MNA-CIBAN-0177
GGATAAAGCCGATCCTGATGTGGTGTTTATGCATTGCTTACCAGCGCATCGCGGTGAAGAGATTTCTCATGATATGCTTGATGACCCGCGTTCAGTCGTTTGGGATGAAGCTGAAAACCGGTTACATGCGCAAAAAGCACTGATGGAATTTTTATTAAAAGATAAGATTAAATTGTCTTAATGATATAAAAAACGTATTTTAAAAGTCCATAAAAAAGGCAGGCTACTTAACGTAACCTGCCTTTTTCTTATCTTGTACTTAAATACTCATC
>NZ_JBEOOY010000239.1:0-272 GCF_040309585.1 Psychrobacter sp. GW64-MNA-CIBAN-0177
GCATCACCTATACGCTCGCGCACGAGGCGAAGCATGCGGTCGAGGCGATCGACGGCACACTGGATTCGCTCGACTACAGCGGCCGCAGCCGCTTCACGCGCAAGGCGCTCGAAGCCGAAGCGCGCGCCCAGATCAACGCGTTCGAAGCGCGCTACGAGATCGATCTCGCGGGCGGCGGCGACATCGCGGCGAACACGACGCTGCCCGATGCGCTGCAGCACGAGGCCGACCGCTGGTCGCCGTCGAGCGACTATGCGGGCACGGTCGAGCGG
>NZ_JBEOOY010000240.1:0-272 GCF_040309585.1 Psychrobacter sp. GW64-MNA-CIBAN-0177
TTGCTGACGTTCGCGGCGCTCGCGTACCTGATGTGGAAATCCCGCGCGGCGGCTATCCGCAGCAAGCGCGACAAGGCGATGTTCCTCGCTTTTGTCAGTCACGAGATCCGCACGCCGATGCAGACGGTGCTGTCGTCGCTCGAATTCCTGCAGCGTTCGCGGCTTTCCGTGCAGCAGGGCGGCCGGGTGGATGCGGCCGCATCGGCTGCCGAAACGCTGCTGACGCTGCTCGACGATATCCTCGACTACTCGCGTCTCGAGTCGCGCAAGGT
>NZ_JBEOOY010000241.1:0-272 GCF_040309585.1 Psychrobacter sp. GW64-MNA-CIBAN-0177
GGTGAGCTTCAGCTCACTGGAAACGGCGACCAAGGAAGAAATCATGATGAATCAGGAGCTGTTCCTGCGGCGCCGTACAAAACTTCACGTCCCTGCCGGCTCTGGCGGAGTCACACGCGCGCAGGTCGCATCAGCGGTCAAAGAAGTCGCGGCGTTTCGATATGTACTCTCTGAACCGCTAATCGAGCGAATCGGCATGCTATCTGCGGTCGAACTCAAGAATTGGCTGCGTGAAGTCATTCGAGTCCTGCGGCGTCGCAGCGGTGCTCATG
>NZ_JBEOOY010000242.1:0-272 GCF_040309585.1 Psychrobacter sp. GW64-MNA-CIBAN-0177
TTTCTATACCTATAAACTGTACATCACCATATGGATCCCAGAGTTGCACTGTTCCCGTCTTAACATTGTCAGATGAAGATGAAATTGAAGAAATATCAGACAAAGTTATAACAGTAGAATTATCGTGCCCACCACACCATTTTGCTACATGAATGAATCGCTTTGACAATTCTAAGGAAGACGCATTTTGAACTAACATTGACTTCAATGTATTATCATTCAAGTATTGGACACCATCTCTTGTGATAATCATTTTTGCTATTGTATTAGGT
>NZ_JBEOOY010000243.1:0-272 GCF_040309585.1 Psychrobacter sp. GW64-MNA-CIBAN-0177
GATATTTACCGCTATTATGATTGTAATGCGCCTATTATCGTCGTTAAAACATGATGAATCCGAACGCGGTATCTTTTATCTTGGGCGAGCCTTGGTCAAAAATGGGCCTACCTCTATTATTATCTCCAGCGCCGATGACGACAATGAGTTGGTCAAACGTCTAGAGCGCGATGGTAACATTTACCATCAGCTGCACATCAATAAAAAATCGTGGCTGTCGCTATTACAAATTGCGCCGCTGCGGCATCTGATTAAACAATACAATCCTGATG
>NZ_JBEOOY010000244.1:0-272 GCF_040309585.1 Psychrobacter sp. GW64-MNA-CIBAN-0177
CTCTGGCATCTCGGTAGAGCGACCCATTAATAAACGACCATGCATGTCTTTGTGCATTGCAGGTTCAATAGACAAGACGCTGGTGTCTGCAAACGCGCTTTGAGCAATCATCACATGGTCTGTATTCAACAAACTGGCAATAGCCGCTTGTAGTTCATCCACACTGGCACTATTTGGCGACGTGATTAGCGCAGGAACCGCTCTATCGTTTCCGGCCGTTGAAGTGCCACACCCCATAAAAGCCGTGGAAAACATCACTACAGCGATAAGTA
>NZ_JBEOOY010000245.1:0-272 GCF_040309585.1 Psychrobacter sp. GW64-MNA-CIBAN-0177
TTACCGGACAGCCGCGCTCGGGCTGCGCATGCCGATGCGATGGCGGCCATATGACGCGCGCGATGGCTCCGTTATGATCGGACGCTCATATCGAACCGAACGAAGGAGGAGACCGATGAAGACATTCGCCACGCTTGCCACGCTCGCTGCTGCCGCCGCGTTTTGCTGCGCCGCCGCGCACGCGCAGAGTACGGCCACTGCGGCGCCTGCGAGCGCCGCTACCGCCGGCTCGCGGCTCGACGACGTGCTCGCGCGCGGCGCGCTGCGCGTGT
>NZ_JBEOOY010000246.1:0-271 GCF_040309585.1 Psychrobacter sp. GW64-MNA-CIBAN-0177
GTGATCCGCTTCTGGAAATTCAATACTAAAAAAGTGCTCTTGCAGCCATTGCCAAAAAGGAGAATGGCCGTCTTCGTCGCTAACACCGCGCATTTCTGCGATAACAGTATCGGCAAAACGCTCGCTATGCTGAGCCATAAACAAAAAGCGTGAACGTGATAAAAATCGACCTGTTAAACCTTTACGGCTATTTTCGCGCAAAAATAATGTGCATATTTCAGAGCAACCTGTGTAGTCGTTACACATGCTTAAAATATCAACGGTGTTATAT
>NZ_JBEOOY010000247.1:0-271 GCF_040309585.1 Psychrobacter sp. GW64-MNA-CIBAN-0177
TCTTATAACCTTTAAAAATAAAGTCACGCTTGGAATTACCTTCATCAGAACTGTCAGGACTATTAAGGTCAGCCGCCAATAACGCTGCAGGCCCGTGACAAATCGCTAAGGTAAAGAGATCATTATCGTGTCCCCAACGTAGCAATGCGCCAAGGTTTTTGTCTTCCGGCAAGCCGAGCATAGCGCCATGACCACCTGGAATAAAAATCGCTGCGTATTCAGTGCTGTCTGCCATATCGTTTTTGACGAAGTCAGCGATGCTGTTTGGACT
>NZ_JBEOOY010000248.1:0-271 GCF_040309585.1 Psychrobacter sp. GW64-MNA-CIBAN-0177
TTGTTGGTGCAGGCGCACACTAGCAACACGACCGTATAAATTACAAGCGACTTTCTCATTTTTCAGTCTTTGTAGGTGCGTTCGTTTGACATGCGCATGAAACGAATAATCGAAGCGACGGGTGAATGCTTTCCTCCACCCTGCAGGTCGGCGTTATTGTTAAGAATCATTTCCCATTTATTAAAAGCTTGCCCTGGATCATCCTGCGCCCCCTCCTTGTTCGTATGCAGACTCCACAACTGCTGCCGTAACCTCTTGGTCACGTCACCAT
>NZ_JBEOOY010000249.1:0-271 GCF_040309585.1 Psychrobacter sp. GW64-MNA-CIBAN-0177
GTGTTATCAAATATACGTCCACTTTGGCTCAGTATAATCGAGGTAGAAAATTGGTACATTAACGCGCAGCTATAAGCCAAACCAGGCTTTTCATTATGCAATTCTGCTAAGGTTTGCGCCGCAATGGCACTGACCATGCTGTAACGCCAAAGCTTGCGGGTTATCCACAATAAATTAGCATTGCCTGAAGGTAACCAGTTACGTAAACAAAAATAAGGGATCAGCAAACGTAAATTTTCAATACCAATGTAGTTAAGCACCAGCTTTATGT
>NZ_JBEOOY010000250.1:0-271 GCF_040309585.1 Psychrobacter sp. GW64-MNA-CIBAN-0177
TCACGGTCGCGCGCCTCGACAACCTCGGCAAGGGCGCGTCGGGCGCCGCGATCCAGTGCATGAACCTCAACATCGGCGCGGCCGAGGACGCCGGTCTCAAACGCTGATTCAGCATCGCATGCCATGCAAAGCCGGCCACTGGCCGGCTTTTTATTTACCCGTATCAGGCAATATATAAAAACACCGGATCGCGCATTTACAAATATTTACAAGCTTTCCATTGCGCGATTACCAGTGAATTAATCCAGTCCGTTCTTTATCCAGTCAATCC
>NZ_JBEOOY010000251.1:0-271 GCF_040309585.1 Psychrobacter sp. GW64-MNA-CIBAN-0177
TTATAAAGCTTATGCCAACGAATAACAATGGCTTTGTCATTCAGTCTATTGGCTTTTTTATCATCAACATACAGTACTAAATGTGTATGATTACTCATTACGGCATAAGCACACACATCAATACAAAATACCTTCGCTAATTCAAGTAGCTTATCTTCAACCCAGCCTCGTCGATGTTCGTAAGACTTACCTGTAAAGTGGTCTTCACCACACAGAAAGGCACGTCGAACACACCGTGAAATACAATGATAATATTTCGTATCAACCAAAC
>NZ_JBEOOY010000252.1:0-271 GCF_040309585.1 Psychrobacter sp. GW64-MNA-CIBAN-0177
GTCCTGGGTGACGGGACTCCTGGTGCGCACGTCCAGGAACGCGAAGGAAGAAAACGTTCGCCGGCTCCAGGCCCAGCAGGAACAGCGCATTGCACAGCAGAGCGTCGTTGTCGAGCAGGAGCGTAACCGGATCGCGCGGGACATGCACGACGTCGTCGCCCACTCACTCGCCGTGGTCATCGCGCAGGCTGATGGAGCGCGCTACGCCCACAAGGGCGACCCCGAAGCGATGGACGGGACACTCGCGACAATCGCCGACACAGCGCGTAGC
>NZ_JBEOOY010000253.1:0-271 GCF_040309585.1 Psychrobacter sp. GW64-MNA-CIBAN-0177
CTCTACAACGGCAATGCCGATTCGCGCCGCAGCTTGTCGCCGGCCGGGTTGAGCGCTTCGCGCAGGAAGCCGAAACCGGTACGGCGGTCGAGGCGGAACAGGGTGTTGGTGACATACACGTCGTCGCGCACACCCACCACTTCCACCACCTCGCTGACGCAACGGCGCCCATCGGGCAGGCGCGTCAGTTGCACCACCACATCCAGTGCGGCGCAGATCATCTGCCGCAGGGTTTTCTCCGCCACCACACGGCCGGTCAGGCCCACCAGGG
>NZ_JBEOOY010000254.1:0-271 GCF_040309585.1 Psychrobacter sp. GW64-MNA-CIBAN-0177
GTAATAATGGCCGCAAGGCCTGTCGCGGCTTCAAATAGCTTAGCGGTTTTAGAGTAAATAACCTGCATATAACTCGCTTCAGTGGTGTCGGGGTCATTACAGTTCATTAACTGTAATACTTCACCTTCAGCAATAATGTTAGTTGCATCTGCAAGCACTTGCATTACCTGCATTTTACCAAGGCCAACCATAAGCTGAAATGAACGAGTGTAAATAAAGTCGCCCACTAATACGCTGGCAGCATTACCAAACTCAGCATTTGCTGTAGGCG
>NZ_JBEOOY010000255.1:0-270 GCF_040309585.1 Psychrobacter sp. GW64-MNA-CIBAN-0177
GCTATTGATAGAATTTTTGTTGTTATACAGCATAAAACGCTAATTTTAATAGATTCTTCATGGCTTGTTCATTCATATATTTGCATAATAGCGCAAAATACTAAATGGATAGGACATAACATGACTTTAACTAAATCACTTTTAAGCGTAACGGTAGTGGCTGTATTACTTAGCGGTTGTGAAATGAATAACACAGGTAAAGGAGCGGCAATTGGCGCTGCAGCTGGTGGTGTATTAGGTAAGGCTACTGGTAATCATAAAGATAAGCGT
>NZ_JBEOOY010000256.1:0-270 GCF_040309585.1 Psychrobacter sp. GW64-MNA-CIBAN-0177
GCGCGGTGAACGCCCTTTCGTTTTTGCTAACCTTTACGATGGTGTTGGCTTAGAAGAAATCATCAGCTTTATTTTAAAGCAAGGCATGTTACCTGAACGCCGACCTGGCAAGCCAAATAGTATTAATTAAGCAACACAATTTTTAATCAAAACACAATTCAATAGTAAAAAATATAAACGGAGAATAGTATGAAAATAATGACCAAATTACTGATGGGATTAGGCCTAATGCTAACAGCTACTGCAGCTTTAGCCCACCCTGGTCATGGC
>NZ_JBEOOY010000257.1:0-270 GCF_040309585.1 Psychrobacter sp. GW64-MNA-CIBAN-0177
ATATAAGCCCGAAGAGCTTGAGTTAGAAAAAAGCGTACATTTTGGCACTGAAGTGAATACTAAAGCGGCAGATATCGTCGTATATACGGATGTAACAAAACAAACGCCAAAAATAATAATCGAAGTAAAGAAACCTAAACGTAAGGATGGTATCGAACAACTTAAAAGCTACCTGAACGCAGAAGTATCGCCTGTTGGCGTATGGTCCAATGGTAGTGATTCTATTATTTTATTCCGTCCTTACCCGGCAAATTTTGACGATACATTAAC
>NZ_JBEOOY010000258.1:0-270 GCF_040309585.1 Psychrobacter sp. GW64-MNA-CIBAN-0177
ATACTTTGCAGCACGCACTGCATCATTTCAAAACTAAAATGGCGCTTAGGTGCCGTGTTAGGCGCTAATAAAATATGCATACACACATCATTAGGTTCAACATCGTACGCCGCTTTCATTAAGCTTTCGTGCTCAGGGCTATAAAGCTCAACTAAAGCCAATAGGTTATTATTTTGCTCTATCACGTATGCCTGATGATGAGGCGTATCAATAATATCTTGATACGCTTTAGTTATTTGTTGCT
The DNA here is from genome assembly GCF_040309585.1 of Psychrobacter sp. GW64-MNA-CIBAN-0177. Taxonomy (NCBI): domain Bacteria; kingdom Pseudomonadati; phylum Pseudomonadota; class Gammaproteobacteria; order Moraxellales; family Moraxellaceae; genus Psychrobacter; species Psychrobacter sp. GW64-MNA-CIBAN-0177. Next base: position 245 of record NZ_JBEOOY010000258.1, read on the forward strand.
CGGTTTGCTGCTGCATACCCCAAAAA
>NZ_JBEOOY010000259.1:0-270 GCF_040309585.1 Psychrobacter sp. GW64-MNA-CIBAN-0177
GTGCGCCGGTTTCCTCGGTAATCCGAACACCGTGCTGATAGGCAAGTTCTCCCGCTTCTGTGAGCGCCAGGCTTCGCGTGGTGCGGTTTAACAACTTGGCCCAGAGCGTTTCCTCAAGCCTGCGCATTTGTTTGCTGACGGTTGAGGTGGTCGAACCGAAGAAACGGGCCGCTTTGGAGAAACTTTTCAGTTCGACAACTTTAACGAAAACAAAGACATCCGAAATATTATCTGAGAAAGATTCCATTGTTTCTCCAGAGGACACAGGCT
>NZ_JBEOOY010000260.1:0-270 GCF_040309585.1 Psychrobacter sp. GW64-MNA-CIBAN-0177
GGTCAACAGACCCTAGCATTAATTACATTTAATAAACGCTTAAAGCTAGTTTTCACTAGCCAAAAACTAAATCTCGTTTACGCACTTACTTAGCGAGCACGGAATACGATACGACCTTTCGATAAATCGTAAGGAGTCATTTCTACCGTTACTTTATCGCCGGTTAAAATACGGATATAGTTTTTGCGCATTTTACCTGAAATATGAGCCACAACTACGTGACCATTTTCTAGCTCAACTCGGAACATTGTATTTGGTAAAGTATCAAGG
>NZ_JBEOOY010000261.1:0-270 GCF_040309585.1 Psychrobacter sp. GW64-MNA-CIBAN-0177
GTGCACCGCGCGCTTCGGGTCCCGCGCGGCCCGACACGGGCGCAGTACGGAGGCCGAGGTGCGCGACATCCTGGAGCGGGCCGTTCTGCCGGGCGGGCGGCTCGAGCTCGGAACGCTGCTCGCGGAAATCGGGCGGGAAGCGGGCGATGTCGATATCGGCGTGCCGCGCGACGAGACGCCAACCGGTCCGATGAGCTTTGAATGATCCTTGTCGATACGAACGTCATGCCCGAACCGCTGCGGCGTGAGCCGAACGCGGCGGTGATCGAG
>NZ_JBEOOY010000262.1:0-270 GCF_040309585.1 Psychrobacter sp. GW64-MNA-CIBAN-0177
CGCCACGACGCAGGAGGTGAACGCGCCGATCGGGGTGTCTTCACCGGTGATCCAGCGCAACACGAACGGCACCGCCAGGTAGAACCAGGTGATCACCAGCAGCAACGGGATCGAGCGGAAGTAGTTCACGTAGGCGCCGGCCACGCGGGACAGCAGTTTGTTGGACGACAAGCGCATCAGGGCCAGGATGGTCCCGATGATGATGCCGCCGACCACGCCCATGACCATCAGCTTCAAGGTCATGACCATGCCGTTCCACAGGCCTGGAAT
>NZ_JBEOOY010000263.1:0-270 GCF_040309585.1 Psychrobacter sp. GW64-MNA-CIBAN-0177
GTAATAACCAACACCAGCACCTAATACGCCACCGACTGCTGCATCGCGACCTGTCTTATCACCGCCAGTCGCTTTAGAAATCGCTGCACCACCTGCCGCACCAGCTAATGCGCCGATAGCAGATTTGTTCAGACGTTGTTGCCCTGTGCTTGGATCAACCGCACAACCAGTTATTGCTACAGATGATAAAACGGCTAAAGCTATCATTTTATTACGCATAATATATTCCTCTTAATAAACAATTTTATGTAACAACTATCGTGTTTGAAT
>NZ_JBEOOY010000264.1:0-269 GCF_040309585.1 Psychrobacter sp. GW64-MNA-CIBAN-0177
GTGATTGACCGTGAACGTGCAGCAGATTTAGGGGTATCAATTGCGCATATTGGCCGAACATTAGAGTCGATGCTTGGATCGCGCTTGGTGACAACCTTTATGCGCGATGGTGAAGAGTATGATGTGATTGTCGAAGGTAATCGTGACAATCAAAGTACTGCTACGGATATGCAGAATCTTTACGTTCGTTCGGATCGTTCGCAAGAACTGATCCCGTTATCGAACTTAGTCTCGATTGAAGAGTTTGCCGATGCCAGCTCGTTAAATCG
>NZ_JBEOOY010000265.1:0-269 GCF_040309585.1 Psychrobacter sp. GW64-MNA-CIBAN-0177
TGTCCGTCCACTGTAGCGCAACTTCAACACTAATACCGTCGTCTTGATTACTAATGAAATGGAAAACTTCATTGATGCCATCTTTACCAGCGTTAATATAGCTGACAAACTCAGACAAACCGCCTTTATGCTCAAACTCATGACGCTTATCAATGCGCTCATCCGTTAACACAATGCGCACACCAGAGTTCAAAAATGACAGCTCACGCAGACGCTTGGCTAAAATGTCATATTCAAAAACGGTGCCGGTGAACACCTCACTACTGGGG
>NZ_JBEOOY010000266.1:0-269 GCF_040309585.1 Psychrobacter sp. GW64-MNA-CIBAN-0177
GGTACTGACAGGCCAGTTATATTGGTCTATCACAGAGTAATTGTATAGGAATACCACCTAAAAAATGATAAAAAACTTTGTATTAATGTCGCTATATGACGTAATTATTGCTAGCTGCCCCAAATCATAGAAATGAACCCCCTTGCCAAATGTCCTAAATAGGTTTGCCAAAAACTAGAACTGAAAAGCTCATAATAAAAACTCCTTCCTATCCTATAGTTTATTCCATCTGAAAGAGAGTCAAGGCGACCGAGTGCAGATGTATATGT
>NZ_JBEOOY010000267.1:0-269 GCF_040309585.1 Psychrobacter sp. GW64-MNA-CIBAN-0177
GTCTCATCGAGACTGGCGACATTACCCCCGTTCGCCAAGTGTATATGATACAGCGTACCAAAGGTCGCTTGGGTAGTGGTCTCAATAAAACATCGGGCTGGGTACATCGCGCCCATGTCAAATCGCACGGCGTCATCCAAGTATCAGGCGCACAGTACGAAAAAATCACCAATGAGGGTATTTGGATTACCAATAACCAAGGTCAAAGTCAGCTATTGCGTGTCGATAGTGTCGTCGTTTGTGCGGGTCAAGAATCCGTCGTCAAGCTG
>NZ_JBEOOY010000268.1:0-269 GCF_040309585.1 Psychrobacter sp. GW64-MNA-CIBAN-0177
GGCCTTAACGTTACTACATTGCTATTTAACGTGTTTTTTGTCGTTGTTGTATCAAGCTTTGCAACCGTTTTAGCTAACGAGTCACTAAGTGGTGCGTCGTCAATACTTATTGCGTGCTCCTTTACTAGCATGTCTACTTCGCTAAATTCTGCAAGTCGCATTACTAGCGCATCATCGGTTTCAAGGGCTTTACGCACTTGCTCCATTTCGTCCTCGCTTAGCTCTGAGTCTAAAAAGGCGCTAAGAGTTTCGTCGTTAATGTTCATACT
>NZ_JBEOOY010000269.1:0-269 GCF_040309585.1 Psychrobacter sp. GW64-MNA-CIBAN-0177
AAACCACCTTGGCCTGCAACGTATAAACCTGTTAGGTTTAATTCTACTCTTGATTGCACATTGTTTTTAACTATAACTACGTGACCATCACGCTCTGTAATTAACCATGTGCCGTTTGGTAGTTCAACCATGCTCCACGGAGACTGTAAGTGCGTAGCCAGTGTTTTTGTACTGTATTGCTCCTTTGGTAACGTAGCATCTGCATTAACAGAAAGCGAAAAAAGCGAAAGCAAAGTAAAAAAAGAGATACATTGTTTACGGAGCAAGCC
>NZ_JBEOOY010000270.1:0-269 GCF_040309585.1 Psychrobacter sp. GW64-MNA-CIBAN-0177
CTATCGATACTGGCATAGCTGTCAAGCTGAGTGTGTGCTGCATTGGTTTGTTGTAGCACGAGTGCGCCAGCCCCTTCACCCACTAACCAATCCGTTGAACGCAATCCTTTAGCGTTAAGCTTAGCGGTATTGAACAACATATTTTCAATGCTGCCAGACAGGTCTACAGCGGCAATAATGATTGCATCTAATGGCTCTTGTAACGAGCCTAACGCAAACAAGTTTTGCGCCACATCGATACAGCGGTTAACTGATTGCTCGCCTGCAGA
>NZ_JBEOOY010000271.1:0-268 GCF_040309585.1 Psychrobacter sp. GW64-MNA-CIBAN-0177
CTCTATCGCTGACCAAGCACGTACCATTCGTATTCCGGTGCATATGATTGAGACGATTAATAAAATTAACCGAGTCTCTCGTCAATTATTACAAGAAATGGGACGCGAGCCGACGCCTGAGGAATTAGGCGAACGCTTAGAGATGGATGAAGCGAAAGTCCGTAAAGTGCTTAAAATTGCTAAAGAACCTATTTCAATGGAAACCCCTATCGGTGATGATGAAGACTCACATCTAGGCGATTTTATTGAAGATGGCACGATCTCAAGC
>NZ_JBEOOY010000272.1:0-268 GCF_040309585.1 Psychrobacter sp. GW64-MNA-CIBAN-0177
GTTTAGTTCAAGATACACCTGATAACTCCTTAACCCTATTTGACCGTTGTTATTTCTCTGCTGACTTATTAGTCAATTGGCAAAGCTCTGGAGTACAGCGACATTGGCTGACACCCGTAAAGTCAAAAATGCGTTACGAGGTGGTCGAAGAGTTTGCGAATAATGATTTGCTCATTGATATGCCAGTCTCTCCCCAAGCGAGAAAGAAAAACCCCGAGCTTCCCGAAACATGGCGTGCCCGTTTTATTGCTTATCAAGAGCCAAAAGG
>NZ_JBEOOY010000273.1:0-268 GCF_040309585.1 Psychrobacter sp. GW64-MNA-CIBAN-0177
GTTTTAGTGCAAATCCTGATGAAGTCAGTGCATTAGCTCAGCAGTTTATCATTGGCATGAATGAGGCCGGTATGGCTGCGGTAGGAAAACATTTTCCTGGTCATGGCAGTGTTGCTGCCGATTCACATATTGCCATGCCAGTTGATCCAAGGACTAAAGAGCAGGTGGAAGCTTTTGATATGCAGCCATTTAAGCTCTTGATAGGTTCTCAGCAGCTACAAGGTGTGATGCCAGCACATGTGGTTTATTCAAATATTGATCCTAATCC
>NZ_JBEOOY010000274.1:0-268 GCF_040309585.1 Psychrobacter sp. GW64-MNA-CIBAN-0177
GGATTAGGTCATATGCCCCAGTTTGAAGACTATGATGTTTTCATAAAAGCATTTCATCAGGCTCTTGAGCAATAATAAACATAAAACCTGGCTTAAATCTCTAGCATTTTTTGTGTATTCGCTGCACTTATTATGGCCAAAAATGGTTCCATAATTGTATGGCCTAAACCGATTCTGGCAAATTACTGCGGCGTTATACCTTTTAAAGGATTAAAACATGTCTTTGCTGCTAACTGTTTTAGCAACCACACTGCTTGCTGGTTTGGCT
>NZ_JBEOOY010000275.1:0-268 GCF_040309585.1 Psychrobacter sp. GW64-MNA-CIBAN-0177
GTGTATCAGAACGTATAGAGGATTTGCAGCCGCAGGCATTAGATTTGAAGAAAAGCTTAGCTCATCAGCAACGCGAACTTGCCGAGCATGAAAAACGACAAGCGCTGTTATCTGGTGAATATGAAACTTTACATCAAATATTGCATCCGAAAACTAATAAAAAATTAGAGAATACAAACACCGAATCAACCGTTAGTAATATCTTAGCAAGCAATGAACAACCGTTACCAGTAACTACTTTACGTGAGCACATTGAGTTAAGTAAGCG
>NZ_JBEOOY010000276.1:0-268 GCF_040309585.1 Psychrobacter sp. GW64-MNA-CIBAN-0177
CTGCACCACCACACCCAGGAGGCGACAGCCGTCGGTAAGCAACACCTTGGGGTAAGTGGGATTGAGCGGCACCAGGTAGTGCTGGCCGCTCTCTTCCTGCAATTGGCGAAAGGTGGCGTGGGGGTTACCGGCCCATTGGGCCACCACCAGTTTGCCGGGCTCGGGCGGTATGGCCGGGTCAACCAGGATCATCATGCCAGCCGCAATGCTCATGCCCGTGGGCGCAGTCATGGCGTCCCCTGTCACCGGCAACCAGAATGCCTCACCT
>NZ_JBEOOY010000277.1:0-268 GCF_040309585.1 Psychrobacter sp. GW64-MNA-CIBAN-0177
GTATAGGTGTTGCTGTCATGACTAGTTGATGTGGGTAACAGTCGCCAAAGCGGCCTTTTTCACGCAGTGATAATCGTTGATGAACACCAAAACTATGTTGTTCATCGATAATAATAAGCACGAGATTATGAAATTTCACCTCGTCTTGAAATAACGCATGGGTGCCGACGATCATTTGCGCCTCACCGGAGGCTATTTTTTCAAGTGTAGCTACACGTTCTCTACCTTTAGTTTTACCTCCAAGCCAGGCAACTGTAATACCTAATTG
>NZ_JBEOOY010000278.1:0-268 GCF_040309585.1 Psychrobacter sp. GW64-MNA-CIBAN-0177
GTGTATTTGTCACTATTATATCGAGTTATGTAAACGCTTAGCACTACCAACCATCTTGCTTTTTAAGAGCCTTGCCGCAAACAGGTATTGATCGCATCTATTGTTACGCATAAAAAAGCGAAAGGAATAAACCTTTCGCTTTTAACGTATTTATTTACTAAATTATTGCTTAATTTAAATTAAGCAAGCTTATCAGATACCACTTTATAGGTTGGATCTTCAATTACATTAACTTGAACTAAATCGCGTGCTTTATGCAGCAGTTGCG
>NZ_JBEOOY010000279.1:0-268 GCF_040309585.1 Psychrobacter sp. GW64-MNA-CIBAN-0177
GGCGTAATGCTTCGCCGCGGCGATTGCTTCTAGTATCTGCAGAACGCCGGCGGGCTGCCTGGCCGCCGGCGGCGAGCAGACGAGACACACGACCTACATTAGTACATCTAAAAGAATGGAGTCGAGTCAATGATCCAACTATCCGAGGGCCAACGGATATCCACGCACGACGGCGCGCTGCCACGGCCGCCGATCCCGGTGCATCCCGTGTTCAAGGCGTACAACCGGTCGAAGCTGGACGACCTCCCGCAGCTCGCGAGGTTGCCGC
>NZ_JBEOOY010000280.1:0-268 GCF_040309585.1 Psychrobacter sp. GW64-MNA-CIBAN-0177
CAATTAGCAAAAACCCAATTTTGGCTTAGCAAAAGTCTCAATGAAATGAACCAGCAAGAATGGGAAGCCATTTGTGACGGATGCGGAAAGTGTTGTTTAAACACCTTTATTGACAGCGAAGACGAAGATGACTTTACCGCCACTGATCAGCTAAGAGAAGGTGAGCAACTTATATTTACCAATATTGTTTGCCAATACCTTGATAACGCAACCTGTGGCTGTAGTGAATACGAAAACCGCCAAACCTTAGTGCCTTCTTGCGTTAAGC
>NZ_JBEOOY010000281.1:0-267 GCF_040309585.1 Psychrobacter sp. GW64-MNA-CIBAN-0177
GCCCTGTCGCGTGGCCAACGATTGGCCCGCTTGCGAAAAAAAATAAACTCGGGTAACCAATGGAGCTGGCAAGTTCCCTGCATTTGACGATGCGGTATCAACGGTCACCCGAGTCGCAGTACCAGGCTGGTGTCGTGTATCGAAATTGGGTGCGCAGCAATCGCCGGTACTCGTCTTTCGGACAATGGAGCGTCGTAGATGAGTAACAAGAATAACGATGACTTGAAACGCCAGGCCTCGGAAAACACCCTGGGGTTGAACCCGATC
>NZ_JBEOOY010000282.1:0-267 GCF_040309585.1 Psychrobacter sp. GW64-MNA-CIBAN-0177
GAGTAGATGTGGCCAGCATCCTAACGGCTGATGAGATTGCAGCGATTCATGAGTTTATGCATCATTATCCTCATGCGCGCGCGGCTTCTCTCGATTCATTAAAAATTGTGCAAAAGCGCAACGGTTGGGTGAATGATGCCCAAGTCAATGCCATTGCGAATATATTGGATGTTCCAGTAACCGATATGGATGGTGTTGCGACTTTCTTTAATCGCATTTATCGTCAGCCAGTGGGTCGTCATGTGATTTTGATTTGTGATTCAGTGG
>NZ_JBEOOY010000283.1:0-267 GCF_040309585.1 Psychrobacter sp. GW64-MNA-CIBAN-0177
ATGATTGATAGCTGATAATTAATAACTACTGATTAATAGCTGACGATTAGTCACTACTGGTTAACAGCTATGATTGATGGCTAATAATTAAGCGTTAATGCTTAATTATTAAGGCTTATGAGCAATGCTGATGACTTGCACTTATGAACAGCACTTATGAATAGCACGTATAAATAGGGCTTATGATTAAGAGACAATGGTAATATAGTTGGCAACAGCTGCTTTGGATACAATGACAGCGAGTAAGGTTGCTACAAACAGTAGGTT
>NZ_JBEOOY010000284.1:0-267 GCF_040309585.1 Psychrobacter sp. GW64-MNA-CIBAN-0177
GTATTAACGTTATATTGCTGTAAAAACGTCTCAAAACCTTGTTGCAAATAATCAAAAAAGCACGGCGTGAGCCCCCAAAAACTCATAGATCCTAGCGCATCTTGGCTAATTTTTTCACGCAAGCCCTGCGGATTATTTCCAACAATATGTGCAGACTCTTTTTGAATATTTAAATATTCCGTCACTGCAACAAGCTTTCCATCAGCAATGCTACATACCCCGCGATTAACCCCACCGTGCTCAGAGAGGGTATTGATAATCGGGTAC
>NZ_JBEOOY010000285.1:0-267 GCF_040309585.1 Psychrobacter sp. GW64-MNA-CIBAN-0177
GGGTTAACGCGGCTATCAATCGAAGTAACAACGCCTTTAAATATCTGGTCGGGATACGCAACCGCTTTGGCTTCAACGAGTTTGCCTGGTTGTAATTCTTGAATAAAACGCTCTGGCACAGAAAAATCTAATTTAATTTTACTCACATCGTCTAGGGTACTAATTTGCTCACCTGGGGTCACTAAGCTACCCACACTCACTTGGCGTAAACCTAATTTACCTGAAAATGGTGCTTTAATTGCGCGGTCTTCTAGCGCAGCTTTAGCC
>NZ_JBEOOY010000286.1:0-267 GCF_040309585.1 Psychrobacter sp. GW64-MNA-CIBAN-0177
GTGTGCCGCTGGTTGCTGATGTGCATTTTGACCATAAAATCGCGCTTGCTGTTGCTGAAGCAGGTGCGGATTGTTTGCGTATCAATCCTGGTAATATCGGTAGCGATGCTAAAGTACGAGAAGTAGTGGCATGTGCTAAGTATCATAACATCCCTATTCGTATTGGTGTTAATGCAGGCTCGTTAGAAAAAGAAATTCAACGTAAATACAGTGAACCAACTGGCGCGGCGATGCTAGAGTCGGCAATGCGTCATATTGATATATTAG
>NZ_JBEOOY010000287.1:0-267 GCF_040309585.1 Psychrobacter sp. GW64-MNA-CIBAN-0177
TTTCTATGGTGACCAACACGCCTACGGCAAGCAAGCGGTACGTTTCTGCACAGAAACCAAAACTATCACCACTCGTTGGTTTGACTCAGAAGCCGTTAGCGGTCCTAACATGAGTATTGATCTTAAATAGAAATGATGTTTATTGCCGTGACGCTGTCACGGTAATATTTTTCGCTAAACAACAAGACCACCTTACCTCCCATTGCAGCTAGTAATGAGTTAACCGCTTAAAGCGGTATGCGGCTAAGGCAATAAATGACCCAAGAG
>NZ_JBEOOY010000288.1:0-266 GCF_040309585.1 Psychrobacter sp. GW64-MNA-CIBAN-0177
GCATAATAGTTAGTGAGACAGAGCACTAACCTTTACTTGTCTTCTACTTCTTTGGGTAATAAAAAAAACACCCAACCAAGTTGAGTGTTTTTATTGCCATATTGAGCTGACATGACCATCCTAACCCAATCAACACTTAGCCACACGCCCAGTCAAACTGATCGTTCAGCAAATCAATTTGCCCATTACCACCACCCATATTGGCATCGCCAAACTCTTCTTCAAACTCAATATAAAAAGGGCTAAATTCTGGCATACCCTGAATG
>NZ_JBEOOY010000289.1:0-266 GCF_040309585.1 Psychrobacter sp. GW64-MNA-CIBAN-0177
GATTTAAACCACAGACTAAAATACGCGGCTTTTCTATACCAAACTTAGTTTGTAAGTCGTGGTTTAAAATACTCGCTACTTTGATTAGCCGATCCTCTGTAATAGCACGCGATACATAGGCAAGTGGAATATGCGTCGTTACCAGCGCTACTCTTAGGCCTTGCGTAGCAAGCATCATTACTACATCTGCGGTATTCGACTGTTGTGCAAAATACTCGGTGTGGCCACTAAACGAAATACCGGCTTTATTAATAATACCTTTATGT
>NZ_JBEOOY010000290.1:0-266 GCF_040309585.1 Psychrobacter sp. GW64-MNA-CIBAN-0177
CCGCCGCACCTTACAGTACAGTTTTGAGAGTATTTTAGGCATTAATCCATTGCGTTTTTTACGCTTAACCCGTTTAAATAATGTGCGCCGAGAGCTGAAACAACCAGGGCAAGAGACTCCCATTGCGGTGATTGCGGCTAATTGGGGCTTTTGGCACCCAGGGCAATTCACCAAAGATTACACCCAACTATTTGGTGAAAATCCGTCGCATACCCTTAAACGTTGCATATGAACCTAATCGGTTAGTGAGGCGTATAGCGCTTACT
>NZ_JBEOOY010000291.1:0-266 GCF_040309585.1 Psychrobacter sp. GW64-MNA-CIBAN-0177
GTCGAAAAATGACCATGCAAGTTGCTGACGACTTAAGCCAGCAGCTGCAAAATAAAAGCCAGGCAATGTCAGAGCTTGATGCAACAGGACGCCGCTTGGTTACAGAGCAAGCCCTACTACAACATATCGGACGTTATCGTTATAACAGCGAGCGCGGTTTGCCTATTTTAGTGACAACTGCTGCTATTGCGCCATTTATAGGCTTATTTGGTACTGTATGGGGGATTTTTCACTCGCTGCATAATATTGGCGTCAGTGGTCAAGCT
>NZ_JBEOOY010000292.1:0-266 GCF_040309585.1 Psychrobacter sp. GW64-MNA-CIBAN-0177
GGCTAGGTTTTACCTTAATTCCCATCACAAATATCTTATTTTTTAACAGCTTACTTAAATTAAAGGAAACGTCTCCTCAATTATCACGGTTTTCAATTTACTTGGGCATTATTGCTACCGCAGGTACTCCATTTGCAATCATTTGGCCAGGTTTTGGCTTTATATGGGCTACTTTAGTAACGGGGGCTACTTTGTGCCTGGGTATGATTGTTGGTATACGAAGTTGGTTAAGTGGCTTTAAGCCCGCTCGCTATTTTGTTTTAGCG
>NZ_JBEOOY010000293.1:0-266 GCF_040309585.1 Psychrobacter sp. GW64-MNA-CIBAN-0177
GCCCTGTTGTGCTTCAAAATAAGGATGTCGCTTCAGATTATGGATCATGTGTTGCAATATAGGCTTAAAAGAAGTCACTAAAATATTGCATATATCAAAGGTTAGGTCATCTATATCGGTAAAACTTAGATAGTGGTCCCTGTCTTCTATACATAGTGACAGTATACTGATGGTGTTGTCGTAAAAGTATAAGGTGCAAAAATCAATATCTATGTCATCTATGTTTTTGCCAGTCATCTCGAAGAGACTAATAGATAGGTTTGTTT
>NZ_JBEOOY010000294.1:0-266 GCF_040309585.1 Psychrobacter sp. GW64-MNA-CIBAN-0177
ATGTAGTTAAGGGCTTTTTCTACCCTCGATAAACGGGTATGACTTAACGACAACGCATAAAGCGGTGCTGCATTGGGGGAATCCAATAGGCGATATAACAACTCAAGCACTAACGCCTCGCCCATTACTTTTGCTTCTAACGGCGACTGCAACGCTTGTAATAACCGAATAACACTGCAATCCATATCTTCAGTGTTATCAGCAACAAAAAAGCCGCTCTGACGCGATTCGTTTAAATCTTTAGGGATTTGATGATGCTCATCCAT
>NZ_JBEOOY010000295.1:0-266 GCF_040309585.1 Psychrobacter sp. GW64-MNA-CIBAN-0177
GAGATACACAATGCGGGCCACCTTTCACCTAAAAACCCTTACAGTAGCGATTGCTGCTTTCTCTGTCGCTAGCGCTGCTAGTGCTGCTGGTCTTGATCGTTCAGGACAAGACGTTACCGCATTTTTGCAAGACGGTACCTACGCTGAAGCGGTTTACACTTACATCGATGGTGATGTAAGTGGCCATGACAATGCTTATGTCGGTCCTGATAAAAAGGCTTATGAGCAAGGCAAAAAAATCGATGATATCGCTGAGTCTTATGACT
>NZ_JBEOOY010000296.1:0-266 GCF_040309585.1 Psychrobacter sp. GW64-MNA-CIBAN-0177
TGATTGGGCTACCCGGTGACACGGTCAGTTATAATCAAGGGCAGCTTGCCATTAATGATGTGCCAGTCGCGACTAAAACGATTAATTTTGCTGCCAATGCGGAGCTAACATCACAGTTGTATGGGGCGGGACAAATCGCCCCGGGACAAGTACTTAGCGAAACTGAAGCCATGCAAATGGGTCAGCAAGAAGAAGACCATGCTCAGTATTTCCAAGAAACACAAGGCAAGCATCAGCATTTGGTTCGTTATTTAACGGGTATGAAT
>NZ_JBEOOY010000297.1:0-266 GCF_040309585.1 Psychrobacter sp. GW64-MNA-CIBAN-0177
GTTTTTAACAGATAATATTTCACAGCAAGTGCCGTACACAGCAGGTGGTAGTGATAAATAAAATACGCGAGATTTAGTGCTGTCGTGCTCATCTAAAATACCTTTTAGCACATCCCAGTTATCGTCAGGGGCTGTTACATTGCTAACAACAGGTACTAAAAAAGTAGCAAAGGCTTTCCAATCGTTAGCATTAAACTCATCCTTTGCTAAAAACTCTTTTAAGGCTTTGTGTGCTGTTTCTATGTACTCAGCACGTTGGGTTTCTT
>NZ_JBEOOY010000298.1:0-266 GCF_040309585.1 Psychrobacter sp. GW64-MNA-CIBAN-0177
TGCCTGAGCGGTGCACAACGGGTGAGGCGCCAAGCAGATGCGTTCCGGTGGGCGCCCAAAGCTCAAACGCGAGCGCTTGCGTGGTCAGCCGTCGGATAACCGCTTATTTTAACTGAGATTTTGCGTATTCCGCCAGCTTTCCGGCGAGATCGCCGACGGCCGCGAGCGCGTCGGCCCAGCGGATCGCATTGGCGTCCAGCGCGGCGCGGTGTTGCCAGAAATCGGCCCAGTCGGGCGTGCCGGCGCCGTTCCACGCATGCCAGAAC
>NZ_JBEOOY010000299.1:0-266 GCF_040309585.1 Psychrobacter sp. GW64-MNA-CIBAN-0177
ACGGTGCGTTGGATGTCGGCGAGATCAAGATGGCGCAGCTTGACGAACAACGTGCAACCCGTCGCGGAGCTCGGTGCATGCGAAGAACCTGGTGGATTCTTGATGTAAGTCCCAGGCCCGAAGGTCCCGGATTCGTCGCTGAATTCGCCGTCCAGGACCAGACTCTCCTCGCCCAAGTCGTGCTTATGATTTTCAACAGCGGAGCCCGGCGCGTATCGCACGATCGAGGTGGCACGCGCCACTTCGTCGCCATCACGCTCCAGTAA
>NZ_JBEOOY010000300.1:0-265 GCF_040309585.1 Psychrobacter sp. GW64-MNA-CIBAN-0177
GCTCTATGCGGAGCAAGGACGCTTTGATTTGACAGATGTCATTACTACGCTGCAAGAAAAGTTGATTCGTCGCCATCCGCATGTCTTTGATGCAGAAAACCTACAAGATGACGCTGCGGTTAAAGAGCGCTGGGATGAGATTAAAGCAGAAGAAAATCAAGCGCGTGCGCTACGTGGCAAGCCGCGCCGCCGTTTGGATACGTGCAAACCGGGTAGCGCGCTGATGCAAGCACAAGACGTGCAAAAACAAGCGTCAAAGTTAGGC
>NZ_JBEOOY010000301.1:0-265 GCF_040309585.1 Psychrobacter sp. GW64-MNA-CIBAN-0177
GTCTTATGGATCTTGGTTGTTATCGTGGTCTCCGCCATCGTCGTAGCCTGCCCCTTCGTGGGCAACGTACTAAGACCAATGCGCGTACGCGTAAAGGTCCACGTAAGCCAATAAGAAAGTAACGGGAAGGTAAACCAAAATGGCTAAAGTTCCGTCACGTTCTCCGCGTAAGCGCGTACGTAAACAGGTTGCAGATGGCATGGCTCATATCCATGCGTCTTTCAACAACACAATTGTCACCATTACGGATCGTCAAGGTAATGCG
>NZ_JBEOOY010000302.1:0-265 GCF_040309585.1 Psychrobacter sp. GW64-MNA-CIBAN-0177
GATTTAGGCTTTGTAATTGCTCAAAAAGAAAGTGAGCCACTGCATTTTAGTGAACTCCAACAGATAAAGTGGTGTGCGCTGGGAAATAATTTAGCGTTATGGCAGCAAGCAAAAAACGATGAAAGTATGGTACTCACTGAGCCGCCAACATTAATTTTATTAGGCCACGATACCCGCACCCGAGAGTTATTAGATAATGCGCTACCGTCTTTAAATTTACCGAGTTATCGGGTTATGGAAGTGGGTAGTGTTGATGCACAAATTG
>NZ_JBEOOY010000303.1:0-265 GCF_040309585.1 Psychrobacter sp. GW64-MNA-CIBAN-0177
GGCTTAGCGCGTATCGTTGAAAATCTAGTCACCAACTTTACCGGTTTTGTGCCATTAGGTACAGTATTGGTCGCGCTATTGGGTGTGGGTATTGCTGAGCGCTCGGGTATGATCTCCGCAGCTTTGCGTGGTCTCGTTATGAACGCCCCCAAAAAGCTAGTAACTTTGACCATTGTCTTTGCCGGTATTATGTCGAATACCGCAGCTGAGCTTGGTTATGTGGTATTGATACCGCTGGCTGCGGTGATTTTCCACTCGCTTGGGC
>NZ_JBEOOY010000304.1:0-265 GCF_040309585.1 Psychrobacter sp. GW64-MNA-CIBAN-0177
TGAAAACAAGGCGAATTTACGCGTCAATAGCTGGCCTATTGCAAGTAAATTCAACGCAGTTAGCGCTGAAAATAGCTGCTTGAGATAGGTTTATTATCCGGAGCTCAGGTTATTTAGCTTAAGTAAGTAATTAACCTTCTAATTGAAAGTCGTACACTGAGCCTAAATTAAGTAGTTGGGTTAGCTCATCAAGTGCTTGGTAACTTTCGCTCAGCAGTGCTGGGTCGGCAAAGTCTTTAGCACCTAATTGATCGCGGTAGTTACG
>NZ_JBEOOY010000305.1:0-265 GCF_040309585.1 Psychrobacter sp. GW64-MNA-CIBAN-0177
CTGTTTTAATTGTTGTTCATTGAGTTGTTGTTTTAAATCATTGAGCACAATGGCTTGAAAGCCTGATTCTTTGATGTGCTTTGCTTGCGTAGCCAGTTCGGTATTATCTATCGGTAAGTTAATTTGCTGTAATGCGCTAAATTGTCCGGCGCCTATTTGTAAGTGCTGACAGAACAATTGAGTATCTTGTGATTTATAGTCGCGTGAATGCTTAGCTTGGCTATTTGGTATAGATTTGATTGGCTCTTGTTTAGAGCTACCGGGT
>NZ_JBEOOY010000306.1:0-265 GCF_040309585.1 Psychrobacter sp. GW64-MNA-CIBAN-0177
AGGTAAGTCAATGGCTTCAAAAGAGGCAATCTTATAGGCTGGTGCATTTAATTTTTCTAATAGGTCTACAGCCGTATTATCAAAAGGCGAGCTAAACATAGTGATATCTAGTTTACGAGCATATTCAAATAGAGATTTATGCCACTCCCATGGCATATGCGCTTTTTCATAAAGGCTGTATAAGGTTTCGCCATCCCATAATCCGCCATGAATTTTGAAGTCTTCCGAATCACTATTTAGAGTAATCGTATCAGCGGTATAGGTT
>NZ_JBEOOY010000307.1:0-265 GCF_040309585.1 Psychrobacter sp. GW64-MNA-CIBAN-0177
AATCTATAGAGGTCAAACTCAATTCTCCTTTGAGCAAAGATAATGGCTATTGCTTTATTAGTCAGTTAGATCAAAACAGTCAATATATCCCCTATGGTACTCGAACAGAATTATTTCTAAAAACTGAACAAAAATTCTCTTCTAGTATGAGTAATAATACTAAAAACAAAGCCAATGCACTTTTGATAGGACTAAAAAACTCATTGTCCAACGTCTTTACTAGGGATAATCCAAAAATATTTTACGATAATATAGATTATAGCTT
>NZ_JBEOOY010000308.1:0-265 GCF_040309585.1 Psychrobacter sp. GW64-MNA-CIBAN-0177
GGGTATGTTAAGTCGCTTCGATGTGGTTAGTTTTTCGCTAGAAACAGCCTAACATTTAAATGTCTATACCTGCCTAAATCTACTTAAACCCGCCTAAACCTACTTAAACAATGGCACGCCGTCTATAAAATAACAGTCCGGGAATGGACAAACCTAGTACCAATCCTGAGGTTACAAATAAAGCCTCAAATAAATACACCATCATTTGGCTAAATAATTCGTCCGAAAAACCAAAATAGCCAATCTGTACCATACTCACCATCGC
>NZ_JBEOOY010000309.1:0-265 GCF_040309585.1 Psychrobacter sp. GW64-MNA-CIBAN-0177
CCCAATAATCGCTTTGTCGCTCATGACGCGGTATTCACACACCAAGGTCATCTCACAACCACCGCCGAGCGCTGCACCATTAATGGCGGCAACTTTAGGAAACGGCAAGTCTTCAAAACGGTTAAAGACGTCATTGATACCAATCAGCCACTCTTTAATCTCATCTTCAGGCTGCTTAAAAGAAGCAACAAATTCAGTAATGTCCGCGCCAGCGATAAACACGCCTTTACTTGAGGTAACAATCAAGCCTTTCACATCGTCGGCT
>NZ_JBEOOY010000310.1:0-265 GCF_040309585.1 Psychrobacter sp. GW64-MNA-CIBAN-0177
ATGCATGCCAGTGGCTGTTCATCGACGACAGCAAGAACGGCAGCCGACGCTGGTGCTCGATGTCGTCGTGCGGCAATCGCGCGAAGGCGTATCGCCACTATCACAAGGCGGAATGACGGGGCGGCCCGAACCTATTTCGCCGACAGCTTGCGCCACAGCGTCGTCTTGCTGATGCCGAGCATCGCGCAGGCGCGATCGCGGTCGCCGCCGCACGCATCGAGTACCGCGCGGATCTCGTCGGCTTCCGCGCGACGGCGGCGTGCGT
>NZ_JBEOOY010000311.1:0-265 GCF_040309585.1 Psychrobacter sp. GW64-MNA-CIBAN-0177
ATCAAGAAGTATCAATTAAGTCTTATGCCACACAATATGCTCAAGGCAGAGTCTGTTTGTTAGACAGTACAGTGACCTATCAAGCGGCTGATATTGCAGAAAAAGATGAGAATGGGAATGTGATTACTACAACACCAGATCCTAAAGGGTTCTCTGAAAAAGCGCCTATTTATTTAGAATCTAATTGGATATCAACTGAAGATCTAAACTATAACTATACGTTAGATCAAGACGAAGATATTAATCGAAATAGTCAGTTAGATGC
>NZ_JBEOOY010000312.1:0-264 GCF_040309585.1 Psychrobacter sp. GW64-MNA-CIBAN-0177
GTTGTACAATAAACGTGATAATTTTTCGATAATTAATGATATTGATCAATCTTTATTACCTGAACTATTAATAGAAAGAGAGAGGATCTTTAAAGAGAATCAGTATTATGTTCTATGCTGTAATTTGAGAAATTTATGCCAACATAAAATGTTGCCAGTAAATAGGCTAACTTTAAAATATCCATCTAAAAGTACATATGGAAACGGCGTAATAACAAAATTTCAGATTCCACTCGTATTATCGGCAATGGAAGAGGCAGAAAG
>NZ_JBEOOY010000313.1:0-264 GCF_040309585.1 Psychrobacter sp. GW64-MNA-CIBAN-0177
TTCGTACGCTTGGTTTTAAATGGTATGTGAAAAGAGAGTTTGAAAAGCAAGTCGCTGAGCAAGAAATGCCTGATGAGATGCGCCAAATGAAACTAGGTGTACAGAAGCATGGTCTGGTAATGGCAGTGCCGGTCAATCAGTCAGATATGTTTAGTAGCAATCAGATGCGCGGTATGCAGATGCGTGCAGGCAGCACCCAACAAGCGGTGATTCCTTGGAGCGCTGTGAAGAGCTGGGATGAGACCGACGACTATATCTTTATGA
>NZ_JBEOOY010000314.1:0-264 GCF_040309585.1 Psychrobacter sp. GW64-MNA-CIBAN-0177
TCCTTTATAAATATAATCTTTGATTGGCTAAAGCATAAGATACTCCGAAAAAGTGTTAATCACAAGCCGCGACACCACCGTAAGTCATTGAACAATATGGCGATATTACTATATCGCGATAGTGTTTACTCTAATGTAAATTCGTTAGTGTCTAATGTTATTTAGCGTTCACATCTAAATTCAGGGTTGATTATAGATGTGGGTAAAGTGGTCACTAGATATGGTGATTTAACATTAGCAGGGGTAGGGCTAATCTAGCTAGGC
>NZ_JBEOOY010000315.1:0-264 GCF_040309585.1 Psychrobacter sp. GW64-MNA-CIBAN-0177
CTCTGATACTGCTGAACAAATCGTGCAGTAAGGTTGTAACTGGCTATCATAACCGTCAAATCTGCAATAATTGTACTTAAGTATCATCGTATAGCGTAGGCTAATTTTTTAAATATTAAAGACTGTAACCTATATTTTGCTATGATAGGGTTGAAATCTTATAATGTTATTTGCTTTTATTGATTATTAATTTATTTGTAGTGAGAATTTATCATGACCCCATCTATGCGCTCTCGTAAAACGATAAAAGCGACTGTCATGCAC
>NZ_JBEOOY010000316.1:0-264 GCF_040309585.1 Psychrobacter sp. GW64-MNA-CIBAN-0177
GCAGGGTGCCGTGACCATCTAAGTTGCGGAAAAACAGTTCTTGCCCAGGAAAACCAAGAGTGGTGCCCATGTAGCCGGAAATAAAGCCATTAGGTTGTAATGAAATCTCCATTAATACCGAATAAGGCATTACCGTCTGGTGGCTGTTGTTAGCAAAGTACCAGGCATCGGCCGGCACTTCGTATTCAGCGATACAAGACGATGGCTTTTTCAGTTCGCCGCGCTTACCGTTAATGTCAACCACGCGAGTGGTTAACTGTAAAT
>NZ_JBEOOY010000317.1:0-264 GCF_040309585.1 Psychrobacter sp. GW64-MNA-CIBAN-0177
TTGCCAGACTCCCGCACAGGCGGGATTTTTTGTTTTCATCGAGTAGAGGATTTCAACATGGCCGATAACGCCAATGCTTTAGTAATTGATAACCTTAAAAAAATCTATAAAGGCGGTGTCGAAGCCGTTAAATCAATCAGTTTGACGGTAAAGCAAGGCGACTTTTTTGCTCTGCTTGGCCCCAATGGTGCAGGTAAATCTACCACCATAGGTATTATCAGTTCGTTAGTACAAAAAACAGCGGGCTCGGTGACGGTATTTGGT
>NZ_JBEOOY010000318.1:0-264 GCF_040309585.1 Psychrobacter sp. GW64-MNA-CIBAN-0177
GTTGTTGGCCGTTTTAGCGACGGTGAGATCAGTGTTCAAATTAATGAAAATGTTCGTGGATCGGATGTTTTCATCTTACAATCAACCTGTGCCCCTACAAACGATAACCTTATGGAACTTATCGTTATGGTTGATGCTCTACGTCGTGCATCTGCCGGTCGTATTACTGCCGTTATTCCTTATTTTGGTTATGCTCGTCAAGATCGTCGTGTACGTTCTGCCCGTGTACCCATTACCGCTAAAGTCGTTGCCGATTTCTTATCT
>NZ_JBEOOY010000319.1:0-264 GCF_040309585.1 Psychrobacter sp. GW64-MNA-CIBAN-0177
CTGCCACTACGCACGATCCAGTGACGCCACCCGTATGAATGGAACGCTCTGAGGTTGCTACCCCAGCGTTATGCAAATCTTGCAGATAAAATTGACCTGACTCATCATCACCGACGCGGCAAGCATAAAAAGGCTTACCACCTAGACTGGCAAAGGCATACATAGCGTTAGCTGCTGAGCCACCACCAGCCTGTTTTGAAGGTTTGATATTTGCCAATTGAAAGTAGGCAAGCAATTGTTGCTGCTCTTCAAACGCTGCTAGCG
>NZ_JBEOOY010000320.1:0-264 GCF_040309585.1 Psychrobacter sp. GW64-MNA-CIBAN-0177
GAATATGAGTACGAAGAAGTAAAAGGTCCAATGATGATGGACCGTTCACTTTGGGAAAAATCAGGTCACTGGGAAAAATATTCAGAAGCAATGTTTACCACTGAGTCTGAAAAGCGTGAATACGCGATTAAACCAATGAACTGCCCAGGACACGTGCAGATCTTTAACCAGGGTTTAAAATCGTACCGTGATTTACCACTTCGTATGGCTGAATTTGGTTGTTGTCATCGTAATGAACCATCAGGTGCACTACACGGTTTAATG
>NZ_JBEOOY010000321.1:0-264 GCF_040309585.1 Psychrobacter sp. GW64-MNA-CIBAN-0177
TTTCTCTATTGATAAATACCTAGCGTATTATTGCAAACAAAAACGCATTTATTAATCAATCTTATTTACAAATAAATCTAAGGCATAATACTGTGGTTTGAGGTAGCCTATTTAGCATTTTAAAAGGTGCATTTATAAGTAATTAAAAATTTAGCGATTAAATACATGGCGTATTTAAATACATAAGTTAAATATATCAATAAAAGGAGTTTAGTATGAAAAGTTATAAAGCGTTCCCGCTTGAAGTTAAAAATGACATAACAG
>NZ_JBEOOY010000322.1:0-264 GCF_040309585.1 Psychrobacter sp. GW64-MNA-CIBAN-0177
GATGATCACGCCGTATTTCACGCCGTTCAGCTCGAACACGAGCGGCTCGGTGTCGGTCGCGAAGTAGCGCTTCTCGTCGAACACCTCGGCGTTCGGCAGGTCCTGCTTGCGGTAGGTGCCGACGATCTCGCCGCCGACGATCAGCGACACCGCGTTGAAGGTGTCGGTGGGCGGCACGCCGCGCTCGATCGGGCGGTTTGCATTACCATCGACGGCTGACGCGCCCGGACCGCTGCCCGCACCGCTGCCCGCACCGCGCAACGG
>NZ_JBEOOY010000323.1:0-264 GCF_040309585.1 Psychrobacter sp. GW64-MNA-CIBAN-0177
CCCGCTCACGTGACTGAGAAATCTAAGCTGATCGATTCAATCGCGATTAGGGACGACCTCTCGTGTGATGTGAGATCGTTATACGAGAAAGCCCTTCCATCGTCCATCCCTCCCTTCATCACCGCTCAGGTGACTTAGAAAAAGTGAGCATAAATAAACTAAAAGCCGGATCCCTTCATCACCGCTCAGGGGAGGTCGAAATAATGACTCCGCCGTAAAAGCTATTGGCTTGACATCATCAAAGCTCAGTTGACTTAGAAAATG
>NZ_JBEOOY010000324.1:0-263 GCF_040309585.1 Psychrobacter sp. GW64-MNA-CIBAN-0177
TCCATTACTATTATTGGACAAAACCAGCGCGTGATGGGCAATATCATCTCAGAAACCGTCAGCAATGCGTTAATTAAACTGCATAAAGATAATGGCATTAAATTTGTACTCGATGCCACTGTCAACGCTATTAATGGCAATGAACATAGCGACAGTGCGACAAAGGTAGGTAGTATCACCCTTGCCGATGGAGAGCAAATAGCTGCCGATATTGTGATTTTGGGCACAGGCGTATTACCACGTACCAAATTACTGGGCGAGGC
>NZ_JBEOOY010000325.1:0-263 GCF_040309585.1 Psychrobacter sp. GW64-MNA-CIBAN-0177
GCATGGGTGTACACCAACGGATGTAATTTTTCCGTTTTTCATGTTTATTATTGGCTCTGCGATGTTTTTTTCATTTAAAAAAACCAACAGCACAGCTAATGCAAGCCAAGTGTTACGGCTGATAAAACGAGGAGCAATTATTTTTGCTATTGGCTTAGCGTTAAATATGTATCCCTTTACCACGAGCATTGAAAACTTAAGAATACTGGGCGTATTACAGCGAATAGGCATTGCCTATATTTTAGCGTCTATCTGTGTATTGT
>NZ_JBEOOY010000326.1:0-263 GCF_040309585.1 Psychrobacter sp. GW64-MNA-CIBAN-0177
TCATATACGCGCCAGCCTCAGCATAGGCGTGCGCTGTTGGTGTACCACTGGATGATTTGATCACGTTTGGATAGGTATTACTGGATAGTTTTAAATTAACGTTTGTCGTACCATCTTCATTAGTAGTAGTATCAAGTGACTTAATGTCTGCTAATGCAGCAGCGATTTTTTGTCGCTGAGAGATCGTCAAAGGTGCTGAAGGCACCAATATCCGACCTGAGTGACCATCAACCAGCTTATTAGTTGCCGTACCAATATTCATC
>NZ_JBEOOY010000327.1:0-263 GCF_040309585.1 Psychrobacter sp. GW64-MNA-CIBAN-0177
GTTAAAAGAATTACCCTAAAGATTCATATTAAATGAATGTTATAAGTTATTCAATGGTATTTTGCAGATATCTACAACCCTACTTCATGATTTCTCACTTGCAATACACTCATTGACTATCATTGAACTGACTGCTTAAATGTTTCATCCCTAGGAGAATATCATGACTGAAAGAACCGAAGAAAACGCTGCGCTTCACAAACGTCAATTGCTTGATAAATTTTTGATAAAACTAACCAAAGAAGAACCGCAGATGTATTACG
>NZ_JBEOOY010000328.1:0-263 GCF_040309585.1 Psychrobacter sp. GW64-MNA-CIBAN-0177
GCTTGGGCTTGAGCCGGGTGTAGTCATAACGCACGGCGGGCAGGAAGGTCCATTTGTCCCAGGTGATCTGGTCCTGGGCGAACAGCGAGTAGGTGTTGATGGTCGGGTCGGGGAAGTCGCTGGCCTTCTTCACGCTGTCGCCGGCTGACGGGCTGGGCCCGCCAATGGCGGTGCAGCCGGCGCCAATGGCCAGGCACGAGGCCGAGCCTTCGCGGGAACCGGTGACTTTCTGCTGCTTGAGGGTGGTGCCGTAGGTGACCTGG
>NZ_JBEOOY010000329.1:0-263 GCF_040309585.1 Psychrobacter sp. GW64-MNA-CIBAN-0177
CCCGCGGTTGCCGCCGATAAATGCTTTAAACTGGCAGCAAATAATGAGTGTGGAGCTGCGGTAAATATAACTCCCGCAACTAAAATAAGCACCAAATCGTGATTAGTGGTCGCATAAATAGGCACTTCAATAAACGCGCAAAGCATTAGGCTGGCAACCAAGGTTTGATAAAACATGGTTTGCGGGCCACCGTATTGATTAAAATAGCGCTTATGAATGATATTACGAATGGCAAAAAAGAACGCCGAAATAACCCCAGTGAT
>NZ_JBEOOY010000330.1:0-263 GCF_040309585.1 Psychrobacter sp. GW64-MNA-CIBAN-0177
GTCCACAACATTGGTGCGCCAGTGTCAGTAGCATTAGCTGATTGACTGGTCACGTATAACGCAACTTTATCAAGCCCAGTGTATGGAACGTCCGCTCCGCCACTTCCTTTACCTGTTACAGTAAATTTAACGTTAAATGGATCAGCACCTACTACGACGATATCCGTAGGAGCCAGTGTTAAGGTAAAGTCATAGGCATTTTCAACTGTTGTAACAACCGAACCAGCTGGAGTACCAGGCGTGCCAGGTGTTCCATCTGTACC
>NZ_JBEOOY010000331.1:0-263 GCF_040309585.1 Psychrobacter sp. GW64-MNA-CIBAN-0177
GGTATACACTGGCTGGTTTTCAAGGTAATTACGTAAAAATCCCATCAATTGTGGTGTTGCCTGGCTGATGTAACGCTCAATATCGGCGGGTTCGGACTCAACCTTGACTAAGTTTAACTGTTGAAGATAGACACTCTTGGTATTACTGTCATACCAAGGCACTGCTTCGAACGTAGTTTTAAGCTTAGCGTGAATAGGTAGTAACGGGTTATTCACGGTAATCACAGTCGCTGCTGTGACAGCCATGGTATTTGGCTTAGCGC
>NZ_JBEOOY010000332.1:0-263 GCF_040309585.1 Psychrobacter sp. GW64-MNA-CIBAN-0177
GTTTAAGTAAGTCTCAACCTCAAAATAATCGTCATCTCTCAAGTTTTCTAGATAATGCTGACACTTCCGCCACATTGCCGCTTGCTTTACCTTCAAGCTATCACCGCTTACAACACGCCGTCAATACGCAGCAGCCTTGGCTCCATTTTAGTATTCAAGATACCGGTATTGGTATCGGTCCCTCAGAGCAAAAGGCTATATTTAGCTACTTTACTCAAGCCAATCCACAAGTAAGCGCACAATTTGGCGGTACAGGGCTTGGG
>NZ_JBEOOY010000333.1:0-263 GCF_040309585.1 Psychrobacter sp. GW64-MNA-CIBAN-0177
ATTCTTAGCCGGTCTAGGTCTAGCATTAACGCCTTGCGTCTTACCAATGCTGCCGATTGTTGCCAATATCGTTGCCCGTCAGCAAAACCCAACCGTAAAAAAAGGCGTGATTTTAACCACCAGTTATGCGGTGGGCGTTTCCATTGCTTATGGTATTTTAGGGGCGATTATTGCCGTATTTGGTGAGTCGTTAGGGATTATCGGCTGGCTACAAAACCCTGTTATTCTCATCGGCTTTGCCATCGTGTTTGTGCTGCTTGCCT
>NZ_JBEOOY010000334.1:0-263 GCF_040309585.1 Psychrobacter sp. GW64-MNA-CIBAN-0177
GTTGAAGACATGCCATATGATGAGCATGGTAATACCGTTGATATCGTGCTAAATCCGCTTGGTGTACCATCGCGTATGAATATTGGTCAGGTACTTGAGACCCATTTAGGTATGGCGGCAAAAGGCTTGGGCGAAAAAATTGACGGTATGCTCAAAGCGCAAGCGGCGATGAAAGACTTACGTGATTTCTTAGACCAAATTTATAATAAAGTTGGTGGCGAACAGGTCGATCTTGATAGCTTATCAGATGACGACATCATGGC
>NZ_JBEOOY010000335.1:0-263 GCF_040309585.1 Psychrobacter sp. GW64-MNA-CIBAN-0177
GCACTCTAGTGAGTATTAAGGCAGAAGGTAGTCTTGTGAATATTGCTGGTAAGGTATCATTTATAGAGCCAAAAGTTAGAAGTGATCAGGCAAGAATGGTGTGGGTTACGTTGGCACAACAGGCTGAGCCTTTGTTGGAAGGGAGTTTTGTTAAAGCCGATATTGAAACTGCTTCTTTTGAAGTTCCTTTAGCGGTAAAGAAAATAGGCTTACAGAGCTTTCGTGATTTTACGGTCGTGTATGCAAAAGTCGCTGATGAATAT
>NZ_JBEOOY010000336.1:0-263 GCF_040309585.1 Psychrobacter sp. GW64-MNA-CIBAN-0177
GGGTGACACAGCCGATATGCAATTGATGAGCGGCGAGACCTTGAAGGGTCATGTGGAAAGCATCTCCCGCGGTATCTACGACCGTGATAACCCCGAGAGCCGTGAACTGATCGCCGATGTGAACCCGACCTTTAACTGGGTGCGGTTGGCCCAGCGTGTGCCGGTGCGGATTCACATTGATGAAGTGCCGGAGGGCGTGTTGTTGGCGGCAGGCATTACCTGCACTGTCATCGTGAACCCAACGCAAAACTAAACTGTGGGAG
>NZ_JBEOOY010000337.1:0-263 GCF_040309585.1 Psychrobacter sp. GW64-MNA-CIBAN-0177
ATCTAACATGATGCCAACAATGATGGTGTTGGGTGAGTTGATTGGCTTAACCTTGAGTACTACTTGCAATGTGGTTGCGTTCATAAACGTTAGGTTGATGCTGTCGTCTTTTGGCGTGTCGATTAAGCCCGGGAACGTGTCGGCACCAATGTTAATTGAGCGCGCCATTTCGCGTAGCGGTTTGCCCATAATGCGCTTACCAAACTCAATACCGCTGGTGCTGTTGTTTAGGCGGCGGTTTTTAATGTTTTGAATGGCAATAA
>NZ_JBEOOY010000338.1:0-263 GCF_040309585.1 Psychrobacter sp. GW64-MNA-CIBAN-0177
GCCATAGCTTGCGCGTCTTTTAATGACTGAATTCCAGCTTGTTCGCCGTCGATGTCGATTAAACGAACTTCTAGCGCTGTAATTTCTTCGTTAATACGATTTTTTTGAGCTGTTTGTTGCCCTTTCTTGCCGCATCTAATAGTACGTTCCTCCAAGAATATCAATAATAGTAAGCGTGTAATTGGCTGTTTGTAAATGCCTTACACGCTCGATTTTTTATTGTCGACTTTTTATCTCTTCGCTAATTTTAGCTACAAAGTCAT
>NZ_JBEOOY010000339.1:0-262 GCF_040309585.1 Psychrobacter sp. GW64-MNA-CIBAN-0177
GTTGGCCCCACGCCGTGTTGTCATCGAACTCGATGCCGATCAGCGTGGTGATATCGGTGTAGTCGTCCAGCTCGCTTTCTATCAGGCGTTCGACCAACGCCTGCAACTCTTCCTCGTTGAGGCGGTGCAGGTTGAGGATGTCTTCGCGGAAAAACAGCGCCTTGTTGGTGTTGTCCCAGATCAGGTCGTCCACCGGGTAGATTTCCGAGTAATCCGGCACCAGGATCCGGCAGGCGGTAGCGCCCAGGTGCTCATACACCGC
>NZ_JBEOOY010000340.1:0-262 GCF_040309585.1 Psychrobacter sp. GW64-MNA-CIBAN-0177
CCTCAAGGCCTTTCGCGTGCCCGCCAGCGACGACCTCAAATCCGGCGCCGTGCTCAACCACGGCCATTATGAAGACGCCAAGCGCCTGATTCAGAACCAGGCCTCGCGCTACGGCTTTTTCAGCGGCCGCTTCACTAGCCAGAAACTTGCCGTGGACCCTCAAGCGGGCGTGGCCGACATCGAGCTCATTTACGACAGCGGCCCGCGCTACAGCATGGGCAAGGTCAGCTTTACCGGCGACACGCCCTTTGATGAAGAGCTG
>NZ_JBEOOY010000341.1:0-262 GCF_040309585.1 Psychrobacter sp. GW64-MNA-CIBAN-0177
GTGTATATTCTGGGCGCTTAGGCCAGCTCTTATCTGGTAAGGTTTCGCCATAGAGCGCAAAACTTAATAGCGAAGGCCCTGTATGCCCATGGCCGCCTAAATGCACATGATTATCTGCAAATAATTTACCCGCCCTCTCACTTGCCAGTGCATGAGGGCACTGCTCTGTTATAACAGCATTTATAGTGTCACTGGCGCTAAAATCATACTCCCTAGCAATATCCTTATACGCTTGAGCAATAATCCAAGTACCATCTATAAG
>NZ_JBEOOY010000342.1:0-262 GCF_040309585.1 Psychrobacter sp. GW64-MNA-CIBAN-0177
GTGCGTGACGACGGGCCGGTGCCCGCCGGATTCGATGAAGCGCCGCCCGCGACGGCGCCGCCGCATCACGCGCGACGGGCGCAGCATTACGGATTCGCGCTGCCGCCGTATTGCTTGAAACCTTCGCGCGTCGCGAGACGTTCGATATAGCGCGACACCGCCGGCAATTCGGGATGCTCGAACGGCGTGCCGAACCAGCGGTTCACCGACAGGCCGATCGGGATATCCGCGAGCGTGAAGGTGTTGCCGGCCACGTACGCGC
>NZ_JBEOOY010000343.1:0-262 GCF_040309585.1 Psychrobacter sp. GW64-MNA-CIBAN-0177
GCCCTGCAGGACCTCTTTGACGAATGGCGATGGGGTGGTTGGGGGATGCCGGAGGAGAGCCGGCGTCGGGAAACCTTTAATCTGATGCTATCAATGCCGGCTGGCACGGACCGCGCGGCCGTCCGAGAGGCGTCAAGGGCGTTCGCGCGCGAGATATTCGGCGACGGACGATTGTACGTGTTCGCACAGCACGATGACCAGCCGCATCCGCACGTACATCTGTGTGTTCGGGTGCGTGGTCCTGACGGGCGGTGTCTGAATC
>NZ_JBEOOY010000344.1:0-262 GCF_040309585.1 Psychrobacter sp. GW64-MNA-CIBAN-0177
TCTTATTACCAGTCAGCTCATAGCCGCCATCGACAGCGCGCGCACGCGTTGACATAGAAGAAGGATCTGAACCCGAATCAGGTTCAGTCAAGCCGAAACAACCGATATATTCACCAGTAGCAAGCTTTGGCAAATACTTCTCACGTTGCTCCTCGGTGCCATATTCATGAATCGGATGCATCACCAAGCTTGACTGCACGCTCATGGCAGAACGATAGCCTGAATCTACCGCTTCGATCTCTTTGGCAAGTAGTCCATAAGC
>NZ_JBEOOY010000345.1:0-262 GCF_040309585.1 Psychrobacter sp. GW64-MNA-CIBAN-0177
GGCTCTATCGACCTATGAGCCGATTGGAGTGTTTTCCATCACATAAATGTTGTACTGTTTTATATCCAACAATAAATGCTAAATGCTAGAACGCTTCGCGGCTAGATTCTATAAAAGCGATAGCGCAGATGCTTTACAAACTTAACAAGCTGCAACGAATGTATTGATACTTTACTGCGCTTAGCTTTTTAGCAATGCAGCGTTCTAGCAAGTTGAAGTTAGCTTGAGTTGCTAGGTTGTTATGACTGGACAAGGTTAGTTT
>NZ_JBEOOY010000346.1:0-262 GCF_040309585.1 Psychrobacter sp. GW64-MNA-CIBAN-0177
GTATGTAAATATGCGAACCATTAAAGGATTTAGTGCATTACCGTCACCATTAAAAAACCCATTTACCACGCATATTACCGTGCTGCGTGATAGCAGTGAAGATGTGTACTCAGGAATTGAGTGGCAAGCGGGCAGTGTTGAAAGTGAAAAAATGCTCGTTTTTTTATGTGAAGAAATGGGCGTAACTCGGCTTCGTTTTACCCAAGAATGTGGTTTAGGTATTAAAAATATCTCTAAAGAGGGATCAGAGCGATTAATACGC
>NZ_JBEOOY010000347.1:0-262 GCF_040309585.1 Psychrobacter sp. GW64-MNA-CIBAN-0177
CTGCAAGCATTAAGAGAAGACCATGAGTTCTTATTAAAGGGCGATGTGTTCACTAAAGAGATGTTAGAAGCCTATATCGCGCTGAAAGAAGAAGAAGTGCAGCGCGTGAACATCACAGTACACCCTGTTGAATTTGACTTGTATTACAGCTGCTAATTTGTCATTAAATCTTTAAATTAGTATTAAAAAACCAGCTAAGGCTCACTTGGCTGGTTTTTTTGTGAATAAATTTTCACGATTTTAAAGTTATTAAGGTATCAAT
>NZ_JBEOOY010000348.1:0-261 GCF_040309585.1 Psychrobacter sp. GW64-MNA-CIBAN-0177
GCCTTCGCCCTGCGCACCGCGACGAAAATCAACGTCTACCAGCGCCGGCGAACCTTCCGCTGACGGAGCAGCAGGGCTGGTTCCATCAGATCTCGAAATGTCGCTGGCCATGTCTGCAGAATCACCGCCAATAGTCATTACCAGCGAGTTGTTATTGCGTTGGGTAGTGTAAGGAACCAACTCGATCAGGTTAAAAATGAGGCGGGTGCGGTCGCTGGTTTCAACAACGGTCATGCTTTGCGCATTTCCGCTACCCAGCGG
>NZ_JBEOOY010000349.1:0-261 GCF_040309585.1 Psychrobacter sp. GW64-MNA-CIBAN-0177
GCGGTACTTTATTTTTAGATGAGCTAGCAAACACCTCCGAAATGGTACAAGAAAAACTGCTACGCGTAATAGAGTACGGTGAATTTGAGCGTGTAGGGGGTAAACAAACAATAAAAGTAGATACGCGTTTAGTGTGCGCTACTAACGAAGATTTACCTTATTTAGCACAGCAAGGTGAGTTTAGAAGCGATTTGCTCGACCGCCTGGCTTTTGATGTAATAACCCTTCCCCCACTGCGTGAACGCCAAGGCGATATAATGC
>NZ_JBEOOY010000350.1:0-261 GCF_040309585.1 Psychrobacter sp. GW64-MNA-CIBAN-0177
GCTTTAAATTCATCAGAAAACCAAGCTAATGCATGATCTTTTTCAGCGGCAAGATCAGCTGATTTAATTGAGGCTTCGAACGCATTAAAGCGTGCAGAAGCAAATCTCATTGCTGTACCGACTTTACCAATATCATTTTCTTGTTGGCTTAGTTGATTGGCTAGGGCAATAAATTGGTCAGCTACTTGATACATTGTTAATTCTGTTTTGGCTTCAGACATTAGATCCACTTTGTTGGTAAGTTAATTTTCTACTGAGTGT
>NZ_JBEOOY010000351.1:0-261 GCF_040309585.1 Psychrobacter sp. GW64-MNA-CIBAN-0177
CTGTGAGCCGATGGTACTTTAGACGGATAATGCCGATAGAAGTGTGCTACATTAAATCATAAGTAAGCAGCGGAGAAGACGACAATGGTTGAGACACTTTATATGATTGAGCCGTGGCATTGGCTGGTGTTGGGTTTTTTGCTGATACTGGTTGAGATGTTTGTG
Source organism: Psychrobacter sp. GW64-MNA-CIBAN-0177 (assembly GCF_040309585.1). Classification (NCBI taxonomy): domain Bacteria; kingdom Pseudomonadati; phylum Pseudomonadota; class Gammaproteobacteria; order Moraxellales; family Moraxellaceae; genus Psychrobacter; species Psychrobacter sp. GW64-MNA-CIBAN-0177. The sequence goes on from NZ_JBEOOY010000351.1 coordinate 166, forward strand.
CCGACGTTTGCTAGCCTTTGGTTTGGTGCCGCTGCCATTGTGGTTGCTGCCGTATCTTGGTTGCTACCGATATCATTATTATGGCAAGTACTACTG
>NZ_JBEOOY010000352.1:0-261 GCF_040309585.1 Psychrobacter sp. GW64-MNA-CIBAN-0177
CTGTAGTCGTGCCCGATGCTGGTATTGCTATTATTTCAGCAAGCCAAACACAATCGGCATTTAGCCAACTAACGCATAGCCGCTCAGCAGAGCAAGAAGCCGACCGTATTGGTATGCAAACGCTTAATAATGCAGGCTTTGATCCGCGTGCATCAAGTGAATTTTTAACTAAACTCGCTGCGCAAATTCGTTATAAATATAAGCCACCTGCGTTTTTACTTACTCACCCGCTTCCTGAGAGCCGTGTGTCTGATGTAAGAT
>NZ_JBEOOY010000353.1:0-261 GCF_040309585.1 Psychrobacter sp. GW64-MNA-CIBAN-0177
CATATGTTCGGTGTGGGCAATTAATTCTTCTGGGGCAGCTTTGTACCAACTGTCACTTTTTACTGCATCGGCTGAAAAACGACTAAAACTCTCATAAGCACGAGTAGGACTCACAAATCGGCTAGCCAAAATTAACAAATCTTGTTGCGAAATAGGCCCTTGACGTTTTTTTGAATCTTTTTTTGATGACCAAGGTTTAACAAAATTACTCGCTTGAATGCGCTCAGCAACACCCGCTCTAAACCAAATAGACCCTAGTAC
>NZ_JBEOOY010000354.1:0-261 GCF_040309585.1 Psychrobacter sp. GW64-MNA-CIBAN-0177
CCCTTATTTAACCAATAAATCACTTAAGTCGGCTGGTTAGCATGGCAGATAACGTTGATGAAGCTAATCAATTAGCTGAACTGCATTTAACCAGTGAGTTGGCCAAGGCAAAAGCGATATTACCACCATTAACGGGGCGTTGTTTTTATTGCGAGTCACCGACGGCTGAACGCTTTTGTGATGCAGATTGTCGTGATGATTATGAGCGCTTACAGCGCAGTGTGCTGATGCGTAAACGAGGTTGATATGACTCAATTAAGT
>NZ_JBEOOY010000355.1:0-261 GCF_040309585.1 Psychrobacter sp. GW64-MNA-CIBAN-0177
GGCCTGACCGTCCACGACCTGATGCTGCTGCCGATCGAGCGCATCCGGCGCTTCTTCGACGACATCGTCCTGCCGAGCGCGCTGCTCGACGACGCATTGAAGCTGTTGCTCGCCGAGGTGCGCACGCGCCTGAAATATCTGTGCGACGTCGGGCTCGGCTACCTGACGCTCGACCGGCAAAGCCGCACGCTGTCGGGCGGCGAGGTGCAGCGGATCAACCTGACGACGGCGCTCGGCACGTCGCTCACGAAAACCCTGTTC
>NZ_JBEOOY010000356.1:0-261 GCF_040309585.1 Psychrobacter sp. GW64-MNA-CIBAN-0177
GTGATATACATATTACAGGCTGGGATAAAAACGAATTTAAAGTATCTGGCGAGCTTGATGACAAAGCCGAGGGTTATGAGCTTAAAATAAATGGCGATAAAACTCAGTTTATTGTAAAAATGCCACGTAAATCAAATTGGAGTAATAATGGCGATGGCTCAAGCCTAACCATATTTATGCCTAAAAGCAGTAGTTTAGAATTTGCTGGCGTTAATGTATCGGTGACTGCGAAAGAGCTAAAAAATGGCGCTGAAGTTGACG
>NZ_JBEOOY010000357.1:0-261 GCF_040309585.1 Psychrobacter sp. GW64-MNA-CIBAN-0177
GTTCTGCTATTGGGTTTGGTCGACAAGGTGAACAACTCTTAAATGAAAATAGCACTCCCTTTATTGAATTCAGCCATGAAATCTGCAAAACCTGGGAGCAGTTAGCGCTAAATGCAGCATCGGAGCATACTCGGGTCAGTATTATTCGGATCGGTTTCGTACTCGGTCACGGCGGCGCGCTAGAAAAGATGCTTCCCCCCTTTAAACTAGGTCTCGGTGGCCCAATAGGGCATGGCCGCCAAGGCATGAGTTGGATACATG
>NZ_JBEOOY010000358.1:0-261 GCF_040309585.1 Psychrobacter sp. GW64-MNA-CIBAN-0177
GTGCGAAATATCAAAATCAACACCTGCCTCTTGCGCCGCAGCAAGTAAATGTAATACCGTATTTGACGAGCCGCCCATGGCTATATCTACTACCATGGCGTTCATAAAGGCTGTTTTGTTAGCAATCGCGCGTGGCAATACTTCTTGGTTATCTTTTTGGTAATACTCGCGGCACAAATCAACAATGCGTGCGCCCGCTTCAACATATAATTGTTTACGGTCTTTATGCGTTGCTAGCGTAGTACCGTTACCCGGTAGTGC
>NZ_JBEOOY010000359.1:0-261 GCF_040309585.1 Psychrobacter sp. GW64-MNA-CIBAN-0177
TCGTTCGTGCGCGCCATCGCGATCGTGTAGTTGTCGTTCTTCAGGCCGTTGTTCGCCTCGTTGTCGATCGGCGCGTCGGTCGGCTTCTGCTTCAGGCCCGGCTCGAAGCCGCCGCCCTGGATCATGAAGCCGTTGATCACGCGGTGGAACACGGTGCCGTCGTAATGGCCCTTCTTCACGTAGTTCAGGAAGTTTTCGACCGTCTTCGGTGCCTTCGCGGCGTCGAGTTCGAGCTTGATCACGCCGTGGTTCGTATGCAGT
>NZ_JBEOOY010000360.1:0-261 GCF_040309585.1 Psychrobacter sp. GW64-MNA-CIBAN-0177
TCGTAAAGGCCTGCAACCGGCGATTTCGACACGCTCTTGATCGGCGCGTCGTTGCCCAGCCGGGCCTGCAGCGTAGCCTTCAGCTTGTCGGTGGTCTGGTCGGCCTGCGCGGTGCAGCCAAGCGTCGCCATCGTGACGGCCAGCGCCAGCGATGCGATGCGGATCGTTTTTTTCATTGAAATCTTCCTTCAGCTCAATCGGAGTGCACGGCACAGTGTACGCCGTAACGGAACCGTCTCCGACCGGCGCGGTGGCGGAAGG
>NZ_JBEOOY010000361.1:0-260 GCF_040309585.1 Psychrobacter sp. GW64-MNA-CIBAN-0177
TTACCGCTGTTTAATGTCAAAAATACCGATGATATTTTGGTGGGCTTGGTGACTGGTGAAATTGGTATCAACCAATTGACCGGACACATCTCAAGGCAGCTACAATTAGAGCCGGAAAAAGAAGAAGAGGAATACACTCCAAGCGTTGACCCCAGAGCTACTGGTAAAATCGACGCTTATAAAATTTGTATCGATGGCTTAGACAATATTGAAATTGCTTTAGCAGGCTGCTGTCATCCCGTTCATGGTGAGCCCATCTC
>NZ_JBEOOY010000362.1:0-260 GCF_040309585.1 Psychrobacter sp. GW64-MNA-CIBAN-0177
CGGTAACACCCTTATCAAAACCATCTATGTAACCTTGCTCGTGCCCTTGTTTTACACCTTCTTCAAACGCATCTTGTCTAATGCGCTCAAGTTCGGCCATAGTAAGCGCAGGTAACTCAGGTTCTTGCGGCTCTTCAATTAGCGACTCTTCAGCCATTTCTTTTCGATACAACTCAGCAAGCGGTGTACCAAAGGCAGTAGAGCGATTACCAAAGCTTTTTTCATCGGGTGCTACATCAGGAACATCCCAGTGCTTTAAT
>NZ_JBEOOY010000363.1:0-260 GCF_040309585.1 Psychrobacter sp. GW64-MNA-CIBAN-0177
GATTAACGGCTTGCTGGGCTTTGTTGACGCGGAGTTTGATGTAGCTGGCTAATGACCAATAGGGATACCCTAGGCGACTTCTTACCCTATGTAATTGGCGATTAAGCCAAAGCAACACATCATATAAATGGTCACCTAGTTTGGCATAGGCTCTGCTGACACAGACTTGTGAGTCAAATTGATCGCCATGAAGCATTAAAAAGCGTTTGCCGCTAATCGACTCATGAATATGCTGTTTGGCGAGGGTAATGCCCCTAAAG
>NZ_JBEOOY010000364.1:0-260 GCF_040309585.1 Psychrobacter sp. GW64-MNA-CIBAN-0177
CTTTCAGATCCACTTATTTTAGGGCTCATAATGAACATTACTATTCTTGATAACGCAACGTTAGCTAAAACGTCTCTTACTGGTATTGAACAACTTGGTAAATTAACGACTTATGAACTTACTAGCCCAGAGCAAGTTATTGAACATTGCCAAGGTGCTGATGTATTAATCACTAATAAAGCAGTTTTAAATCGCGACACGATTAGCAAACTTACACAGCTTAAATTAATTTGTGTAAGTGCAACTGGTACTAATAATGT
>NZ_JBEOOY010000365.1:0-260 GCF_040309585.1 Psychrobacter sp. GW64-MNA-CIBAN-0177
GTAAAAAACATGAATAATTTCAATGACACCGGTATCATAAAAACGGCTATTTTTATGATACCGGTGTCATTTTAAAATTATAAAAAAAGCCGCATAGCATGTGACTTTTTTATAATTTAGATTTAATGCGTGATTAGTTAAAAATGTTTTTCACATCTTGCTCATCAAAAAGATAATCTTTTAGACAGTAATGGCAGCTAATTTTGATTTCGCCATGCTCAGCAACATCATCAAGTAGCGCTTGTTGGCCAATATTAACT
>NZ_JBEOOY010000366.1:0-260 GCF_040309585.1 Psychrobacter sp. GW64-MNA-CIBAN-0177
ACCCTGATCCCGGGGTTGATCGGCCTGTTGCTGGCGGTCATCAGTTGGCGCGCCAGTGTCACCCTGCTGGGTGTCCTCGGGCTGCTGGCGGCAGGCCTGTTGTGGTGGCTGATCCCGGCACGGGCCGAGGCGTCGGCAGCACCGGTGAAAGCTACCCGTACGGGCGGCGGCGCCGGTTCTGCGAGCGGCCTGCGTGCGCTGATCGTGACCGGCACGCTGGACAGCGCCGTGCGCATGGGGTTTCTCACGTTCCTGCCGTT
>NZ_JBEOOY010000367.1:0-260 GCF_040309585.1 Psychrobacter sp. GW64-MNA-CIBAN-0177
TCGTACAAATTGGGTGAGTTTAAAATTAAAGAGCTTAGAGATTACGCCCACCAGCAGTTAGGCGAGCAATTTGATATTAAAGCCTTTCATACGCAAATATTAATAGATGGCGCATTGCCTATGCCTATCTTAGAGCAAAAAATTAAACGTTGGGTTAAATCTCAGCAGTAACATAATCGCGCAAAGTCATTATTTGAACAGGGATTGGCTTTGCGCGCTTTGCTGCAATACGTTAGAATGCGCGCTCTTAAAAGGCGCGA
>NZ_JBEOOY010000368.1:0-260 GCF_040309585.1 Psychrobacter sp. GW64-MNA-CIBAN-0177
CTATAGCGGTCTCATTATCTTGGATGTGGGCGATGGTGAGCAAGAATTTATTCTTCTAAAATATGCTGATGATGCCAGTATTTATGTGCCAGTGGCGCATTTGCAAGTGATTAGCCGCTATAGCGGTGGCGATCCGGCGCTTGCCCCTTTGCATAAAATCGGTAGTGGAAAATGGGACAAAGCCAAACAAAAAGCACTGGAGCAGATTCATGATGTCGCGGCTGAATTGCTCAATATACAAGCTAGGCGTGAAGCTAAGG
>NZ_JBEOOY010000369.1:0-260 GCF_040309585.1 Psychrobacter sp. GW64-MNA-CIBAN-0177
GTTTAGGCCTTAGTGCTATGACGGCGTTTGGTGGCTTCGGATTAAGTGCTTGTGGCTCTGACAATGACACCGTTGCAGAAACGCCAACAACGCCGACCACGCCAACAGCACCAACAAAAAGTTCTGCAGTATTAGGTTTTGAGTCTATTGCCGGTTCTAAAACCGATGCAGTTGCGGTAGCTGCTGGTTATTCAGCTTATGTGTTAGCACCTTGGGGAACACCCTTAAATTCGAAAGCTGCAGCGTGGAAAGCCGATGGC
>NZ_JBEOOY010000370.1:0-260 GCF_040309585.1 Psychrobacter sp. GW64-MNA-CIBAN-0177
GAAGAAGATGAACGTGCACCCATAGAGCAATTTGAAGCAATGGAAAAAGCCTTAAATCAAGCCAATTACCCATTCCAAAAAGAAATCTGGGAACAAGAAGGTCATGGCTTCTACAATGCCGAAAATCGCGCTAAATATTATGAAATAATGCTTAAATTCATCAAAGAGAATCTAAACGTTAAATAGTCATAGCCAAAGCGTTTACACCTCAAAAAGCCGATACCCGACTAAAAGGGTCGGCTTTTTTATCGTCTACAGTG
>NZ_JBEOOY010000371.1:0-260 GCF_040309585.1 Psychrobacter sp. GW64-MNA-CIBAN-0177
TCTCACTGCTGTCTTGCCCCATTAATGCCAGCTGATGGCCACAGCAATCACACTGTTTATCTTCATCACTGATGTCATGAATAATGATTTCACGTGGCAGGTCTTTAGGCAATAATTTACGCTTAGCCCGTTTTTTAGGAGAAACAGACTCGTCTGCATCGGTTGCTAACTCAGCAGGCTTATCAACGGTGACTTCTGCTTCGTTAAACAACTCACCTTGATAATCATGACTTTCACTGCTGGCCCCAAAACGTTGTTGC
>NZ_JBEOOY010000372.1:0-259 GCF_040309585.1 Psychrobacter sp. GW64-MNA-CIBAN-0177
GCAGTAAATAGCCCATTAAGGGTTTAGCTTTTGGAAAGTAAATAATGACGCTATCAAATTTTGCATCAGCTAATGACTCAGGCAGTTGATGGCCAAAATAGCATTGTAATTTTTCATTAGCGCAAGAGGATAATGTGAGGTGATGATTAAAGTCTAGCGCTAGGGCGGTGACATTATCGGCAAACTCAAGACATTGATGTGCAAAGGTATCAGCTTCATAATTGAGCACTAACACATTGTGTTGCTGAAAGTATTTGCT
>NZ_JBEOOY010000373.1:0-259 GCF_040309585.1 Psychrobacter sp. GW64-MNA-CIBAN-0177
TGCATGGACTGTCGCTGCGCTTGAAAAATGGGCACTCCCCATTCGTTTAGATAAAAACTGGCAGCAAGGTAATTACTACGACAAGGAGCGCCCATTAGATGGACTTGCCGCAACCATGTTAAATATTACCCAAGATGCGATGCATCCAATTATTTATAACGCTAGCTTCCCTGACTTTAACGTACTTGATGAAGGTGCGTTAAAAGACATTCGTACCTTACCTAAGTTAAACCAAGTACTAGCACAGCGTGCAATGGCG
>NZ_JBEOOY010000374.1:0-259 GCF_040309585.1 Psychrobacter sp. GW64-MNA-CIBAN-0177
TACCACTGCTGAGCCGATAAATCCTGCCCCGCCTGTAATCAAAATATTCATAATGTTCCTATATAATTATTAATACGATCTTAAAGCTATTTATACAGCAAATAAAATCATGATTTCGGCGTTTGAGTATTATCTTGATATCCTTCTACAAAATAATGAAATTGATTTTTCAACCATTCAACATCATGTTGTTCTGCTTTTTGTGACAGTCTATTAAGTGTTTGCTCAACCTCATCTAATGGGAATCTATGCTCCATTG
>NZ_JBEOOY010000375.1:0-259 GCF_040309585.1 Psychrobacter sp. GW64-MNA-CIBAN-0177
CGCAGTAGAAAGCGACCCATAGCGCGTCCAATAAAATCAGTTATTATGGAGCAGCAGATTGTGGTTGGCGTGGGTAATATCTACGCAACAGAAAGTCTATACTTAGCAGGTATACATCCTGCAACACCAGCGCATCAGTTATCCTATGAGCAGATTGCGCTATTGGTTGAACATATTAAAATTATTTTGCAAAAATCCATCCAACTTGGTGGTTCCACCTTACGCGACTTTACCGTCGCGAGTGGTCAAACGGGCTATT
>NZ_JBEOOY010000376.1:0-259 GCF_040309585.1 Psychrobacter sp. GW64-MNA-CIBAN-0177
GTTATGACCGAGCCAAGCGTGCGATTAATGAAATTAAGCAGTTATCGACCTACATTGAACAAACATCAAACTCGGTCAATACCCTAAAAATTAATGCGACCAATATTAATGAAGTGATCACCACCATTAATGCTATTTCAGATCAAACCAACTTACTGGCATTAAACGCAGCAATTGAAGCGGCACGTGCAGGTGAAATGGGCCGTGGTTTTGCGGTGGTTGCCGACGAAGTAAGAACCCTTGCGGGTCGTACACAGGC
>NZ_JBEOOY010000377.1:0-259 GCF_040309585.1 Psychrobacter sp. GW64-MNA-CIBAN-0177
GTGGTACACCCAGCTCTCGTGCATTTGATTTTGCAAACTTAGCGTCTGATAGCGTTAAATCGGTTGAAGTATATAAAACGGGTAAAGCAAGCATTGCATCAGGTGGTATTGGCGCAACAATTAATATTAATACCGCTCGCCCACTCGACAACCCAGGCTTTGTTTCAAGCATTGGCGTAAAAGCATTACACGACTCAACAAACCGCGTTGGTGATGACATAACACCTGAGCTTTCGGGCTTAATTAGCTGGACCGACAG
>NZ_JBEOOY010000378.1:0-259 GCF_040309585.1 Psychrobacter sp. GW64-MNA-CIBAN-0177
ATTGCGTCCTTTTTTGGTTTACGCAACGGGTAAAATGCTCGGCGCAGATAAACAAGATTTAGACGTACTTGCTGCAGCTATAGAATGTATTCATAGCTACTCGTTAGTTCACGATGACTTACCAGCTATGGATGATGATGAATTACGTCGCGGACGCCCAACCTGTCATATCGTGTACGGCGAAGCACACGCAATTTTAGCCGGTGATGCACTGCAAGCTTTAGCATTTGAGTTAATAGCCAAGCATAATTTTAACTGT
>NZ_JBEOOY010000379.1:0-259 GCF_040309585.1 Psychrobacter sp. GW64-MNA-CIBAN-0177
CTGATACTCGTCGCACGTGCTGCTAAAACGCCTAGACCAATACCTGGGAAGATATAGCTATTATTACACTGAGAAACCTCAAAATTCTGACCGTCATAAGTTGAATTAGGGAAAGGGCTACCTGTTGCTACGATTGCTTTACCTTTGCTCCAGTTCGTCACTTCCTGCGGTGTGGCTTCAATACGCGACGTTGGATTTGACAGCGGCAATACAATTGGATTTTCAGTATTAGCACATAACGATTCGATTAGATCTTTGG
>NZ_JBEOOY010000380.1:0-258 GCF_040309585.1 Psychrobacter sp. GW64-MNA-CIBAN-0177
GCTGGCAGAGCACATGCATCTGCTGCTATCGCAAGAAAATGTCACCCCGCGCCAACTTGCCCCTTTACCCATATTAGGCGTACCTCATTTTTGGGCAGATAATGCGAATTCTAATTTTTATGAGGACAGCCGCGTCTTTCGTAGTGGTCGTCGCACGCTTGTATAAGTATCCGAAGCTTTAAAGCGTAGGTTATTGCTTAGGTGCTAAACCTCTGTTTCGTTTACTGTTTTGCCACCATTCATTAAGCAGTTAGGGTT
>NZ_JBEOOY010000381.1:0-258 GCF_040309585.1 Psychrobacter sp. GW64-MNA-CIBAN-0177
ACATGACATTATTCAGTCTGCTTATATTTCGTCTGGCCAACGTTGTACCTGTGCCCGTCGTTTATATATTGAAGAGGGCGCACAAGGTGATGCGTTAATCGCAGAGCTAGTAAAGGCTATTAAACAAATTAAAGTAGGTGCTTGGAACGTTCAACCACAACCTTTTATGGGCTCGATGATTTCTGAAACCGCTGCACGTGGCATGGTTGCCGCACAGGCGACACTTCAGTCATTAGGTGGTATTTCATTAGTTGAGTT
>NZ_JBEOOY010000382.1:0-258 GCF_040309585.1 Psychrobacter sp. GW64-MNA-CIBAN-0177
CTTGTGGGCATTTTTACCGATGGTGATTTACGCCGGGTTATCGATGCAGACGTGAATCTTCGAATCACTCCTATTGCCCAGGTTATGACCGAAAATTGTGTGACCTGCCCTGCGGGGATTTTAGCCGCACAAGCACTGCAAATCATGGATGAAAAGAGCATCAACGGACTGATTGTCGTTAATGAAAAACATCAACCGATCGGAGCATTAAACATGCTCGATATGGTTAAAGCTGGAGTCATTTAATCATGTCAGAAT
>NZ_JBEOOY010000383.1:0-258 GCF_040309585.1 Psychrobacter sp. GW64-MNA-CIBAN-0177
TATTTAACCCGTGCTGCGGTATCGGCTAGCCATAATCATTTTCATGATTTAGGTCGCCAAGTGCTACTTATGTTAGTGATTGCCTGTATTTTTACTTGGCAATTAGGCCGAGGATTAAAGCGCTGGCAAGTAAATCGTTATATACAAAAAACGTCTGAGCATGAATCATAAAGCTGCTCAGCTAATTGAAATTTATCGCTATTTGGTTTTAAACCATAAAGCGCATCAAATACGTTAGGAATATGCAGTGGGGTATTT
>NZ_JBEOOY010000384.1:0-258 GCF_040309585.1 Psychrobacter sp. GW64-MNA-CIBAN-0177
GGTATGTTTTGGATCGTGCGTTTGAATTTGTGGGTCACCACCCGTTTTTGTTTGGTATTTTAGCCGTACTTGCCGTCATGTTTTTTGCTATTGAAAACAAACGTAGTGGCAAAAAAGTGTCGCCTAATACGCTTGCTATGATGGTCAACTCGCAAAACGCGCAATTGATTGACATTCGTGCCAAAAAGAAATTTACCACCGGTTATATCCAAGGCAGTCGTAATATTCCTTTTACTGACCTTAAAGATCGTATAGAAG
>NZ_JBEOOY010000385.1:0-257 GCF_040309585.1 Psychrobacter sp. GW64-MNA-CIBAN-0177
GTGCGATAGAGTGTATACGTTGGTATGGCTAGCTTTGACGTTGTATTCACTGAATTAACACCTCTCACGTTTTTGAGTTTTTCACACATTTTAAGACGTTTTTAGAGGCCAGGGGAACCATAATGCATTGGGCAAATGAAAGTGGGGAACCAAAATTATGGCGTCTTATAGCATTCATAAACATGATAAAGCTGATGGTGCATGTAAGTACCGTTGCTTAATTCGCGTAAAGAAAGGCCACCAATTGGTAGCTACGG
>NZ_JBEOOY010000386.1:0-257 GCF_040309585.1 Psychrobacter sp. GW64-MNA-CIBAN-0177
CCACTAATCATTATAATCTGAACGGGTATTGGCTTAATTTATAAAGTTAAATTGGTTGTATTTGTTTTACTATTTACTTGCATCAGATGATACAAAGGCCTAAATTATGAGTCAGATCCATCCAACAGCACTCATCTCACCGTCCGCTCAGATTGATGAGACTGCTATCATCGGTCCTTATTGTATTGTTGGCGATGAGGTGACGATTGGTGCCTATACGACGCTGCATCGGCATGTCGTCGTGGCAAGACTTACCC
>NZ_JBEOOY010000387.1:0-257 GCF_040309585.1 Psychrobacter sp. GW64-MNA-CIBAN-0177
GACCATAACAAACATCAAAATGGCTATCTTAACGAGGCGGGCAAATTGTTGATCTGGAGTCATGTTATTTCTCACCAAAAGGGTCGGCAGACGGATCAAGTTTAGCCATGGCATTATCACTAATCAGACTGATCACACGTTCAAACTCACTTAATTCTTGACTGCTAATGCCATTGAGTAATTCAGCACGAATTTGCATAATCCGTGTTTCTATTTGTTTAAGAATGTCGATCCCCTGCGGTGTCAAACTCACTATT
>NZ_JBEOOY010000388.1:0-257 GCF_040309585.1 Psychrobacter sp. GW64-MNA-CIBAN-0177
ATTTAGTTTTCCCCTGCTTTTATTCACTTTTTATACAGGGGCTGTGGAAAACTTCTTATTAATGATGATCCTAATAGATCACTCTTTATGATCTACATTAAATAGCTGGTATACTCTAAGGGTAGTGCGTAATTATGATTGACTTTAATACACTTCATCTATAATATCTCGCGCTCGCAATGGCACCTGTGCCAGGATCGCGACCTGCATAGGATGTTTTAACTTTAACCGATCGGAAGAGATTGTTATGAAAAGAA
>NZ_JBEOOY010000389.1:0-257 GCF_040309585.1 Psychrobacter sp. GW64-MNA-CIBAN-0177
GTGCCCAATGACACACTGGTAACATGGGCATAAGTCGATACGGCTAAATCTTCCGACGTTCCATCCACTTTACCGCTAGCCTTAATGGCGTAATTACCGGCTTCTGCGGGTTGGCCATCTGAATCTAAACCATCCCACGTCACATCAACATTGCCGCCTTTACTGCCATCAATATTAAAGCTCTTAATCAGCTGACCCGACTCATCTTCAATTCTGACCGAAATAGATTCGATGGTTGATGGCGTACTGATCACCCC
>NZ_JBEOOY010000390.1:0-257 GCF_040309585.1 Psychrobacter sp. GW64-MNA-CIBAN-0177
GTTCCGCCTGGTCGCGGCCGCGCAGGTAAAAGGTCAGGGCGCTGCGGTACAGCTTGTGGGCGCTGCCGATCAGACTGCGGGCCTGTTGTACATCGGCGCGGGTCTGTTCCGAGGCGAGGGTGTCGCCGACGGCCTTGCGGCCCAGCTGGTTGAGGTGCGCTTCGAGCACGTCCTGCGGGGTGATGACCAACGTCAGGCACTGAATGGTGTCTTCCGGCAGTTGGTCGAACAGGGCGTTGATCGCCTCACCCTTGCGC
>NZ_JBEOOY010000391.1:0-257 GCF_040309585.1 Psychrobacter sp. GW64-MNA-CIBAN-0177
GGTATCAACTAAGTTACCAATTAATGTTGATGCAGCAGGTGCGACCCACCAAGCTTTGGCCTGACGTAATTTTGCAAATACAGTGATATCCATGAGCTGACCAATTAAGTAAGCCACAAAGCTGGCAAAGGCGATGCGAAATACAAAACTATTCCACTCAGCTAAGGCGCTAAAAGCTTGTAATTGACCTTGATGAAACAATACGCCGACTAAATACGACACTACAAGTGCCGGTATCATGGCTTTGAGGATAATGC
>NZ_JBEOOY010000392.1:0-257 GCF_040309585.1 Psychrobacter sp. GW64-MNA-CIBAN-0177
GCTTGTTGCTGTTGGCGCTGGATAAGTGTGCTTTGCCACTCTTGTTTAAAGGTTGCTCGTGATAACTGCCATAATCCTAACTTGACCAACAAGCTAAACACGACCAAAGTAATGATTACGAATAATACCCGAGACACCCCCACACTTTTAAAAGGATTGCCTGTGACAACACCTTTCATCGTTAAGTTAGTTTTAGTCTCGTTGCTTGTATTCATATTATTTAACTTAGGTAGGGCCTTATTTATTATGGTTAAGGG
>NZ_JBEOOY010000393.1:0-257 GCF_040309585.1 Psychrobacter sp. GW64-MNA-CIBAN-0177
GGGTAGTTGTGCTGCAATAGACTCTTTAACTTCTTGCATGGCGTCTTTAATTGACAGCATACAGCCTCCGCAAAAAATGATAATGGCGCCGGTAATATTTTTTATGGCATGGAGTTCTGCCAATTTAGTTAATGAGGTAACAACCATATCGCCTCGTTTAATTAATTGCTCTGGGCTTCCCGAAGCTAAATAAATAGTATCGCCAACATGTAGGTTCGAAAATAGCTCTAGCGCCCCATTTTTTGCTACCGCTGGAT
>NZ_JBEOOY010000394.1:0-257 GCF_040309585.1 Psychrobacter sp. GW64-MNA-CIBAN-0177
GGGCACGTGCGCGGGGCAGGTGCCGGGCGACGCGGTGCAATGCCGCAACTGGTCGGTGATGCTCAAGTACGACAGCGCGTACTTCGGTGCGGCGGCGTCGTACGAGGAACAGCGCGGTGGTACCGCAGCGGCCGCCAACTTCTTCGACGGCGTGGCGCCCGTTCCCTTCACCAGCAGCGGCGGCAAGGATGCGCGCACCCACGTGAGCGCGTATGCGCAAGCGGCCGGTGCGAAGATCGGCGCGGGCTGGATCGGGC
>NZ_JBEOOY010000395.1:0-256 GCF_040309585.1 Psychrobacter sp. GW64-MNA-CIBAN-0177
GTGTGTGGTCGTATTCATGCAAATTGCTCGGTAACATGCTCGCTCGAGGCGTTCTTTTGAATACGTTTTAGCTAAACTTAATACCCCTAAACAGGTGCGATAAGCTTGCTCTGGATGACGTTTGCTATTAAGCAATAATTCAACGACTTGATGAGTATAATCACCGATACTCAATGCCCATGAGCGTAAATTTATCGGTGACTGCTCATGCTGTTTTTGATGCGCCTTTGGCATATGATGTGTCTGTGTCGTATGT
>NZ_JBEOOY010000396.1:0-256 GCF_040309585.1 Psychrobacter sp. GW64-MNA-CIBAN-0177
GTATAAAGCCACCATCACTTATATTTACTAATTGCCACCAATTCTCTTGGTAGCTTTGCCACATAGCGATTATAAAGGTCAATCGTGCGGTTAAAAAACCAATAATAATGGCTGTGAATATATACTCTAAAAACTGTTTCTGTTTTGCATTGTTACGTGTTTGAAGATAAGTTATTCCCCAAAACATAAATAACCCTACCAGAGTAATTAATTGTGAAATTGAGAGAACTATCGGCCCTACAGCAATACTTAGCAT
>NZ_JBEOOY010000397.1:0-256 GCF_040309585.1 Psychrobacter sp. GW64-MNA-CIBAN-0177
CTGCTGACCGGGCGATACCGGCAGGATGCCGACGCCGGGTCTGGGAGGTTCGGTGATGCCCGCAACGCACGGGAGTACCGCGCCCGCTACTGGGACGACCGCATGTTCGCGGCGGTCGACGCGTTGACGGTCATCGCGGATGACGCCGGCATCCCGCTCGCCGAGTTCGCCCTGCGCTGGACGATCGGGCGCCCCGCCGTGCAGTCGGTCCTGCTCGGAGGCACCCGGGTGAGCCATCTGCGCGACAACATTGCGG
>NZ_JBEOOY010000398.1:0-256 GCF_040309585.1 Psychrobacter sp. GW64-MNA-CIBAN-0177
CGGTTAAATCACTCGCCCATGCATTATGAGTATCACCGGCAATAACCACCAAGTTATGATTTAACGATTTTGCCGTCGCTAAAATAACTTCACGCTCGTAAGCATAACCGTCCCAAGCATCTAAGTTGTATGGAATGGCTGGTAGTTGTAGCAGTGCAATAACCTCAGGGGTTAATTTGTCTTGATTAGCTTGTAGGTAAGCCAACTCTTGTGTGGTTAATGTCGGGTCGCCCGCTTGGGCGCGACCGGCTAATTG
>NZ_JBEOOY010000399.1:0-256 GCF_040309585.1 Psychrobacter sp. GW64-MNA-CIBAN-0177
GGCATGTGATGATAAAGAATGCCGAGTGCACGATGTGATTGTCGATAAAAAAGGTACTTCTTTAAAAAAATATCTGCATAAAGAATGTCAGTAACTGTTAACCATTTCAGTGCTAATCTTGAATAGTAAATTATAGTCAAAGATTATCGTAAATTAACCAGCTATGCCTTAAATAAATAACTTCTTAAACCGCAGGAATGTTTTCGCATAATGTATATTATGTTAAACGAAGGACGCCATATAATAAGTTCATGAG
>NZ_JBEOOY010000400.1:0-256 GCF_040309585.1 Psychrobacter sp. GW64-MNA-CIBAN-0177
GTAGATGTGACCGTCGCCACGGACGGGTTTTGGGAGGTGTAGGTATAAGGAGGCCGACCACCTGTTGCCGCTCGGGTTTGCGTATTGCCGGGGTATTCTGCTCTCTTTGGCCAGCCGGCTACGATATAGGCGGTTCCACTTAACGTCATCGTGGCTGTATTGATATACAAGGCTGGATAGGCAGCGGTGTATGACGTAGTAGGAAATACGACGGCACGTGCTTTATCCGTATTACCGCCATACTCCACTTCACAGG
>NZ_JBEOOY010000401.1:0-256 GCF_040309585.1 Psychrobacter sp. GW64-MNA-CIBAN-0177
TCTGTACACAGTGCTGAACTGAGTTTAAATGAGGCAATTAACTATGCCTTAAACCATGAGCCTTGGCTTAAAGCCAGCAAACAAAAACAAGCATCAATTGAAGCAAAAAGTATTGCCGCAGGTACCTTACCTGATCCGGTACTCACGCTAGGGTTAATGAACTTACCCACTAATGGTTTTGCTTTTGATCAAGAAAATATGACCCAATTTAAAGTAGGAATTAGCCAATCGTTAAGCCGAGGCGATAGTTTAGCAT
>NZ_JBEOOY010000402.1:0-256 GCF_040309585.1 Psychrobacter sp. GW64-MNA-CIBAN-0177
CCCTTTACTGCCACCATGACTGGTCTCAAGCAAGTGTATCCGGGTCGTTATGCGCCAGATACTTTGGTCGATTTAATTATTAATGAGAAGGTCAGTATTACCCATTGCGTACCAACGATTTTGCAAATGGTGCTCAAAGAAGCGCAAGATCGTGATGTTAATTTTAATGGGCTAAAAATGATTATTGGCGGCTCAAGACTGACCGAAGGCTTGGCAAAAACCGCCTTAACACAAGGTATTGAGGTTTATACTGGCT
>NZ_JBEOOY010000403.1:0-256 GCF_040309585.1 Psychrobacter sp. GW64-MNA-CIBAN-0177
CATCGTAGCCAATAAATATCTGACAGGCTTTGATCAGCCTAAGCTTACTGCGATGTATGTCGATAAAAAGCTTCAAGACGTACAAGCAGTTCAAGCTTTATCACGGCTAAACCGCTCTGCTCCTAAGCTTGGCAAAAGAACCGAAGATCTTTTTGTGCTCGATTTTTATAACGAAATTGAAGATATAAAGGCTTCGTTTGATAAGTACTATACAGCGACGACCCTATCGAAAGAGACTAATATAAATGTACTGCAT
>NZ_JBEOOY010000404.1:0-256 GCF_040309585.1 Psychrobacter sp. GW64-MNA-CIBAN-0177
GAGTTTACTGGCGGAAAAAATCTTGTGGGTATCTTCGCTGCGCGGATCTGTGCCAAGTACTGGCAGGTTGTCGCCATTTAAAAACTGTTGAATGATTGCAGTATCGACCCGGTGAATTTTAATTTTTTCTTCTTTGGCGTCATAGGCTATCACTTTGCCATCTGGGTCTAAGGTGTAAATTTCAAAGCTTGGACCTAACAGCATAAAATCATGAAAGGCTTCTTTAAGCGCGGCGTCTGACGTTATCCCTTGTGAT
>NZ_JBEOOY010000405.1:0-256 GCF_040309585.1 Psychrobacter sp. GW64-MNA-CIBAN-0177
GCCAAGTCCCCTCAAGCATCTCTTTCATATTTTGTGGCATTGGGTCTTGGCTATCAGGTGCTAATCCACCTACTTTATATTCAATTGCTACTTTACCAGCAAGCTCTGATTTTAGCTTAAGCCAGGTTGGTGAGTAACCCCAACACCAGCTACACATTGGGTCATGAACATATATTAATTTACTTTGAGACATATTAATCCTTCAACTAGTTCGAGACGACACTATTACGACCAGCAGCCTTTGCACTATAAAGAG
>NZ_JBEOOY010000406.1:0-256 GCF_040309585.1 Psychrobacter sp. GW64-MNA-CIBAN-0177
GGGCAATTTGATGTAATAGGCGCGCGCGTCTTTCTCATTTTTAAAATGTAATAGCTCGCCCTCGCGTAACTTGTCAAACTCGTGCTGATATTTTTCTAATAGTTTATTATCACGCTCTATCTCACCGTTTAGCTTATACAGTGCCAGCCCTTGCTGATTACCGCGTTGTAGCTGACTTGATGTTTCAGCCGGGCAGACATTATTGATTGTTTGTCCACGTCTGCCGATATTGTAAGCATTATTCACCGTACAGTAT
>NZ_JBEOOY010000407.1:0-255 GCF_040309585.1 Psychrobacter sp. GW64-MNA-CIBAN-0177
GTATTGCAGCAACGGTAATGGTCACCATCAATTCTATTAGAGTAAAACCAGATTGTATTTTTTTCATGCGCAATTCCTCTGCTATATAAAACAGAGTATAACCAAGCGCAACATGAATGACAGTGTTTAATTGACTATTTGCAGACATCACTGCTAATCAATTCTTTATCAATAATCTTTATTATTTTATATTTTGTCATTTTACATTTTGTTAAAATTTACATTCTATATTTTTCTTGTTTGATACTCTTACCC
>NZ_JBEOOY010000408.1:0-255 GCF_040309585.1 Psychrobacter sp. GW64-MNA-CIBAN-0177
TATGCTTGTAGAGCACTTCTTAACTCACCACGGTTATGCCATTCCTAAACTACCTGATAGATTTTGGGATATGAGTGATCGCAAAGAATATTGGCAACAACACTACCAAAAGTTAACCAACGAAAAGCTAATTTTTATTCATCCAGGTACCGGTGGCTCTTCTGGTTGCGTACCTGTAGAAAAGCTAGTTCAGTTAATGATAAATGTTGATCAACAAACTCAATCAGCATGCCATTTTATTTTAACATTTAACGG
>NZ_JBEOOY010000409.1:0-255 GCF_040309585.1 Psychrobacter sp. GW64-MNA-CIBAN-0177
AAGACATACAGTCCATCTTAATATGGCTAGGAGTGTTTTTAGGAGCTTTGAAACAAGTTGTTATACCTATAGATCTAGATCAAAATATATCTTTGTCGAAAAAAAGATACTCTATAAGTGATGATGATTTTATAAGTAATTACAACAGTAGTTCTATTATTCATAATAAAAATAAGGATAAAGCTTGGCATAAATTGATAATACTGGGTGATGATATTTCGTCCCTTTTGTTTATTGCTGTAATACTGTATAGCC
>NZ_JBEOOY010000410.1:0-255 GCF_040309585.1 Psychrobacter sp. GW64-MNA-CIBAN-0177
GCCTGCAACAGGCCGCCTACGTCGCACCGGGCACCGAACTGGAGCAGCGCATCGCCACGATCTGGCAGGACGTGCTCAAGCGCGAGCAGGTGGGCATTACCGACAATTTCTTTGCCCTGGGCGGCGATTCCATCGTCTCCATTCAGGTGGTCAGCCGCGCCCGCCAGGCGGGGATTATTCTGACGCCCAAGGACCTGTTCCAGTACCAGACCGTGCAGAGCCTGGCCCGTGTCGCCCAACTGGGCAGCACCTTGC
>NZ_JBEOOY010000411.1:0-255 GCF_040309585.1 Psychrobacter sp. GW64-MNA-CIBAN-0177
GGTATAGGGTTCTAAACGAGTTAAAATTCGAAAGGTTTGGCCGTTGCCTTCAAAACCACCGTGATGGCGCATCATGTAATTTAATGCGACTTCACCGCCGTGGCCAAAAGGTGGATGACCGATGTCGTGAGCCAAACAAATCGATTCAATGAGGCTCATTGAATTGAGTAAATACCTAAGGTCCGGATATTTTCGACGTAGTTGAGCAGTAATGCCAGTTCCAATTTGTGACACTTCTAATGAATGTGTTAGCCG
>NZ_JBEOOY010000412.1:0-255 GCF_040309585.1 Psychrobacter sp. GW64-MNA-CIBAN-0177
CAACAGAATCATCACCCCGGCAAACACCCCGGAGAAACGCCCACGCCCGCCGGAGCTGAGGTTGATCACGGTTTGCCCGATCATCGCGCAACCGCCCATGCCGCCGAACAGGCCCGAGACCATATTCGCCGCGCCCAGGGCCACGCTTTCGCGGTCGGGATAACCACGGGTCTCGGTGATTTCGTCGGTGAGGTTGAGGGTCAGCAGGGTTTCCAACAGGCCGACCATCGCCATCAAAAACGCGTACGGCGCGAT
>NZ_JBEOOY010000413.1:0-255 GCF_040309585.1 Psychrobacter sp. GW64-MNA-CIBAN-0177
GTTTTTGACAGTATTAGCTTTAAGAAAGATCAAACAAACAGGTGGTAGCAGTCAGAGTATTATTCATTTCACAACAGTATTGGAACAAAGTACTAAATTAAAGTGAATCAAATGATTTGGCTGGTTACCACAATTTCATAATAAATAATATTTATCCCAATCTAAGGAGTATATCGATGGCTGAGATTAAAGCCCCCGTGTTTCCAGAATCGGTAGCTGATGGCACGATCGTTGAGTGGCACGTTACTGAAGGTC
>NZ_JBEOOY010000414.1:0-255 GCF_040309585.1 Psychrobacter sp. GW64-MNA-CIBAN-0177
GGTTTGGTCATGTTTTTTGTGCCATTTACCATTGGTGAAAAAAGCACGATTTTGTTCGATCATGGCGCAACCTATCTGGTCACTCAGCAGCATACCTTGTCCGTGACATTACTGTTTCTACTCATGATCTATGGTGTGAGTAAGCCGTTTATCGATGGCTCATGGCGCAAAAATATCACTCATATGATTATGACGACTTTCAAGATCATCGGTCTGATGTTGGCAGTGATGTATGTGGCTGACATAGCGCCTGCC
>NZ_JBEOOY010000415.1:0-255 GCF_040309585.1 Psychrobacter sp. GW64-MNA-CIBAN-0177
GTGATCGCCCTTGGCCTTGTCCATACCGTAAGCCAGAGCAGCTGCGGTGGGTTCGTTGATGATACGTTTTACATCCAGGCCCGCGATGCGGCCGGCGTCTTTGGTGGCCTGACGCTGGCTGTCGTTGAAGTAGGCCGGAACGGTGATCACCGCTTCAGTCACTGCTTCACCGAGGTAGTCTTCGGCGGTCTTCTTCATCTTTTTCAAGATTTCAGCCGAGATTTGTGGCGGCGACATTTTCTGGCCGTTCACTTC
>NZ_JBEOOY010000416.1:0-255 GCF_040309585.1 Psychrobacter sp. GW64-MNA-CIBAN-0177
GTTAGTATATGGGTCTATTTCTGAGACGTATACTGCCTCCTCAGTAGCTTCTACCATATGGTTTGAAGTGTTGTTAGCAACATAGTAATCTTTGATTGTGACGCTATTTTTTTGAGAGTTTTCACTTTCTGAGTAGGTAATCTTAAGATCTCTATCCTCGATGTTTTCAACATTTCGAATCTTCGATGATTCGAAGTTAAATTGAACAAGATTAAGATTAAAAGTATTTTCCGATTTTAGATTGAGAAGTATCTC
>NZ_JBEOOY010000417.1:0-255 GCF_040309585.1 Psychrobacter sp. GW64-MNA-CIBAN-0177
GTCCAGCAGCAGCCGCGCCGCATGCTCGCCGGTCTCGTACATGTCGACGTGCGGATACGTCTTGAAACTGACGATCACGTCCGCGTTGTCGATCATCTTCTGCGTGACGTGCGCATGCAGGTCGAGCGCGACCGCGATCGGCGCAGCCGGCAGCGCCGCACGCACCCGCGCGAGCAGGTCGCCCTCGCCGTCCGCGCTCTGCTCGGCGACCATCGCGCCGTGCAGGTCGAGCATCACCGCGTCGCAGCCTGGCGC
>NZ_JBEOOY010000418.1:0-255 GCF_040309585.1 Psychrobacter sp. GW64-MNA-CIBAN-0177
ACATGAGAGACAAGACCTACTCATGTTGTTTTGTGTTGTAGTTCGCGGCTTTTTTTACTGTTTACTGTCTTTCTCTAGACGGTTTTTCTCTTGAAGGCCCGGTGTCTCTCGATTGGCTTGCACGGCGTGATGATGCATTATCACGTTGCTGACTCATTGATCGCGAAGCTTGCTGAGGCGTCGATCGAGTTGTTTCGCGAACTTGCTGCTTTTGTGGTTCACTCCTGCGTATTTGTTTCACTTGCTGTTGTGGAT
>NZ_JBEOOY010000419.1:0-255 GCF_040309585.1 Psychrobacter sp. GW64-MNA-CIBAN-0177
GGCATTGCTCAAGCATGCTATTAGTATTGCTTATGCATTGCTTAGACGATGCTTGATTATTGATTGTATTGTTCTCAACTTTGCTAGTGTCACTACCCTCTTTATCCCAACGAGCTTCGGCCGCTTTTTTACCACGCTCCGATTTCATTTTGCGATTTTTAGTTGCTGTCTCTTTTTTATCATCGAGATAACGACTAAATAATATATCGTCATCACTCTCAAAAATTTGAATACTCAAAAGCAGGGTAATAAAGG
>NZ_JBEOOY010000420.1:0-254 GCF_040309585.1 Psychrobacter sp. GW64-MNA-CIBAN-0177
GTTATAGGCTTTTTAATAATGGCTTAATAAATAAAAACCCCAATGTAGCAATACATTGGGGTTTATTTTTAGCTGTATAAATAAAGCTTATTTTTGTAGTTTAATTCCATTGTAATAGGCATCAAGCGTTGTGATTTTAGTTTGATTTGGTAAATCGGCAAAGTCACTTTCTATAAACTTAGTACCACGTAATTGCACATTTAAACGTGCGGCATTAGGATTAAGCATTGTTTGCTTGTAGTAGTCTTTTATAT
>NZ_JBEOOY010000421.1:0-254 GCF_040309585.1 Psychrobacter sp. GW64-MNA-CIBAN-0177
GGGGAAATAGGAAGCGGCTAACATTTTTTTGCTATGTGGGTAAAAAACGTACCCAAAAAACAGATTGCTCGTATATCTCACCATAAAAGTCACTCGCTGTTGTAATCACTGCCTTTGAGTATTCAACACTAATAACTGATTACCGTCTTGGCATGGCAATTAATACCATTTTTTAGGAATTATAATGTTTGCTGTGAGTCGGTAGATTCACTGGCGCTTTAGTTTGCACTTGATGGTGCTTTAATTCAAAGGGC
>NZ_JBEOOY010000422.1:0-254 GCF_040309585.1 Psychrobacter sp. GW64-MNA-CIBAN-0177
GAGTTACCTTACCTTGGCAGCTTTTGGCTGTCAGCCTTATCCGTTGATACGGTTACTAGATATCTGATTAATAGGTATGTTATGTCCAGTCCAGCCCCAAATTTTAAGCATCAAGACAGCCAGCCATGGTATAAAAACTATATGGTGGTTATCTTTGTCATTGGTATGCCAGCTTTTGTCGTCATTGCTTGCATCTGGTTTGTTTATTACTCTTATCAGATTCGTGATAGCGTGGTACGCGACGACTGGTATAT
>NZ_JBEOOY010000423.1:0-254 GCF_040309585.1 Psychrobacter sp. GW64-MNA-CIBAN-0177
GTATATGGAAGCCATATTATTGGCATTTTAAGAGATTTAGAGTTAGTTAGCGTAAGCAAAGAAAAATCCAGCGTAGTTGTTAAATTTTCGGACTAACGAGCAGCTTAAATTCCCGCTTGAAGCTCTACTCAACGGCACTCCAGCCATGTAATTCGTCGGTAATGTACAAGTAATTGTCGGTAGAGTGAACACTTAAAGTCATTTTATTTCATATGGTTAAGCCTATGTTTTCTTTCTTGCCAACTGGTTAGAAG
>NZ_JBEOOY010000424.1:0-254 GCF_040309585.1 Psychrobacter sp. GW64-MNA-CIBAN-0177
GTACTGCAAACAAATGTTCTTGAATACCGACAATGATTTCCCCGTCGACGAAGGCTTGCAGAGGAGGGTTGATGAGTTCAATTTGGATGCCTCTTTCACGCTGTAAAATATTAAGGCTAAAAGATTCATAGCGACTAAACAGGTCTTCGGAACTGTCGCTGATAAGGCCTGAAGCTAACACCGCGAGTGAGCAATTTCGATATAATTGGTAAAGGTCGCTTTTTGCACCTTGTTTCAGACGTTCGACTTCTAAT
>NZ_JBEOOY010000425.1:0-254 GCF_040309585.1 Psychrobacter sp. GW64-MNA-CIBAN-0177
GTTTGGTGCTCAAGCTGCCTATCCTTGCGCGCTTGTCAAAAGGTCTTAATGCGGCACGTTTTGCCAGTACCCTTGCTATTTTAGTGCGCTCAGGTGTGCCGTTGATTGAAGCGTTGCATATTGGTGCGGCGGTGACTACCAATCTGCATATTCAACGCGCTGTTATTTCTGCCGCTGATAGGGTCACTGAAGGTGCAAGCTTATCGAGTCAGTTGGAAAAATCGGCTTATTTTCCCCCGATGATGGTGCAAATG
>NZ_JBEOOY010000426.1:0-254 GCF_040309585.1 Psychrobacter sp. GW64-MNA-CIBAN-0177
TTCGACTTCTGGTAACTCGGGCATGTGTACCTCTTGAATAACGGGTCAGTGCGCGCCCAGTTCGCGGATCGACAACTTCAGGCTCTCGAAGTCGTAGTCCGACAGGCCCACGTAATCCAGCACCAGATGGCCGATGGCATTCCACTCATGGTCCACCGCCTGGTTACCCAGTACGCGATAGGACGAACAGATATGCTCGGCCATCTTCAAAATGGCCAGCAGGTTCTTGAGCTGCGGGTTGCGCGACGTCTCAT
>NZ_JBEOOY010000427.1:0-254 GCF_040309585.1 Psychrobacter sp. GW64-MNA-CIBAN-0177
GGCGATACCAAGACAATAACTCGGCTTGGTCGGCATGGGCTGATAACCCACCTACCGTATGGATACTTGCAGCAACCTTAATACTCTGGCCATGAATCGTCAGTTCTTCAGCACCGTCGACGAGTATTCGGCCTGGCGTTCCCATTGCCTGAAAACCACAAATAATAATATCGGCTTCTTTACGCCATAGGTTATGCACAAAATGATTACGAATGCGGCCGCCATTACACATACCACTGCCCGCAATAATGATT
>NZ_JBEOOY010000428.1:0-254 GCF_040309585.1 Psychrobacter sp. GW64-MNA-CIBAN-0177
TCGATAGGCTTGGCAAATTTATTAATATTGGCTTCAATATTTTTAGCAATTCTCATATAGTAAGGTGCAAATTCATCATCGGCTAAGACACTTTGCTCACCATTATCCACTTGTGCACGAATAACGCTCGCCAATGGCAACTGACCTAATAGCGGCACCTGATATTGCTCAGCGATTTTTTCGCCGCCACCTGTGCCAAAGATAGCTTCGGTATGATTACAGTTGCTACACGTATGTAGTGCCATGTTTTCGAC
>NZ_JBEOOY010000429.1:0-253 GCF_040309585.1 Psychrobacter sp. GW64-MNA-CIBAN-0177
CTTCTGATGATAAGACTTGCTAACCACTTTTAAACTTACCTCAACACTAATTGAGTTAATAACTGCGACTGAGTCAATAATGCGACACTTTTGTGTTGTTGACCATTAATACTCAGCGTGACTTGTGGGTTATCTAAAAAATCACGAGCAGCTTCTGCACTATAAATATCAGGTGTAGCAAGCTCATAACGTTGATTTTCAGCAACTTCTAATGTGAGGTACAAGGATTCAGAACGTACCCAATGGCCTGAAT
>NZ_JBEOOY010000430.1:0-253 GCF_040309585.1 Psychrobacter sp. GW64-MNA-CIBAN-0177
TGCGTGTCATTTTTCTAAGTCACCTGAGCGGTGATGAAGTGATTGCAACTGCTAACGGAACAGCGTCTTATTTTCTAAGTCACCTGAGCGGTGATGAAGTCGGTGTACCAGTAAGCGGTACGCCTGCCATTTTTCTAAGTCACCTGAGCGGTGATGAAGAGCCAGTCACAGCCGACCCGATGCAGCTATACATTCTAAGTCACCTGAGCGGTGATGAAGCTCAACTCAGGGATGGCGTGAGAGTCGTGAGTTT
>NZ_JBEOOY010000431.1:0-253 GCF_040309585.1 Psychrobacter sp. GW64-MNA-CIBAN-0177
GTGCTTAATCGCACTTTCAATTTCAGATGCCTTAGACTCATCTGACTTAGACGGTTTGATACTGTCTTTAAAGTTCGCAGCCAGTAAATCCACTGGTGGAATTTTAGGGTCTACGCCCGTACTCAAAATATGCTCATCCACTAATTGACGAACTTTCTCGCCAATCTCATGCATGTCTAAACCTTCATCACGATAAAGCGTCTTAGTCGCATTATGGATTTTGCCTAATAACTTCATATCAGCAATAAAAGGG
>NZ_JBEOOY010000432.1:0-253 GCF_040309585.1 Psychrobacter sp. GW64-MNA-CIBAN-0177
TTACATGACCGTGATGTGCGCCGCACAATGGCCTGTGGTATTGCCGGTTTATCGATTGCCGCCGATTCATTGTCAGCGATTAAGTACGCTCAAGTTAAGCCTATCCGCGACGAAGATGGTATTGCGGTTGATTTTGATATTCAAGGTGATTATCCAAAATTTGGTAATAATGATCCTCGTGTTGATGACATGGCTTGCGATTTAGTTGAACGTTTTATGGCGAAAATTCGCACTAAAACAATGTATCGTAATG
>NZ_JBEOOY010000433.1:0-253 GCF_040309585.1 Psychrobacter sp. GW64-MNA-CIBAN-0177
ATATCATTGATTGTCATCGAATTAACCACCATTTATTGATTTTAGTAGAAAATAACGATAAGTCATTGTTATTGTCAGTATTTTTGTTTATATTAGCGTTGCTTATAATTTTAAGCATTCACACCATATTTATCATTAGACAATCAAATTTTTATCAACATTCGAAAGATTTATTACTTAATAATTACTGTATTTAGTAATTCTTGATAAATATATTTTTAGTATAAATGCTATTTATTTATACCCTTTATTT
>NZ_JBEOOY010000434.1:0-253 GCF_040309585.1 Psychrobacter sp. GW64-MNA-CIBAN-0177
GTCCAGGTCAGCGACGTGAGCGGGCTCACCGCGTTGCCGAGCCCGGAGTTCTGCATCATCGCGATTCCGCGCTTGCCGCCGAGCGTTGCGCCCGCGATCAGCGCGACCGCGTCGCCTTCGTTGGCGGCCGATACGTAGTGCAGCGTCGGGTCCTGCAACACGTAATTGATGAACGGCGTCAGGTACGAGCAGGGTACGCCCGCGTACCAGTCGAAGCCGCGTTCGCGCGCGGCCTCGACGAACTGGGCCGCTT
>NZ_JBEOOY010000435.1:0-253 GCF_040309585.1 Psychrobacter sp. GW64-MNA-CIBAN-0177
GTATTAGGCGGTGCAGCATGAATAAGGTAACCAAAATGTTCAGTACCAAACAAGGTGTGGTCACGTTATCAACCCCGTTCTTCACGCTAATGCACGAACAGCAGCAAGTTGAAGCAACTTATAAACCCAACAACTACAACGGCTGGGGTATGTGCAAAACGTTTAACGCTATTGAAGTCAGTAACTTTACCCAAGCAGATGCAGAGTTATTTGCGACAACCGCCGATTCAAAACTACGACTACAGGGGTATGC
>NZ_JBEOOY010000436.1:0-252 GCF_040309585.1 Psychrobacter sp. GW64-MNA-CIBAN-0177
GGTGTAGAGCATTATTTTTCACGCTTATCACCTGCTGTATATAAAGATACCGTATACGTTGCTAACCGCGAAGGCCAAGTAAAAGCACTTAAGCTAGAAAATGGCGATACGCTATGGAAAAGCGATGTGCGCCAAGATGTATCGTTTTGGCCATGGGCCGATAACGATAGTGCAAAATTATCGGGCGGAATATTACAAGCTTATGGTAAAATATATTTAGGTTCGGAGCATGGCTATGTTATTGCTCTAGAT
>NZ_JBEOOY010000437.1:0-252 GCF_040309585.1 Psychrobacter sp. GW64-MNA-CIBAN-0177
GGGTATGGGTGAGCATAGACCAATTCTATCTATTCAAACAATAATATAGTTATAGCTAACATTAAAATTATAAGTAGACTCATGAGTTTTATAAAAGGCGTCGTATGTGCTTATTATTTAGGGGATAAGTTTGTAATTAAGAGACAGCCCTTTTATAATTAAGATGATTTAAGACCAATCGTTTTATACAAAACTAATATGATGGTATATCGCTATTTTTGATAACTTTTTCTAATTTAAATGGGTTATCAG
>NZ_JBEOOY010000438.1:0-252 GCF_040309585.1 Psychrobacter sp. GW64-MNA-CIBAN-0177
TACTCACGGTGCTCATCTGGGGCACCACCTGGATCGCCCTCAAATGGCAGTTGGGCGTGGTGGCGATTCCTGTGTCGATTGTCTATCGCTTCGGCTTGGCCGCCCTGGTGCTGTTCGTGCTGTTGCTGCTCAGCCGCAAGTTGCAGGCGATGAACCGGCGCGGGCACCTGATCTGCCTGGCGCAGGGGCTGTGCCTGTTCTGCGTCAACTTCATGTGCTTTCTCACCGCCAGCCAATGGATCCCCAGTGGCC
>NZ_JBEOOY010000439.1:0-252 GCF_040309585.1 Psychrobacter sp. GW64-MNA-CIBAN-0177
ATTATGCCCTATATCAACAAACCACGGAAATGTTGCTCAGCTTTAATCGCGATTTAAGCCAAAGTAATCTCGTTCAAGTCCAGCAACAAAGTCGCCAAATGGCCGCGGAATTTGGTTTTTACTCCGCTCAATCCATCACGTTTAACGCCAACGATAAATCATTACAATTTTCAAGGCTATTACAAAGTTTAGATTCAAATGAGTGAAACTTGCACTAGTGCTAGCCAGACCGCCTGACAACAGGTAAAATGT
>NZ_JBEOOY010000440.1:0-252 GCF_040309585.1 Psychrobacter sp. GW64-MNA-CIBAN-0177
TCTAGACGCTGGGCGATACGCTCATGCAACCACGGACGATCAGGCATCACTGCCAATACGTGCCAATTTTGATTGGGGTTATTTGCTAATGCTTGTTTGGGTTTGCGTTGCCACTCACTTATAGAAATATCCGTTTGTAGATATACCTCAATAGCGCGAGTAATACGCTGAGTATCAGTGGCATTAAGACGCTGGTGACTTATCGGATCAACCTTACCCAAATACTCATATAGCGCGCTAATACCCTCATCC
>NZ_JBEOOY010000441.1:0-252 GCF_040309585.1 Psychrobacter sp. GW64-MNA-CIBAN-0177
GGGAAACGCGTCACGACATTTAAATAGGTTAAAATATCATTGCCTTTGAAATCGATATAAGCGACACGGTTTTTAAAAGGCTGTACTTTGAGTATGTCTTTATAACTCACGTCACCCGCATTGATGCTATCGCGAACACCGCCACCACTGATAATGCCAAAATCGGCACCTTCGGTATTCATTTGCGCTTGAATAATAACGCGGGCAAGGTTAGTTTGCTCAAAGCGTACTTTATTTCGATCTCCCTCGAGT
>NZ_JBEOOY010000442.1:0-252 GCF_040309585.1 Psychrobacter sp. GW64-MNA-CIBAN-0177
CGTATAAATTGGCATGTAATTGCGGGAAATGCACTTCTAGGCGCCAATTGTGCGGTTTATCCACTGAAGGTCGGGTGCCAATATTCGCAGCGCCAAATAAGCTGTGCGCACGCAGACCTGATAGCCCCGTTTGCCCATTTTCTATCAGCGTATTAAAGCCGTTTTCTAACATCTGTCCGTTATCATCCAGTATCACCACATCGACCGCAAAAATACCATGCAAAGCAGGTTTTATCCGCGCAAGGTCAATAT
>NZ_JBEOOY010000443.1:0-252 GCF_040309585.1 Psychrobacter sp. GW64-MNA-CIBAN-0177
GGTTTTGACCGTACTTGCCGTGTCGTCATTGCCTGACTGTTCTTGCTCATCTTGCTGGCTGTCTACTTTCCAACTGGCGACCACATCAAAAGCGCCGACATCATCACTCTCATAGTTATGATAAACGCCATAGACATCCTCACCCTTTTCAAGTTGGCTCACATGATTTTGATAAAATGTTTGCCACAGCTTGCCTATTTTTGCCGTTTCATGGCTAATTTCAGCAATATTAGTGGTGCGAATGCTAATACC
>NZ_JBEOOY010000444.1:0-252 GCF_040309585.1 Psychrobacter sp. GW64-MNA-CIBAN-0177
GCCTGTCACAGGGGAGCGTCAAGACGCTGCAACCCGATTTTTTATAGCCGGAATACAGTGGCAGTCACTGGACTGAAGAAAGTGAAGAGTGGGCCTGACGGGATGCCAGGCGAGGAAGAAAAACCACCTTTGACGGTCTTACGCAGTCGACCAGCGCCTCGCAACACTTGGTTGAACTGCGCCATGATTCGCCAACCGACCCTTGTCGTGGCCTGGGTCGGAACATGCTGGCACGCATCCGCGCACAAAAGG
>NZ_JBEOOY010000445.1:0-252 GCF_040309585.1 Psychrobacter sp. GW64-MNA-CIBAN-0177
GGTTTGAATTTTTGTCATTTTCGCCGATGCCAAGCCCCGACAAACAACTTAAACATATTCGATTAGATCATGTGATGCAGTACCTGCTAGGAGACAAATTAACATGAGTGAGTCAACGCAACAGTTTCAAGCAGGGCGTCGTATTAATGCTCAAAATATTGAGCAAAACGAGCCTGCGTTAACACCTGCTAAAATTATTGAACACGGACAAAGTGATTACACCTCTGAGCTTGAGGATGATGCGCTTGAGCC
>NZ_JBEOOY010000446.1:0-252 GCF_040309585.1 Psychrobacter sp. GW64-MNA-CIBAN-0177
TCCCTGAACCGGAGCGACCCATGCAGACCGACTCATCGACCGGCATTCTTCGGCAGATTCCACGCAGCGTGTGGGTGCTCGGCTGTGTCAGCCTGCTGATGGACGTGTCGTCCGAAATCATCCACAGCCTGTTGCCGATGTTCCTTATGGCGGGGCTCGGCGCGAGCGCTACGACGATCGGCCTGATCGAGGGGATCGCCGAGGCGACGTCGCCGGTCGTCAAGGTGTTCTCAGGCACGCTGAGCGACTATC
>NZ_JBEOOY010000447.1:0-252 GCF_040309585.1 Psychrobacter sp. GW64-MNA-CIBAN-0177
GAATTTAATGAGTTTGTGGAAGAAGCTCGAAAAGTTGTTAGCCAAGGTATTTACGTTGTTGATTCTGCTCAGGATACTAATGAAGATACTAGCGCTATTGAAGGACGCTCTTCTATCCTACGTGATCTACGCAGCCAACTTACTCTTTTAGAAAAAGAAATCGAAACCAAGACTCAAAATAAAGAGAAAATTTTACAGGCTATTAACGCATTAGAGAGTATGCAACCGGAGGATCTCTAAAAAATATGATAC
>NZ_JBEOOY010000448.1:0-252 GCF_040309585.1 Psychrobacter sp. GW64-MNA-CIBAN-0177
CTCCACCGCGCGGCGGATCGCGTCGACGTCGTCGGCCGACAGCGTGCGGCCGACCGCATCGGCCGCCCCGGCCAGCACGCGCTCGATGCGCAGCCCGAGCAGCGGCATCACGGCCGGCCGCGCGTCGACGCCCGGCCAGCGCGCATCGAGTTCGCGCACGATCACGTCGGCGGCCACGGCCTCGCTGTCGATCAGCACGCCGTCGCAGTCGCAGATCAGCACGTTCACGCCATGATTTGCCGCGCTCATTTG
>NZ_JBEOOY010000450.1:0-251 GCF_040309585.1 Psychrobacter sp. GW64-MNA-CIBAN-0177
TTTGTAGCCCTTCGAGAGTTCGAATCTCTCCGTCTCCTCCAAATTCGAAAAAAGCCCCAATCAGCAATGATTGGGGCTTTTTTTATGATGAATTTTATAACACCACTTTTATCAATTATCTGAATGACTGCTTTTACTTTATCAGCGATTCATCGAACTCAATTTCTTGTCCATTCTCTAATATCAACGTGCCTTTGCTGATCATAATAGTCATGTCTTTGGTGTTTTTAATGGCACGCATGACGTTAATG
>NZ_JBEOOY010000451.1:0-251 GCF_040309585.1 Psychrobacter sp. GW64-MNA-CIBAN-0177
TCCTACGGCATGCTCGGTTATGCACTGCTCACCAGTGCCACCTTCGGTGACGCTTTGCGCCTGGCCCTGCGCTACCCGGCGCTGTTGGGAACACTTTTTGAACTGAGCCTGGAAGAGGATGGCCAGCGCGTCTGGTTCAGCGCCACTGACTACCGCGAAGACCCAGCCCTGGGCGCCTTCAATGTCGAGTTCTGCCTGCTCTCGCTGAAAGTCATCTGCGACGACCTGCTCGGCCAGCCGTTGCCATTGCT
>NZ_JBEOOY010000452.1:0-251 GCF_040309585.1 Psychrobacter sp. GW64-MNA-CIBAN-0177
TAACATTACTGCCCAACTTAAGGTAAAGTTGTTTTTCAAGTTGTTTAATATCTTGACGTAACTGAGTGATACAAGGGCTTAGTTGGGCTCCTTGTTGGGCAAATAGCTGACTGTTAAATCGTTCAATTTCTTGTAAAGACTGTCGTTGCGAAGGCGCCAAATTCTGGTCGTGTATTAATGCGTCTTGCTCAAGTTTAGCGAGCTGTTGTTTTAACATTGATAGCAATTGTTGGGTGTTCATACCCATGCAC
>NZ_JBEOOY010000453.1:0-251 GCF_040309585.1 Psychrobacter sp. GW64-MNA-CIBAN-0177
GACATCCACTCACAGATAAAGCGGAGATACGCTGGCAAGACTTTGAATCTTATCCATTCATTCTTTATAACGAAGATTTTTCATTAGCAAAGTTAATTAACCGTTTAAGCCGTGAAGCTGGGGTGCAACTCAATATAGCCTTTAGAACGGGTCAATGGGATTTTTTAGCCGCGATGGTTGAAGCAAACTTGGGCGTCGCGATTTTACCCGAACCCATTTGCCAACGATTAAGTAATAGCAGACTGGTATTT
>NZ_JBEOOY010000454.1:0-251 GCF_040309585.1 Psychrobacter sp. GW64-MNA-CIBAN-0177
GTCCTGAGAAACAATCCCTCTGATTGTATATCTTGCCATTTTGATCAACTTCGTTGGCGCCAAGGGTCGTGCTTATAATTGATAAAAATATCAACCCTAAATATTTCATAAATTTCCTTATATTATGACTATATTACTAATTTTGAATTTATAGACTCTATCCAATCGCTGCATACTCCCCGAATTCAAGTGTTAATTTTGTCTATGAAAATTAAACTTGGATTCCAGTTTTGAAGCTGTACGTTCTGTAG
>NZ_JBEOOY010000455.1:0-251 GCF_040309585.1 Psychrobacter sp. GW64-MNA-CIBAN-0177
GTTTAAACCTTAAATACGGTTTATATCATTCAAAATTATATAGTTGAAAAGGCATTCCTCTTGACCACATTAAATTATATCGCCCACTACCCTGAGCACATTCAAACCCAAGCCGCCACATTGATAAGCAGTGGGCGGCTGGGCGAATATATTGACAAAAACTATCCAACTAAGCATGAGATACAAAGCGATAAAGCCTTATATCAGTATATTAATGAGATAAAAAATCAGTACATGCGCAAAAGCAGCTC
>NZ_JBEOOY010000456.1:0-251 GCF_040309585.1 Psychrobacter sp. GW64-MNA-CIBAN-0177
GTTCACTACGCTCAGTCAAACAAATGAGAATTGCACATTCATAAAGCTGATCGGCGCATTTTAGCATAAGTTGGCTTGTTAGCCTGTAATACATGGCGCCTGAGTAAACTTTATCATCTGTTGGTGGTTTCTAGAGTCGGTTCTGCTGTCGGTTACCTATAACGATCAATCATTAAAGCTATTTAATGCCATTGCGATGTTGTGAGTGGCTTGTTTGGCGCGCGGGCTGAGTTTTGTGATTGAAATAAAGC
>NZ_JBEOOY010000457.1:0-251 GCF_040309585.1 Psychrobacter sp. GW64-MNA-CIBAN-0177
GATCCGCACCGCCAGGGTGTCCCAGCCAAACGGGCGCATCAGCAAGGTGGCAGGCATTTCCTTGAGCACATCCACGAACACTAGAAGCGCTGCGCTCAACGCGCCCGGCAGCAATAACGGCAGATACACTTTGCAAAACAGTCGTGGGCCGCTCACCCCAAGGCTGCGTGCCGCTTCGGGCAAAGACGGACGGATGCGCGCCAGGCTGTTTTCCAGCGGCCCGTAGGCCACCGCCAGGAACCGTACCAGGT
>NZ_JBEOOY010000458.1:0-251 GCF_040309585.1 Psychrobacter sp. GW64-MNA-CIBAN-0177
GTTCCAGGTCCAGCAATCGAATAACCCGGTGTCTTCGCGCAAGATCCGCATCCAACGCGAGCAAGGCCCCTTCCTGGTGGACATCAGCGCCCGCCCCTACCGCGATGAAGCGACCGAAAACGACTACGTGCTGGTGATCTTCCAGGAAACCGCCGTCGACCCGTTGCTGCCCGACATCGACGCCGTCAGCCAGGCCGAAAACGCGATCATGAGCAACCTGGAGCGCGAGCTGCAACGCACCAAGTTGCACC
>NZ_JBEOOY010000459.1:0-251 GCF_040309585.1 Psychrobacter sp. GW64-MNA-CIBAN-0177
CGGAAACACTGCGGGTGTTTACACTTACAACAAAGATGACGGCGCGGTAAATGGTGTCGGTCGTGGTGACAAAACAGTTCAATATCGTAACAGCTTTGGCGACATAAGTTTTGCCGTGCAAGCCCAACTTAAAAACAGTGCTTTCTATACTTGTGATGTAGAAAATATCACTCAAGATGCCTGTGAAGAGTTATGGGCAGCAAGTTCAACGTCGGCACAGCAAGTTGAGTATAACTATACCTATGGTGGTG
>NZ_JBEOOY010000460.1:0-251 GCF_040309585.1 Psychrobacter sp. GW64-MNA-CIBAN-0177
ATGTAAAGCGGCCCAAGCGTTAAAAGACAATGGCGCACGCCGTGTCCTTGCCTACATTACTCACCCAGTATTGTCTGGTAATGCGCTAAAAAATATCAGTGAATCGTCATTAGATGAAGTGGTGGTTACTGATACTATCCCGTTATCTGCTGCCGCTAAAGCTTGCCCTAAAATTCGTCAAGTTTCTATCGCGCCAATGCTGGCTGAGAGCTTACGCCGTATTAATAATGAAGAATCTATCAGCGCAATGT
>NZ_JBEOOY010000461.1:0-251 GCF_040309585.1 Psychrobacter sp. GW64-MNA-CIBAN-0177
GTCAGAAGGTTTAGCTGATAAGCTGCATATTGTTTCTGATTTAGGAGACATGGTTAGACGTTTAGAAGCACCGCGTTCTATTTTGTTGCTTGTTCCTGCGGGCGAGTTGGTTGATGCTGTATGCAGTGAGCTCATAGAAGCAGGTGTACAGTGCAGCGATATTATAGTTGACTGTGGTAACAGTAATTATAAAGACGGTATTAACCGTAAGCTTAAATACCAAAATAAATTTGAGTTTGCCACTATGGGGA
>NZ_JBEOOY010000462.1:0-251 GCF_040309585.1 Psychrobacter sp. GW64-MNA-CIBAN-0177
CCACCAGTTTGCCCAGGCTGTCCCAGTCGAGACGACCTTGTGCATCCATGGGTGTGACCAGTGCCACCATACTGCCCGCAATCATGCAACCGCTCCTGCCGGAAAAAGAGAGCCGTAATGGTACTGGCGCCAAGATGCTTGTACAAGCGAAGTACCGCGTGAGGATGCGTTCTGGCGCAACTAAACGTCGGGCAATGCCATCATTGGGCCAAAGCACCGCCCGAAGCCGGCTGATCACGCAATGAAAACGC
>NZ_JBEOOY010000463.1:0-250 GCF_040309585.1 Psychrobacter sp. GW64-MNA-CIBAN-0177
TTCCTCTTTCATCAAATTTTAGATTAAAAAAAAGGACCGTAATCGGTCCTCATTTTTCAACAGCATATTAACTTAATGCGGCTTTTTGCACATCGACAATTTCGCGAATACTGTTTTTAGCTAACACTAACAACTCAAGTAACTCTTCATGGCTAAATGGTTCGCCTTCTGCAGTACCTTGAATTTCAATAATCTTACCGGTTTCTGTCATCACAACGTTCATGTCAGTTTCAGCAGCGCTGTCTTCAAT
>NZ_JBEOOY010000464.1:0-250 GCF_040309585.1 Psychrobacter sp. GW64-MNA-CIBAN-0177
CTCCTAGCCCTTGGCGACGCTTTTCGCTACCCTTGATCCTTTGATCGATACCGCCCACACGGCATCGACCGCTCATCGCTTTAGGAAGGCTGCATGTCCACCCCCACAGTTCGCGAACAATTCCTTGTTATCAGTGCCCTCGGCGCCAACCCCATGGAGCTGACCAACGTGCTGTGCCGCGCCAGCCATGAGAACCGCTGCGCCGTCGTGACCTCCCGCCTCACCCGCCATGGCGAGTGCAGTGCGCTGG
>NZ_JBEOOY010000465.1:0-250 GCF_040309585.1 Psychrobacter sp. GW64-MNA-CIBAN-0177
ATATTGGCCTTGTCAGCAGCAAAATCTTTTCCTGCTTTAGAAAAGTTAGCGTTAGTCACAAAGTAACCTTGATGATAGTTTCTGTAATGCGATAAAGTACCTAAAAACTCACGTATCGGCTTCACACCAATATTTTTTGAATAAAGCTTACATTGAATACAATATTCTTGGCTGCCTTTAAGTCTCGTGTTGACTATCACCGTGCCATCAATGCCCCCATCTGCTGTCTGGCCTGTATGCTGATATGAAA
>NZ_JBEOOY010000466.1:0-250 GCF_040309585.1 Psychrobacter sp. GW64-MNA-CIBAN-0177
CTGGACCATCAGGTAGCGATCCCTCCCTACATCCTGCAGGCCATTCACTTCGCACATGGGCACATATCCCCTCTGCTGCTCACCAGAATCCTACACTATCGAGTTGCCCGCCAAATCCATGCCGATCCCTCAGGGCAACCACGACTAGCACTCCTCGGGGGGCAGGTTGAGCGCTTCCAACGCGGCGAAATCGATCTGATGTTCCTAAAAGCTGCGGTCGCCCTTGCGTTACCAGGCGATGCCATTAATT
>NZ_JBEOOY010000467.1:0-250 GCF_040309585.1 Psychrobacter sp. GW64-MNA-CIBAN-0177
GCGGTACAAAAAGTAGCGCTGCACCCAGAAAAATAGTCGCTTGTAACATCAAGTTTGGTGAGCCGATAGCGGCAGCGAACATATGAGTTCCTTAGCAGTGTCTACAAAATGGTACAACAAAAAATAGTACAAAATTCTTAATAATCGCAATAACTATCATCAAAAAAAGACATCAAATGAGCCGTAATAAAAAATTATTTTTTACAATAGATTTTCCACTCGCCATTGTCCGCTAATGGATTGTTATAAG
>NZ_JBEOOY010000468.1:0-250 GCF_040309585.1 Psychrobacter sp. GW64-MNA-CIBAN-0177
CGCATCATCAGCACCAATTTTGGCTTTTTTGCGGTCATTGGCAAAAGTTTGACTGACTTTTAGGCGTTTATAATGGTTATAAACCGCCACTGCCAATGCTTTTTTAGCCGCATCTTGTCCAATGACATATTCATCGAGTTTTGCGCGCAATTGCTTCGGCGTTGGTAATTTTTTATCAATCCAAGCGCTGTCAGTATCACTATCTGCATGCTCGCTGTCTGCACTGTCTGCAATCAGATCGGTGCACAGT
>NZ_JBEOOY010000469.1:0-250 GCF_040309585.1 Psychrobacter sp. GW64-MNA-CIBAN-0177
ATTTTTTCATCTCACACTCATCAATAGTATTTACCTCCCCATTATTTTACGATATCTCCTTGTTTTTAAACTTGATTTTTACTATCTATATCCTTATATACACTATACGTCAAAGGTTTATCATCAGTTTGTCATTATTAAGATATGCCAACCGCGCTCATTTTATCTATTTTTAAGCTTTTAAAGCCTTTTTCTATCATTCCCTGTTATTTCATGTCTAGCATTAATCATTATTTGAGCGATTGATGAT
>NZ_JBEOOY010000470.1:0-250 GCF_040309585.1 Psychrobacter sp. GW64-MNA-CIBAN-0177
GCTTAATATCGGCTAGAGGTTTACCCTGAAGGGTTAGGCTACCAATCACTTCAGGAAACACTTCGACATCGACTTTTTTAAACATGCGAAATATTGCTCCCTCCAAAAAGTAGTTGGCCGTAGTGACAGACAGAACGAGAAACAAACTAATATATGCTATGTAGCTCATTGATGAGGTAACGCCTTGTTTTGATGTTGATATGATTAACTTACTGAAGTCATTGTAGAGTGATTCTTCAAGGGTATATAT
>NZ_JBEOOY010000471.1:0-250 GCF_040309585.1 Psychrobacter sp. GW64-MNA-CIBAN-0177
GGGCCTGATCTCTAAAGGCCTTTAGCGGTTTTCAGTAAAGTGGCATGGCGTTTGCGATAGGAAACGCAGATCTGCCCAGCGCAGCTCGCCAAAACAAATCCCTCCAGTGCAGGAGGGTTCGCAATTCAAGTGTCGTGGGCAATGGCGGATATTTGCCACACGAGGCTCTTGAGGAAACTTTGCAATGACGACTCGTCAGCCGTTCTATAAAAGCCTGTATTTCCAGGTGATCGTTGCCATCGTTATCGGC
>NZ_JBEOOY010000472.1:0-250 GCF_040309585.1 Psychrobacter sp. GW64-MNA-CIBAN-0177
CTTGCTATCAGCCTCTTCTGCTTATAAGCCGGTGCAATTGACTGAGTCAGATGAGTTTCAGCTTGAAGGTGTGGTAACTCGCTCTATTAGGCTGCATCGCCAGAGTCCTGAGTTACTTTCATGTATGCCTTAGTTGATGCCGTTGCTTTTTATGCCAGTGCCGAAAAAGTATTCGACCCTGCTATTCGCTCCAAACCCGTGGTTGTACTTACCAATAACGACGGTTGTGTGTGTGCGGTCTGCCCAATTG
>NZ_JBEOOY010000473.1:0-250 GCF_040309585.1 Psychrobacter sp. GW64-MNA-CIBAN-0177
ATCTTCTGGAAGATCGCTAACAAATGCACGGTCAATTTTCATTGTGGTAATCGGTAAATGACGTAAATATGATAATGAAGAATATCCTGTGCCAAAATCATCGACCGCAATACCAAAACCCGCTGATTTGAGTTGTTCTAATTTAGTAATTGCTTGTTCAACATCATTCATCAGTGACGTTTCTGTAATTTCTATTTCAAGTAATTCCGGACGTATTTGATAACGGATCGCCAGTTGCTTAATATCAGGT
>NZ_JBEOOY010000474.1:0-250 GCF_040309585.1 Psychrobacter sp. GW64-MNA-CIBAN-0177
CACCAAAAGTGTTTCTTTTGATGCAAGATATATGAAGTTTACGTAAAGGTAAAGTTTGCTAGATGGTTTTCAGTTTAATGCGTGTTAATTTTGCTTGCCACTCAAACACTAATTATACATTAACATATTGTTATTTAGTGTATTTTATTACTGATAGTATTTGACCAGCACAAGTTAAACACTCGATTGAAACTTAAGGTTTTTTTGTTGGTTTTAGTGGTTGTTATCCCTTTGTCTAATAGGGGTATTT
>NZ_JBEOOY010000475.1:0-250 GCF_040309585.1 Psychrobacter sp. GW64-MNA-CIBAN-0177
GACCGCTTGCACATTGCGCAATACCTTGACGCGCTCGATATCATGAGCTTTCATTGACTTGATAATATCATCAGCTAGGCTTTGTTTGAGTGGGTTCATGATCGCTTCTCTTCCTCATAAGGTTAAACACAATAGGCTTAAATGCGCTAGGCTTAAATAAAATGGCTTGAAACACTAAGTTAAAAAACTAGGTTAAAAAAACTGAGCTAAAAATTCCATAATAAAAAAGCCACCATAAAAAGTGTAGCAT
>NZ_JBEOOY010000476.1:0-250 GCF_040309585.1 Psychrobacter sp. GW64-MNA-CIBAN-0177
GGTTGCAGAAGCCATAATATAATTTTTGTTATTCAATGGCTAAGTAGTTTAAAAGGTTAGCGCATAAAATGCCAGCGCATATGCATAAAATAAGGGGTTACGGCGCTGCGCAACCCCCTTATTTTTATTTGGCTATTAACCAGTATTGCGCATACCTGCAGCTATGCCGGTCATGGTGATCATTAACGCGTTATCTATATCGCCTTCACTGCCGTTGTCGCTTGAGCGCGCACGGCGAAGTAACTCTACC
>NZ_JBEOOY010000477.1:0-250 GCF_040309585.1 Psychrobacter sp. GW64-MNA-CIBAN-0177
ATAAAATTCTATCGAGTAATGGATAACGAAAACTCTTTTTTACTGCCGCCAAATTGACCCAGTATTGTAGCCATATCAAATAACAATAATCTCTACAGCGACCTCAAAGTTGTTATGCATATTATCGCTTTTATGTGACAATTCGCGCCGTTTAATCACACGCTAACTTTCTAAATAATGATGGAGAACAATATGAAACGCGTGTTAATTCCGCTTCAAGGCGCACAAATGCTATTTGTCGCTTTTGGGG
>NZ_JBEOOY010000478.1:0-250 GCF_040309585.1 Psychrobacter sp. GW64-MNA-CIBAN-0177
CTGCAATGCCTGACAAAGTCAAATTCTCACAATACCGTCTTTCAAATTCAGCTGGCTTTAAACTTACCAACCTTTCAATACAGGCGCTAAACCCAACCTTTTTCACGAAATTCTTTTAACACCTTTATAAACACAAATTCAGTCAAAACCAAAGACCCATTAACATAATTAAAATTAAAGCTACAAAAAAATGTACGGATATTACCAAAAATCTTTTCCGTCACGACACCACTGCACAAAAAAGAGTAGT
>NZ_JBEOOY010000479.1:0-249 GCF_040309585.1 Psychrobacter sp. GW64-MNA-CIBAN-0177
CATATAATAGGCGTAAATAATCGTAAATCTCAGTAATCGTCCCAACTGTTGAGCGCGGATTGTGGTTGGTTGATTTTTGCTCAATAGCGATTGCCGGAGATAAACCCTCGATACTATCGACTTCTGGCTTTTCCATCTGTGATAAAAATTGACGCGCATAAGCAGACAGACTTTCGACATAACGGCGCTGTCCTTCGGCATACAGGGTATCAAATGCTAATGACGATTTACCAGAGCCTGATAAACCTG
>NZ_JBEOOY010000480.1:0-249 GCF_040309585.1 Psychrobacter sp. GW64-MNA-CIBAN-0177
GGCTTGGGATGAACTCGCTACCCATACGACTTGCCAGCAAACCACTGAGCACGACCAAGGCTACTGCGGCCGAGAAAGCGATGTTCCGATGTCCCAGCACCCATTGCAGAACCGGTTCATAGCGCAGTCGAGCTGTGCGCATGACCACGCCTTCCTCTTCCTTCACCTTGCCAGTGACGAACATGGCAATAGCTGCAGGAACAAAGGTAACGGACAGGACCATTGCACCCAGCAGCGCCATCACAACGG
>NZ_JBEOOY010000481.1:0-249 GCF_040309585.1 Psychrobacter sp. GW64-MNA-CIBAN-0177
TTAGTAGATACATACGATGTTTATGGTTTTAGTGCGTCATTGGAGTCTGTCATTTCTATATTATTGACTACACATGAAACACTAGCCATATATCGAAAGCGCCTATGTTGGCGCTTTTTTTGTCTCTTTATTTTGTTGATTATCTCTAGATTTCAACCTCTTTTTCTTAGGTTATCTTATGTCTGATCATAGCCAAACTACTTCTACTGCAAGCTTTACAAAAGCACAGCGTTTACTGACCCCTGCGGC
>NZ_JBEOOY010000482.1:0-249 GCF_040309585.1 Psychrobacter sp. GW64-MNA-CIBAN-0177
ATTGAAGCCAACCAAAAATTTGGCGTTAAAGTTGCGGTAGAAACCGCATATTTATGCACTTATGGTAAATAGATATTAATAAGTCAGCCTAATAGTACAAATCAACGCCAAGTATTAAATGCTTGGCGTTTTTTTATGGTGATTGTTTATATAGTTACTGTTTTTATTGTCGATTGTCGTTACTGTTTTTTTACACAGCTTTACACATTGTCTGCGCCAAAGGCACAGCAACTATCGCGGTATTTATTT
>NZ_JBEOOY010000483.1:0-249 GCF_040309585.1 Psychrobacter sp. GW64-MNA-CIBAN-0177
CAACACCCCCAAGGCAATTACGCTGCCGCGATTCAAAATGGGGCTAATATTATTAATGTTGCTGAGTTGCCATATGCCGATAACATAGCCGGCATGCATTTAGATGATGTTGTGCAATACATTCTGTTATCAACCCCGACTTACGCCGATAAACAACATCTACTGTGTATTCCTGAAGGTGGGCGCTGTGAATACGCAGAAACGGGTATTGCGCAGCTTGCTAGTGAAATTATTGAGTGGGCTCAGATT
>NZ_JBEOOY010000484.1:0-249 GCF_040309585.1 Psychrobacter sp. GW64-MNA-CIBAN-0177
GTATTGGATGAGGATTGAGTGTCTTCGGCAAGCGCTGAAAACACTGCCTGATAGCTTGATTTCGGAAGTACACGAATATTTGAATTCAGCGCTAAATCCCGCTGTGAGATATGATTTTGCTGTAGTGATAAGTCTATATGTTGTAGTGGTACAGAGGTAAATGGTTTGATTGAGGGTTCGGTTAAATTCTCGTAGCTAAAAAATGGTGCTTCGTAGTGATCAATACTCTCTTCAAAGCTTGTTGTAAGC
>NZ_JBEOOY010000485.1:0-249 GCF_040309585.1 Psychrobacter sp. GW64-MNA-CIBAN-0177
GTTAATAGCTAATTTCAAATTATAAACCGTACAGCATTAGGTGAGCAATGAAACCAACCGTTAAACGTCGCAACTGGGTGTATCACTCAGTTGTTAAGCCAAAGCAAAGAGAGCAGAAAAATGACTAAAAAGCGTGTATTACATTTGCCTCTTAAAGCTGTTTATTTTCACCAAATAAAATCGGGTTCAAAAACTTTTGAATATCGACTGCAAACAGAATATTGGAAAAAACGTCTAGTGGGTCGCGAG
>NZ_JBEOOY010000486.1:0-249 GCF_040309585.1 Psychrobacter sp. GW64-MNA-CIBAN-0177
GCCCTAGATTGGTCAATACTATGGTCAAATAACGATGAATAGCTTCTCGTTGAAAATTACGCCCAAGTCCATGTTGCAATAACTTATCAGACAATTTGTTATACATATCTGAATCAAGATTGCGATAACACAACACTTCGATATAATCGGCAATGTCATTTAGCCCCATCAAGCGAGCAAAAGGCACATAAAAATCCAATGTTTCTTGCGCCGTTGAGCGCTGTTTTTCAGGGCGTACCGAATCAAGGG
>NZ_JBEOOY010000487.1:0-249 GCF_040309585.1 Psychrobacter sp. GW64-MNA-CIBAN-0177
TACTAAGCGTTTATCAGAATGATAAAGAGATAGCTCACTATGATATTTCAACCGCCAAAAATGGTGTCGGTAGTCAGCAAGACAGTGGCTGTACACCGCTTGGCGAACATGTTATCGCTGAAAAAATAGGTGGCGACTACTCTATTAATGCTGTATTTATAGGGCGAGTGCCAACCGGAGAAATATATAGCGAGATACTAGGAAAACAATACCCTGAGCGCGATTGGATACTCAGTCGTATCTTATGGC
>NZ_JBEOOY010000488.1:0-249 GCF_040309585.1 Psychrobacter sp. GW64-MNA-CIBAN-0177
GTTCCTGATGCCGTTCGTCTCAAAAAAGAAATCGATTTGCCACTAGCGATGAGTGAGCATACTGCACTTGCTAAATTACGTACTATGGCAGACAAAATTACGGTTAATAAAAGCTATATCGGTCAAGGCTATGCTCCTGTACGCATGCCTGCCGTTATTCAGCGTAATGTGCTTGAAAATCCAGGCTGGTATACTGCTTATACCCCTTACCAAGCTGAAATTGCGCAAGGTCGCCTTGAAGCATTGCTT
>NZ_JBEOOY010000489.1:0-248 GCF_040309585.1 Psychrobacter sp. GW64-MNA-CIBAN-0177
TTTCTTAATTATATTTGATTGCCTTTTTGGCTTAAATCATACGCATTTAACTCGCCTACATTCTTGCCACCATCCGGTAAATTTTCTTCTTTACGGGGGTCGACATAGATTTCATCAGTCTCTTGAGATTTTTGCTGAGGTCCATCAATATCTGGGTCATTCTTACGCCCTTCATAGCTATCTTTGGGGTTGTCAGGGGCAAGCGCTGCTGGATCTTTAACCGGTACGGCTTCTTCGTTATTCAATGT
>NZ_JBEOOY010000490.1:0-248 GCF_040309585.1 Psychrobacter sp. GW64-MNA-CIBAN-0177
GCTGTATAGCGCGCAGCAAACTATCAATCGTATCGCTGAAGAATACGGTATTAAAACACGCTTGTTCCATGGTCGTGGTGGCTCAGTGAGTCGTGGTGGCGGATCAACGCATAACGCGATTGCCGCACAACCAGCGGGTACATTGCATGGAGAAATTAAAGTCACTGAGCAAGGCGAAGTGCTTTACGCCAAGTATGCCAACACTGATACGGCTGTATTTGAGCTGACCATGGGCATCACTGGTACAT
>NZ_JBEOOY010000491.1:0-248 GCF_040309585.1 Psychrobacter sp. GW64-MNA-CIBAN-0177
TCATTGGGCGGTGCGGTGACTGTGGCAGACGGTGGGCACATCGGCCTGGCCTCCGGCAGCACGCTGTCGGTGGGCTCGTTGGTGCTGGGCGGCAACTCGAACCTGGATGTCGGTCTCGGCACTCCGGTGCTGGGTGGCGGCACAGGCCTGCTGAATGTCGGCGGCAATCTGACCCTGGACGGCAACCTCAATGTCACCGATATCGGCGGCTTTGGCAGCGGCGTCTACAACCTCATCAACTACACCGG
>NZ_JBEOOY010000492.1:0-248 GCF_040309585.1 Psychrobacter sp. GW64-MNA-CIBAN-0177
TTCTTTAGCAAAACGCTTTGCAACGGCTTTACCAATACCACGGCTGGCACCAGTGACTAAAATAATCGTACGGCTCATGATAATACCTCTATTAATTTGTCGAGTCGGGCAGGTTTGTCAATAGGATAGCTAATAATAGGTTGGGCTTGACGTTTTGCCAAGTTGCTAAGTACATTGCCACTACCACATTCAATCAAAATATTAATTTGTTTGTCAGATAATGCTTGCATGGTTTGTGACCACAATAC
>NZ_JBEOOY010000493.1:0-248 GCF_040309585.1 Psychrobacter sp. GW64-MNA-CIBAN-0177
ACCGTACCCTTTTTAAATTGGGCAGGGTTACCGATGAAGCAGTCAGTCGGTACATCTGCTGCATGTGGTTTACCGATTGCCATTGCTGGTGCGCTTGGGTTTGCTTGGTTTGGCAAAAACGTTGAAAACTTGCCAGCTGGCACAATAGGTTTTGTGCATATTTCTGGATTCTTATGTATCTCTGTGGTCAGCTTTATGATGGCAATAGTCGGTGCCAAGCTTGCGCATCAATTGCCAGCAGCGACGTT
>NZ_JBEOOY010000494.1:0-248 GCF_040309585.1 Psychrobacter sp. GW64-MNA-CIBAN-0177
GTATTCGATTAGAAGACGATGAAGATTTTGAAGGTGGCGAAGAGTCTTACCTGCATGTTTATGAATTTGCGCGTATGGTACCAGTGAGCTTTGCCACTCGCCAACGTAAGCCTGTCAAAGACATCGCCTTGATTTCTGGACTAGCCATTGATGCCAAAACCACCAAAGAGTTGCAAGCTGAAGGTAAGGTGTCAAAACCAATGCCGCCAGTTGTTGATATTATGAACCAACACAATCCCTCATAATAC
>NZ_JBEOOY010000495.1:0-248 GCF_040309585.1 Psychrobacter sp. GW64-MNA-CIBAN-0177
GCTAACGGGTTGACTTCAAGTAATGCAAAGTCGTTTTCGACAAAAGCATGATAAGCACCAGTCATAATTTTTACAAACTGGTTGATCTGCTTGCCTTCTAGACCAAGTTTGAATGCAACATCACGCGCTTGGTAAGGCATAAGACCTACTAATGGGTCTACGCTTACTTTAAAGATTTTTTCTGGCGTCTCGTTAGCGACTTCTTCGATATCAACACCACCTTCGGTTGATGCCATGAAGGTTACGCG
>NZ_JBEOOY010000496.1:0-248 GCF_040309585.1 Psychrobacter sp. GW64-MNA-CIBAN-0177
GTGTGATAAGCATCGATAATGCCTTTGCGACCGTTTATTGAAGCTGCCGTTGGAAAATCTGGACCTGGAATGTATTCCATTAACTGTTCAATCGATAAACTTGGATCTTCGATTAACGCCAAACAGCCTTTCACTACTTCTGTTAAGTTGTGAGGTGGAATGTTAGTGGCCATACCGACCGCAATACCTGATGAACCATTGATTAATAAGTTCGGTACGCGTGTTGGTAACACCGCAGGGATCATCTC
>NZ_JBEOOY010000497.1:0-248 GCF_040309585.1 Psychrobacter sp. GW64-MNA-CIBAN-0177
TACCAGACCGATTGGCCGGTAGTCGCGATGGGCCCGGAAAAACACCTCGGCTACGCCGTGCAATGGTTCGCCATGGCCACGGCCCTGCTCGGTCTTTACCTCTATTTCGGCTGGCACCACGCAAAGGAGAAACGCCATGGGAAGCGTCATGAATCCACCCAGCATGTCTGAGGCCAAACCCGTTCCCAGCCGCCGGCGCGGGCGCATTCAATTGTTGCTGATCGTGCTTGGCGTGGTCGGGCCGATGC
>NZ_JBEOOY010000498.1:0-248 GCF_040309585.1 Psychrobacter sp. GW64-MNA-CIBAN-0177
GGTATACCGCACCAAATAAAAATATCTAAAAATATATTATGAAAGCTCGATAAATAATGGCTAAAATAATGCTTATCTATAGTTTGATATTGAGCGAAAGATCCTTGATTCCAGCCATAACCCCATAGCGGTTGCTGCTTAATTGCCTCGATAGCTTGCTGCCAAATCTGAATACGCTCGTAACCCGATGAGGCTCTTTCAGCTATGGACACTGTCTCAATTTTTAGTATTTTTTCTTTAAATATGGG
>NZ_JBEOOY010000499.1:0-248 GCF_040309585.1 Psychrobacter sp. GW64-MNA-CIBAN-0177
GAATTTGGCTTGGCTCAAGTTCACCCGGCTCTACAATTTCTTCTACTTCGGCTACCGTAATTTTACCAGCAGTTGCAGCAAGTGGGTTAAAGTTCATTGCTGTGTGGCGAAATACTAAATTACCAAAGCGGTCGGCTTTCCATGCTTTAACAATAGCAAACTCACCGGTTATCGACTCTTCTAAAATATAAGGGCGACCATTAAATTCTTTTACATCTTTACCTTCGGCAACGGGCGTACCGTAACCT
>NZ_JBEOOY010000500.1:0-248 GCF_040309585.1 Psychrobacter sp. GW64-MNA-CIBAN-0177
CTGCTGAGTTAACGGCTATTTTACCAAATAATCATACAAAATCTGAGTTTGCCCGCAGTAAAGCTTGGTTACCACAACTAGGTGAAGCGCGCGTATTACACAAAGATATTGATGTAGCCGATGTAGCCGTTGTCGATATGACCATTCACCCAACGCCAGGTTACAAACAAAAAGCGCAGGCGGCGGTTTTACAAGGACACTTTAGAACAATCGCGTTTGACAAAATGCGTACCGAAGAACAACTAGCT
>NZ_JBEOOY010000501.1:0-248 GCF_040309585.1 Psychrobacter sp. GW64-MNA-CIBAN-0177
GCCTAGTAGGGCTGGTGGCACAGCGCGAGGAGGCAATTAATATTGCCTTTGCCAAATCTCATCCCCGCTTTAAGCTCTCCCCAGAAGTAAACGAAGAAGGCTATAACGCATTTTTGTCTGTGCCTGTGGTGCATCAAAAAAAAGTACTGGGCGTTATTGTAGTACAACAAAAAATGGCACGTGTATTTAGCCAAGATGAAGAATCGTTTTTAATTACTTTGTCGGCGCAACTTGCCTCACAATTAGCG
>NZ_JBEOOY010000502.1:0-248 GCF_040309585.1 Psychrobacter sp. GW64-MNA-CIBAN-0177
GTACCAACCAGAATGCAGAGGTAAAAACAGTCACTTTACCCGGCAGAAGTTTGCTATTTGCGCGTAATGTGGGTCACTTGATGACCATTGATGCTGTGCTGGATAAAAATGGTAACCAAGTACCTGAAGGGATACTTGATGGCATGATAACTGTGCTCGCTGCGATGCATGACCTTAAAGGTAACAATAATGGTCGTAATAATAGCCGTAAAGGTTCAGTGAATATTGTAAAACCTAAAATGCATGGT
>NZ_JBEOOY010000503.1:0-248 GCF_040309585.1 Psychrobacter sp. GW64-MNA-CIBAN-0177
GTATTAGGGTCACCATAGCTGCACAACGCCCCAATTTCACTACCCCCTTGTTTAGACCCATCTTTACCGACTGGGCCATACCAAGCCCCTTCATGAATTCGGATAACCCCACTAGGGAAGCTGTCGGATACCACTGCACCCGCTAACAGTTGACCTCGGTCGTTAAACACACGAACAACATCTCCATCTTTAATGCCGCGCTGTTTTGCATCGGTAGGATTCAAGTACACGGGTTCACGACCTTGTAC
>NZ_JBEOOY010000504.1:0-247 GCF_040309585.1 Psychrobacter sp. GW64-MNA-CIBAN-0177
TCGCGACGGTGCCGGCGCCCGCCCACGCGACCAGCGCGACGGCCATGCCCGCGAACATCGCGAGCAGCGACGCGCGGCGGCCGAAGCGGTCGGCGAGGCCGCCGAGGAAGAAGCGGCCGGCCGTGCTGCCGACGCCGATCGCGCCGAGCAGCAGCACGGCCGTCGATGGCGCGACGCCATGATCGAGCGCGTACGGCACGAGGTGAACGAACGGGACGAACACGCCGAACGAGCAGACGAGGCAGGC
>NZ_JBEOOY010000505.1:0-247 GCF_040309585.1 Psychrobacter sp. GW64-MNA-CIBAN-0177
GGTGTGTATTAAGTAGTTCTACTTCGATTCCTGCTTGTTCTAGTGCGCGTCGCTTACGTGGGTTGTTTGATACCAATCGTACTTGTTTTATTGCCATTTCTTTTAGCACATCTATGGCTGGTGCATAGTCGCGAACGTCTTGTTCTAAACCCAGTGCCTCAAATGACTCTGCTGCATCTAAAGCTTCACTCTGCATTTTGTATACTGCTTGAATCTTATTAGAAAGGCCCTGACCACGGCCTTCTTG
>NZ_JBEOOY010000506.1:0-247 GCF_040309585.1 Psychrobacter sp. GW64-MNA-CIBAN-0177
CTGTAATCAGCCTTACCAGCCCCAGATGTTAAGTCCAGAGCAGCGGTATATCAATCGCTGTCATTCTTGTTTGGGCAAGATGGACAAGGCAATTTTGGATATAACACCTAGCGAGGCGCTTAACGATTTCCAACAGCTTGCTGATCAGGCTTTTTTGAGTAAGCAAGGCGTAGTTTTAGGGCAAGTTGTCAGTATGGCTCAGTGGTTTGAGTACCTGCTATTTTTAATTAATTTAGTCAGGCGAGGT
>NZ_JBEOOY010000507.1:0-247 GCF_040309585.1 Psychrobacter sp. GW64-MNA-CIBAN-0177
GTAGACGAGGAGGCATGCTTAGAATAAGAAATCACAGGCTATCCTAAATTTTTAACGTTATTAATAAGGAAATAATAAGAAGTCGTAATAATATCAATACTATTAATGTGGCTGCAAGCTTGCATAGCCACCTTTGCGGCGTGCATGATATAAAAACCCAGCCAATACCAGCGTACGTAGTAATAAAATACTCCAAATGCTAAGCCAGATACCCGTCATATCCCATTGCTGATACAGCATCCAGCTG
>NZ_JBEOOY010000508.1:0-247 GCF_040309585.1 Psychrobacter sp. GW64-MNA-CIBAN-0177
TGGTAGCGTCATCCCTCATTATGTATGAATTAAGATTTTACACCCGTACCAACCGATTATTAAGCGTTAGCAATATGGAGCTTAGCGCCGAAAATTGCCGCCTAAACGCTCAGGTCGAGCTACTACAAATTCAATTAGTCAATCAACACAAAAGGGACAACCTGCCATGAGCAAAACGTTAACCGAACAAATCGTATTTATGAGTGACCTAGAATTTTTTAACTGGTTACGCAGCAAGCAAGACGAC
>NZ_JBEOOY010000509.1:0-247 GCF_040309585.1 Psychrobacter sp. GW64-MNA-CIBAN-0177
GTAAGTGCCTTTTTAATGCTTAAATTTAAACGCCGCGATTTTAGCACAGCCAATACATTCAGGCATCTATTAAAGCACTTATAAATAGTGGGCTTGGTCTTGCTTTGAAGGGATCCTGCAATAGTGATATTTACCAAATAAGGTATATCGATTTGATGCAATTTTATCATAAAGCCAATTGTTAAAACGATTTGGCAACACACTAAATATACCACTAAGTTTCCACGGATAGCCTAGCTGTTTAATC
>NZ_JBEOOY010000510.1:0-247 GCF_040309585.1 Psychrobacter sp. GW64-MNA-CIBAN-0177
TCCTTGCGGAACGACAGCAGGAAGTGGTCGTCATGCTGCGCGAGCGTGACGGGGCTCTTCAGGTTCGCGACGGCGACGGCGAGCACGCTGCACGCGAGGCCGAGCGCGATGCCGAACAGCAGGTCGACCGCCAGCACGCCGACGATCGTCGCGGCGAACGGCACGAACGCGGCCGGCCCCTGTTTCATCACCGAGCGAAACAGCGCCGGCTTCGCCAGCTTGAAGCCCGTGTGGATCAGGATCGCGG
>NZ_JBEOOY010000511.1:0-247 GCF_040309585.1 Psychrobacter sp. GW64-MNA-CIBAN-0177
GTGTAGGGATCTTCACCTTCACTCAATACTATTCTTTCATGGAATCTAATAACACTGTATTTTTGCCCAACCTCTGCGCCATGCTTAGCACCAATACAGATTAGAGTTCGATTATCAGAACTTTCTACTACCTGACCTCTCACCATGTATTTATGATAAAAAGTGGTATTGGAACAACCCACTAAATATAAACCGAATGTAAGCAATAAAAGAGCTTTTATATAGGGTGTTTTCATCACTGTTACCT
>NZ_JBEOOY010000512.1:0-246 GCF_040309585.1 Psychrobacter sp. GW64-MNA-CIBAN-0177
GGCGCGAACAACGATTCGAGCAAGTGGGAACCGAAGCCGAACGATCCGGCGCTCGAGACGGAATACCTGAAGCGGCTGATGGCCGTGCTCGCGCAGAACGAGCAGCGCGCGAAGAACGGCGAACCGCCGATCGCGAACATCAAGGACAACGCGGTCTCGAAGGACAAGAAGGCCGATGCCGACGCGTCGTCGAAGGCTGCCGCGGCGATCGCTGCGCAGAACGTCTCGCGTACGTCGGCGCAAGGC
>NZ_JBEOOY010000513.1:0-246 GCF_040309585.1 Psychrobacter sp. GW64-MNA-CIBAN-0177
GAAATGGTTCATAGCTTGCTGCCTATCTTTCTGGTGGGCACTCTAGGCATCAGCATAATCACTCTGGGTCTGATCGAGGGCATTGCGGAGGCGACGGCCCTGATAGTGAAAGTGTTTTCAGGGGCGATCAGCGACTACGTCGGTCGTCTCAAGGGCTTGCTGCTGGTTGGCTAGGGTCTTGCGGCACTCACCAAGCCGCTCTTTCCATTGGCTCACTCTGCAGAAATGGTGTTCACCGCACGCTTT
>NZ_JBEOOY010000514.1:0-246 GCF_040309585.1 Psychrobacter sp. GW64-MNA-CIBAN-0177
GTTTATGTGTTGTTTATTCATTGTGTGGCGCTAACCTCGGCATCTTTAAGTTTTAACTCTGAGGATGCTTGTGGCTGGTTTTGTGCTGCTTGCGGTAAAGTCACCTCTCGACTCTTACGATCTAACTCTTGTACCTGAGGATCGTTCATTTTGCCTGTTACTTTAAAGTTGATCTCTGAGATCACTCGGGCAGAATGAATCACTTTATCAATTGCTAAAGCTGCAAGCCCCGTTACTGGATTAACC
>NZ_JBEOOY010000515.1:0-246 GCF_040309585.1 Psychrobacter sp. GW64-MNA-CIBAN-0177
TCAACGGCCTGGTCTTCCAGTATGTGAAGGAAGACCCCAAAACCGTGATGAGCATGCTCTGGTACGGTTTCCCGGTGGTGCGCTACCTGCTGGCCTGGGCCGTGGGCACGCTGATCCTGAGCATGGCCTTCAAGGGCGCTGACCGCGCAACGCGCCCACGGGGCCCGTTCAGCGGCGGCACGATCAGCACGCGCCAGGTGGCGCCGTGGTACAGCCGCATCGCAGTGTTCATGGTCTGCGTGCTGG
>NZ_JBEOOY010000516.1:0-245 GCF_040309585.1 Psychrobacter sp. GW64-MNA-CIBAN-0177
TGATAGTAGCCCCAGATATAATCACTAATGGCACTTTTAGCCTCAGCGATATTCTCATAACCGCCCTTTGGCATCCATTCTGTTTTAAAGCTTCTAAAGAAGCGCTCAGTTGGGGCGTTATCCCAACAATTTCCACGACGGCTCATACTTTGTGTCATACCGTCGCAGTCATCGATTGATTCAGCAAATTTCTTACTGGTGTAATGCGTGCCCTGATCTGAGTGAAATAACACACCACTTGGTTT
>NZ_JBEOOY010000517.1:0-245 GCF_040309585.1 Psychrobacter sp. GW64-MNA-CIBAN-0177
GCGCACTGGCTATGCAAGTCCCTTACGATGAAAACGAGCAGCTTCTTGCCAGCCATACCATAGCAACAGCGCAAAACGCTGGATGGATTTGGGATATAGGTTTAACGCACCGCCGAGGTGTAGGGCATGTCTATTCAAGCAAATTTTTATCAGACGATGAAGCAGAGCAAAACCTAAGAGACTATTTAGGCGATGCAGCAAACGGTTTAACTGCCCGTAAAATTAGTTTTGAATCAGGATACCGT
>NZ_JBEOOY010000518.1:0-245 GCF_040309585.1 Psychrobacter sp. GW64-MNA-CIBAN-0177
GGTTGGTATTGGTTCTGTGCTAATGTGGCGTTTGTGGCCGCTGCCAAATCAGGCACACTGTCGATTAACGTACCATCTAAATCAAAAGCGATTGCGCGAATATTTGACCATTGCATCATGTAAAGTCCCACTGGATATGGATAAAGAAATTATGATATCGAAGCGAGTTCGGCACGCATTTGATCAATCACCACTTTATAATCGGGTTGATTGAAAATTGCCGAACCAGCTACAAACATATCTGC
>NZ_JBEOOY010000519.1:0-245 GCF_040309585.1 Psychrobacter sp. GW64-MNA-CIBAN-0177
GTATCAGCCTACCGCAACCGCATTAAGCGCGCAAGACATCGACACACTGCTTAATATCGCTACCTTAACGCCGCAGCTCTTTGAACATCCTGAAATCGCGGCGCGGCTTACGTTAAAAAGTCCAGCGCTCGGTCGTTTGATTGTCCAGTATCAAGTATGGCAACAAATAGAGGTGCAACAAGCCCTCGATATGCAGCAATTAAAGCAAACGCAGCAACAAGAGTTTGAGACGCTCATGACCAAGT
>NZ_JBEOOY010000520.1:0-245 GCF_040309585.1 Psychrobacter sp. GW64-MNA-CIBAN-0177
GGATTAGCTTGAATATTCACCCAAGCTGGGATGAATTTAAAACGACGATTGCGTTTAACAACGCCGATCTACCTCTGGCGCTTGCGGTACGCAAATATAACGAAGATTTGCTCATTGAAAGTTGTGCCGTGGTGTATTTGTTAGAGACTCAGGGAGATACAGCGCCCAAGCCTGAGGAAGATGATTCAGATGGTCTTCACGAGCATGAACGTGATGAAAACGATGATGACGACACGGACTATGAT
>NZ_JBEOOY010000521.1:0-245 GCF_040309585.1 Psychrobacter sp. GW64-MNA-CIBAN-0177
CCCTAATACAGGGCATATGAGCCATTCAAAACCGATAAAACCTATTCCTTCCCCGTATCATGATTCCTATCGTAGTTCGTATCATAATAGCCTTCATGATACGGCTAAAACTGATGCGCCTATCACTGGCGCAGTCGCATGGGCAGATATGCCTATAGGGCTGACCAATGCTGCGCGATTACCCGCGATTTTTATCTCCCATGGCGCGCCAACTCTTGCTATAGAAAGCTCCGCAACCACTCATG
>NZ_JBEOOY010000522.1:0-245 GCF_040309585.1 Psychrobacter sp. GW64-MNA-CIBAN-0177
GAGTTGGTTTATTTTTTCTGAAGTAATGTTTTTTATGGCATTTTTTGGCGCACTTTTTTACGCCCGTATGCTTTCTGTGCCTTGGCTTGGTGGTGCCGATAACAATGCCATGACTAACGAAGTGCTTTGGCCTACATTTGAAGCTGTGTGGCCATTAATTACCACGCCAGGGGGCGACACTACCCAAGCTATGGGATGGCAAGGTCTACCGCTGATTAACACCTTAATTTTATTGACCTCATCAG
>NZ_JBEOOY010000523.1:0-245 GCF_040309585.1 Psychrobacter sp. GW64-MNA-CIBAN-0177
CTAAACGATAATGCTAAAAATGGGCTAAATTATACCGACTTAAGGTACAAAAACATAGGTCTTTACCCAGCGAAGGCTCGTTACTTTTTATAAATATCACCATTAAGCATAAAATGCTTATTAACATAGGCTTATAAACTTGAGTGGCATTCTATCATTTTACTAAGAACTTGATTTGTCTCTTAAAATAGTAAGGCTCAGCTCATGCCTGTTCGCTACTATGTCAAGTTGAGGCTGCTATAAGG
>NZ_JBEOOY010000524.1:0-245 GCF_040309585.1 Psychrobacter sp. GW64-MNA-CIBAN-0177
GCTTAGTATTGATGCGGTTGCTGCTACTTTTGAGCAGGCACGCGATGCCAAATGCCCTATTATGATCTTTGTGGGTAATAGCGGTATGGTACAGATTCAGACCGGCCAAGTTCATACGCTTAAGCGTATAGGCGACTGGCTTAATATCTTTGATAAAGATCATACTGACTTTACTTTGCACCTAAAAGATAAGGCGTTAGCGCAAGTATGGTGCGTTAAGCGTCCGACCAAAGATGGTATTGTAT
>NZ_JBEOOY010000525.1:0-245 GCF_040309585.1 Psychrobacter sp. GW64-MNA-CIBAN-0177
CTTCAGTACCGATGTCGGCAGCGGTACAGCGGGAACGGTACTTGGCGCTTTCCAACTGACGTTCGTTACCGTTGGTCTTATGACAATGTTAGCCGCAGTGATATTTTCGCAATTATCTAAAGACGATGGCCGTCGGATAACCCATTCATAACAGTGCATCATTTCGCCGATTTCGGATAAAAAAAGGTATTTTGCGATTATTTATAACGCGGTATTTTTTGCCAAAATGATGCTCTGAATATGAT
>NZ_JBEOOY010000526.1:0-245 GCF_040309585.1 Psychrobacter sp. GW64-MNA-CIBAN-0177
CATAATAGCCGCGCCAATTGGGCCTATCGCATAGGCTAGTATTTTATTACGAGTCATATAAACCTACAACGCTCTCAACTTGGATGACAAATAGTGGGTAATTCACACTAGAATTAAAATGCTTTTCTACCCAAGATTTTGCACTTGTTCTATAAGCTTGTTTTTTTTCCTTTGACAAAATTGTATTAATACCATCAATAATCTCATCAATACTAAAACCATTTGGTAATAAGTAACCGTTAGAT
>NZ_JBEOOY010000527.1:0-245 GCF_040309585.1 Psychrobacter sp. GW64-MNA-CIBAN-0177
GGTGATAAATCTGTTGCCTGAATTGTCGCGCCTCCTGGTAAAGCACCAGGTTTACGTTGTTGATATTCCAACACCGTCATGGCCAACGAATAAGGTTCTTGACCTGAAGAGCACGCAGCCGACCAAATTTTTAATGGTCTGCCAAGCTTACTGTATTCAGGCAATAGAGTATTGTGCAGTAATTCAAATGGATAACGGTCTCGAAACCATAACGTTTCATTGGTGGTCATCGCATCTATCACTTC
>NZ_JBEOOY010000528.1:0-244 GCF_040309585.1 Psychrobacter sp. GW64-MNA-CIBAN-0177
CTCCAGGACAGACTGAGCGTAGCGTGTTCTACAGCAAGATCTTATGGCACCAAAGCAGCTGCACTATTAATCGATATTGATCATTTTAAATACCTTAATGATTCCTTAGGCCACCAATATGGTGATGAGCTCATTTGTATGATGGCAAGACGAATACGCTCGTTAATACCTGCATCGTATACATTAGCGAGATTAGGTGGTGACGAATTTGTGATTTTAATGAGCGAGACTCGCTCTGTTGAGG
>NZ_JBEOOY010000529.1:0-244 GCF_040309585.1 Psychrobacter sp. GW64-MNA-CIBAN-0177
ATCTGGAACGCCGTGACCAATACATGGACGGCGGCAGCCGAAACGGCAAAGTCGCATTCGAGAGGTTCGTCGCGCGTGGCGCGGCAGGCTGTGATCGCGATCGCATTGGGCGGAGCGGCAATCGGCGCTGCAGCCGCAGCGGAAGTGTGTACGGCAGAAGACGGGGCGAACGGTACGGTCGATACGGCTGGCGTGTGTCAAACCACGACTCACAATTTGATCGGCCCGATGGAAACCACAAGCT
>NZ_JBEOOY010000530.1:0-244 GCF_040309585.1 Psychrobacter sp. GW64-MNA-CIBAN-0177
GAACTGAGGTTAACAAGCTTAGTGGGTGTAAAAAAATGACGCTAAATAGCGTCATTTTTTATGTTTGTAAATGAGTTAAAACGATTGCAGAGTCAGTAATATCAATCGTTATTCCGAATTTAGGTTAGTTACTCG
Organism: Psychrobacter sp. GW64-MNA-CIBAN-0177; assembly: GCF_040309585.1. Classification (NCBI taxonomy): domain Bacteria; kingdom Pseudomonadati; phylum Pseudomonadota; class Gammaproteobacteria; order Moraxellales; family Moraxellaceae; genus Psychrobacter; species Psychrobacter sp. GW64-MNA-CIBAN-0177. Next base: position 136 of record NZ_JBEOOY010000530.1, read on the forward strand.
GCAAACTTTTTTTCTAACTCATTCACTTGCGCTTGTAATGCTTCAAGCTTCTCGCGAGTTTTAAGCAACACATGTTGCTGAACCTCAAACTCTTCGCGCGATACCACGT
>NZ_JBEOOY010000531.1:0-244 GCF_040309585.1 Psychrobacter sp. GW64-MNA-CIBAN-0177
GGCTAAAACCTTCTGTAAAGGCCTATCAACTAAGGCTTTTCCTAGTTATTTAATCCTAGTCACTTAATCTAGTTACTTAATAAAGATTTCAGATATAAGGGTTCACCAAAACAGCCCGTTTAATAAGGGATTACGGGTTATTTTTGATAAGTTACGACAATATTTATCATTAATGTCATAATAAGGTTGACAGCCTCGAACGACTTGGCTAAAATGTGCCCCACATAACGCAAACAAGATAAGT
>NZ_JBEOOY010000532.1:0-244 GCF_040309585.1 Psychrobacter sp. GW64-MNA-CIBAN-0177
CTACTAGGCACATTGGATGTACGCTGGGTACCTTGGAGTGACTTTAGTATTGTGCCTCCTCTTTATAATGCCTACTCTAAAGGAGCCGTTGCTGGTGGCTTACCACTATTGTCTTATGACAAAGACCAATGGAAAGTCGACGTTGGTTTGGCTAAACGCTTCAACGAAAAATTAGCGGGTTCTGTTGTGGTTGGTTATGACTCTGGTGCAGGTGATCCTGTCAGTTCATTGGGTACTATTGATG
>NZ_JBEOOY010000533.1:0-244 GCF_040309585.1 Psychrobacter sp. GW64-MNA-CIBAN-0177
GTATATGATGCTTTTGACAAACTAGGTATCTCAAAAGAATATATTACACCTATGGTGAATATCGCTAAAAACTATCTACAGCAAAGTGGCGGTGACGGCACGGTTGATTTATTAATCAAAGGCCTAGGCTCAGTTTTATAATCAGCCTTAAGACGGTCTGACAATCATAGTGAACTTACGTTAACATTATTTAATCCCATGCTATTCGCTTGGGATTATCATTTTTGCTAGCATCGGTATGTCT
>NZ_JBEOOY010000534.1:0-243 GCF_040309585.1 Psychrobacter sp. GW64-MNA-CIBAN-0177
TCACGTTTACAGTCGTACACTATAATTAATTTCTGATAAAATCATGCAATAAAGTTGACCCTAAAGTAGCGCTAATAAAAGCTATAAGCATATAGCACGCTTTCAACATTAACAAAACGCAAAAAACTTCGACGATAGCGACTCCAGAAATGGAGCATTTATATATTAATAATATCGATAGAAAGGGATTAAACATGCGCCTGACCTCTACTATTCAAAAAATACATCAACGCGCGCCTAAAT
>NZ_JBEOOY010000535.1:0-243 GCF_040309585.1 Psychrobacter sp. GW64-MNA-CIBAN-0177
TCCTGCAGCTCCGTGCCCGTGTAGCCGATCGCTTCCGCGTCGACGAAGATCGTCGGGATGCCTGCGTTGATCATCGTCACCTTCAGCGTGCCGATGCCCGGCACCGCGAGATCGTCGACGAGGTTGCCGGTCGGGAACATCGCGCCGCCCGCGCCTTCTTCCTCCGCGGCCGGATCCATGAATTCGAGCTGCACCTCGGCGGCCGGGAACGTGACGCCGTCCAGCTCGAAGTCGCCCGTCTCC
>NZ_JBEOOY010000536.1:0-243 GCF_040309585.1 Psychrobacter sp. GW64-MNA-CIBAN-0177
GGACTACAAGCCGATATCGAAGCGATTGGGCAAGCTGGTGCACATGCTGCTATTGCGTGTACGGCGATTACGGTGCAAAGCTCGCAGCAAGTATTTGGTTTTGAAGCCTGTGCAGCTAATTTGGTCAAAGCGCAAGCCACCACGGTGCTTGCGGATTTGCCCGTCAGCGTGATTAAGTCGGGGATGCTGGGCACGACGGATAATATCACCATGCTCACCCAGCTATTTGCTGATGCTATTATC
>NZ_JBEOOY010000537.1:0-243 GCF_040309585.1 Psychrobacter sp. GW64-MNA-CIBAN-0177
GTTTTATATTTATCTACCCTTGCTTAGCATTCTTAATAGGCACCGTCCTATCGTTTGGTGATAGTCAGTCTAACCGCAGCGTACTACCCTAGTATTGTTATTTTATTACCGATTGGTTACTTGTAAGCTATCCGCTGGAAATAGTGATGATAATCATCATTCAGTCAAAGCCATTACCAAATACTATAGCGCAACGATGCAATGCCCCCTAGTAAAAACAGCGGTGAGACAACAATATACAAC
>NZ_JBEOOY010000538.1:0-243 GCF_040309585.1 Psychrobacter sp. GW64-MNA-CIBAN-0177
CGCCTGCATCACCTGAAGCTCAACGGGCGCTCGTGAGCGCTTACTGCGGCAGCAGATGGGCGACGAGCGGGTACAGCGACAGGATCAGCAGCACGGCCATCGTCACGTTGAAGATGCGCAGCGCGCGGGGATTCGACAGGAAGCGGCGCAGGCCGAGGCCGAACGCGGCCCACAGGCTGATGCACGGGAAGCCGATCAGGATGAACAGGATGGCCATCCATGCGGCATTCATTCCATAGTCGG
>NZ_JBEOOY010000539.1:0-243 GCF_040309585.1 Psychrobacter sp. GW64-MNA-CIBAN-0177
GCTTTAGCTTCTGCAATATCTGCAAGTGCAATACTTTGCCCAGCAACACCTGGACCAAATGCCCAACTAATATGAGTGTCATTTACTTTTACGGTTAAGCCATGAAACAAAAAACCCACCAGCACTAAAATACCGGCAAACACCATAAGTGGGCCATCAGCCCCAATTAAATTCCAGGCAAGGGCTACAAAGCCACCAATCCAGGCTAATACAAAAAATATAAATAGCGCATACTGCTTATGC
>NZ_JBEOOY010000540.1:0-243 GCF_040309585.1 Psychrobacter sp. GW64-MNA-CIBAN-0177
GGTATAGCTAACAGTGGGCGGAATTAAATTTTGCAAAATCTGCGTATTCGCCATCACCTGTTGTCGTGCTTGTTTTAGCTGTGGCTGGTTTTTTCTTATACTCATTGCGTTCCCAATTATCGGTTTTTATACCTCATTAACAGTGATAGCTCAGTTCACTGTTCACGCTTATTGCACGTAATAGATTGACATTAACTTGTTCTAAATCTGTAACTAACGACTTTTATTTATGTCATATTCATC
>NZ_JBEOOY010000541.1:0-243 GCF_040309585.1 Psychrobacter sp. GW64-MNA-CIBAN-0177
CATCATTGCAGTAGATAATATGACCGCGCAGATCGGTTCCTGAAATTAAACGAACATCATCATCGAAGTGGTACTGATTAAGGGTAATGGGTTGATTATTGCGCATAGGCACTGACATCCTTGTCTCGGTATAGTGAATAAGAACACTCATTAATGCTATCTGTTACACCAAAGGTGCATAGACAGAACTTCCATTTAATAAGGTGGTGGAGAAATGTCATCACTATTATGAGTGTGCCATAT
>NZ_JBEOOY010000542.1:0-242 GCF_040309585.1 Psychrobacter sp. GW64-MNA-CIBAN-0177
TTCTACAATAGACTTTAGCCTTAAAGAACGAGAGCAATATGAAAAAACTAACTTCAATCATTTTAAGTACTTTAGGAACTGCCTTATTATTTACTCATGCTCATTCAGCTAGCTTTGATTGTGAAAAAGCTGCAACTTGGGTCGAAAAAACCATTTGCGAAAGCTCTGAGCTGTCTAATCTCGATGAGGCTATGGCGAATAAGTATAAACAAGAGCTCGCTAACAACTCTGGCTATGAAGAT
>NZ_JBEOOY010000543.1:0-242 GCF_040309585.1 Psychrobacter sp. GW64-MNA-CIBAN-0177
ATACTGGGCAAGTCCATAGCTAAAATGAATCGCGGGATTTAACAGCGTTAGGTCATGCTGCAGTTGTGTTATTTGCTGCTCTAAGACATCGATGGGGCCACGGCATAGTGCAATAAATTCATCACCGCCATATCGAGCGACTAAAAAATGTGGATGCCACATTGATTTTAGTGATTGCGCAAAAGCCTTTAATGCATCGTCCCCAGCTTGATGTCCGTACTGATCATTTAATGGCTTTAAGT
>NZ_JBEOOY010000544.1:0-242 GCF_040309585.1 Psychrobacter sp. GW64-MNA-CIBAN-0177
CCTTACTAGTTCGCGAAAGATACTGACACTTGCTACCGTTAGCGTAGCCACCTTAACCGCTTGCCAGCAGCCGCCTGATTATAATTATCTGACGGGTGAGACCATGGGCACCAGTTACCATATCAGCTATCAATTGCCTAAAGGCGCGGATGAAGCGGCGATTCAAGCAGCAGTCGATGCGCGCTTAAAAGAAATCAATGACAGCATGTCGACTTATCAAGAGAATTCAACCATCTCTACAT
>NZ_JBEOOY010000545.1:0-242 GCF_040309585.1 Psychrobacter sp. GW64-MNA-CIBAN-0177
GTCTAAAGAAGAAGCTGCAACACTTAAAGCTAGTTTAGAAGCTGCTGGTGCATCTGTTGAAGTTAAGTAAGCTATAATTTAGCTTGCATCACCCAAGTAATTGGGTGAAGGCTGGCGGTTTTTTAACCGTCGGCCTTTTTTGCGCTTTATGCGCAGGCGATTTTTTTTCACCGTTTATCGCCAGTTTTAGCAGTCCCTAGCAGAGATTACTGGTTAGGTTCTTGCCATCAACGGTGATGGGC
>NZ_JBEOOY010000546.1:0-242 GCF_040309585.1 Psychrobacter sp. GW64-MNA-CIBAN-0177
GAAATAGATACAATAGAATATAAAAACGTTTAGCCATATCTTTGGTAGCTTGATCCATCGAACCTGACACATCCATTAAACAAAACATCACCGCTTGACTAGAAGGGACTTCGCGTTTCGCATAGTTGTTATAGCGTAAATCAAAGGTATCGATAAATGGTACTTTAGCGATTTGCTGCTTGAGCACTGTTATTTGCTCTTTGATGGCTATAATCCGCTCGGCTTGAGCGCCAGGAGTATCT
>NZ_JBEOOY010000547.1:0-242 GCF_040309585.1 Psychrobacter sp. GW64-MNA-CIBAN-0177
GTGTTGTTCTGTTTAACAACCTCACGCCAAGCTCATCTTCTAAACGGCTAATTTGTTTTGATATAACGGAGCGGTCAATATTACGTATTTCAGCTGCTTTGGCAAAAGAGCCTTGCTCAACCACTTCAAGTAACATTAAAAGTCGACTTGTTGTATCCATTATTACACCTTAATTAATCTATTGATGCCATTTTGGCATTAATGAATTTAAAAATCTATGGTTTTTACACACGGGTTTAATC
>NZ_JBEOOY010000548.1:0-242 GCF_040309585.1 Psychrobacter sp. GW64-MNA-CIBAN-0177
AGTGTAGATCTCGCATGACGCACTATCAAGAAATATATCAACGGGGGTGTCGGCGGTGAGGGGGGGGCGGCGGGGGTGGGGGGGGGGGGCGGGGGCGGGGGGGGGGGGGGGGGGGGGGGGGGGGGGGGGGGGGGGGGGGGCGCGGGGGGGGGGGGGGGGGGGGGTGGGTGTGGGGTGGGGGGGGGTGGGGGGGTGGGGGGGTGGGGGGGGGGGGTGGGGGGTGGGGGGGGTGGGGGTGGGGG
>NZ_JBEOOY010000549.1:0-241 GCF_040309585.1 Psychrobacter sp. GW64-MNA-CIBAN-0177
GAACTGGAGATCTTCGATACGGGCCATCTGTGGTTCGCGAAGCAGCTGCTGAAGGAAGGGCTGCTCGACGATCCGCCGCTGTTCCAGCTGTGCCTCGGCATTCCGTGGGGCGCGCCGGCCGACACGGGCACGATGAAGGCGATGGTCGACAACCTGCCGCCGGGCGCGCACTGGGCCGGCTTCGGGATCGGCCGCATGCAGATGCCGATGGTCGCGCAGGCGATGCTGCTCGGCGGCCACG
>NZ_JBEOOY010000550.1:0-241 GCF_040309585.1 Psychrobacter sp. GW64-MNA-CIBAN-0177
GGTGAAGCACATGCTTTTTAATAATTCGAACATTACGGACTCTCCTATTCGTCAGAAAATTCGCGAGTTCTATCGTATTGATGAAAGTGTTGCGGTAGAGCATATTTTACCGTTAGCAGACGTTAACGATGAAGCTGCCAGCAGAGCGTGGGAAAAGGCACGTAAAATATCATTAAAAATACGTAGAGACGAATCAGGTAACGGTGCTGTAGATGCCTTACTCGCAGAATACACATTATCC
>NZ_JBEOOY010000551.1:0-241 GCF_040309585.1 Psychrobacter sp. GW64-MNA-CIBAN-0177
GGCCAAGACTCCGCGTTACTTGCTGATGCAATTGCCAACATTCCAGACTTAATCGGTGAGTTTGATAAACCGCGCTATGTTCGGGTTAACAGTGATATTTGTGCCCATGACAAACACGGCTTAAACGGTTGTAACCGTTGTTTAAACTTTTGTCCTGCCGATGCCATTAGTAGCGTAGCGCATAAAATTGAAATTGATCCTTATCTTTGTCATGGCGCAGGCAGTTGTACCAATGCATGCC
>NZ_JBEOOY010000552.1:0-241 GCF_040309585.1 Psychrobacter sp. GW64-MNA-CIBAN-0177
GTTTAGTATTGCCACTAAGTTGTTGGGCGTTAATGTTGCCGCTGACTAACGCTAACGATATTTGGCCATTTAGCTGTGATAATTGATAACTGGCTGATACTCCCTCGGCATCTAAACCTAGCTGTTTTGGCAGGTAAATGGTCAGTTGTGACCCTTGTTTATTACTGCCCTGATAACTGCGGGGTAATTTATCTTCTACAATAACGCTATTGCCTTTAACCTCAAATATTAAGCCTTGGCT
>NZ_JBEOOY010000553.1:0-241 GCF_040309585.1 Psychrobacter sp. GW64-MNA-CIBAN-0177
TGTCTGTTTCGTACTAAAAACTAACCAAAAACGTTTGTAATTGCAACAGTCTTCACTTTACCAAAACGACTTAAAAACCAGTGTTACAGATCATATAAAATGGTCTTACCAACCGAGAAAAACAGACTTAAACAATTGATATTAAACGCAATAATAAGATAGAGCTTATACTTTAAATTGGCCATCTGAAATTCATCTTACCAATTTACCGGTAAATGATTATGGTAAAAAAGGATGTAAT
>NZ_JBEOOY010000554.1:0-241 GCF_040309585.1 Psychrobacter sp. GW64-MNA-CIBAN-0177
ATCAATATGAACAACCCTGTAATCTGCCCCCAAAGCTATTTGCAAACCACCCCCTAAACAGTTGCCATCAATTTGTGCAATAACGGGCACACTCAGTGACTGCCAGCCTAATACTACTTTTTGCGCTAAATTTTGATTGCCAGGTAACCATTTAAGCAATAATTTCACTATGTTCATTGGTGTAGCCATTACTGCAGATATATCAAGGCCTGCACAAAAATGCTCGCCATCGCCTTTGATT
>NZ_JBEOOY010000555.1:0-241 GCF_040309585.1 Psychrobacter sp. GW64-MNA-CIBAN-0177
TCCCAAAGCAGTGCCACTAGACTATCAATCTTGGCACGCACCGCAGGCGACATCGTATCAGGGGCGAGCAATAATATGTCCACATCAGAATACAACGACAACTCACCACGCCCATAACCACCGGTGGCAAATAACGCCAAATCGGTGTTATCAAGCTCAAAGCAGGTAAATAAAGCAATGAGCAATTCATCAATCGCACACGCACGAGCCGTCACCAATTGACGAATCGGCAGTCCACGCT
>NZ_JBEOOY010000556.1:0-241 GCF_040309585.1 Psychrobacter sp. GW64-MNA-CIBAN-0177
GTTTTATTTTGCCCCAATAACTGCGTCATTTGCTCACAAATTAGGTCTTTTAACGGTTGATAATAACCTGCAGTTAAAAAGCGCTGGCGGGCAATAATAGATTGCTGGCTATCGCCCGGCTCCTTAGATTTTTTTTGTTGAACAGGTAATAAATTAACGTAACCTTGGCGCGCCACATCAAAAGGATGTATCGTTTGTTTTGGCTGCAAGCTGCCATCACAGCGCCACGTATCGGCAGCAG
>NZ_JBEOOY010000557.1:0-241 GCF_040309585.1 Psychrobacter sp. GW64-MNA-CIBAN-0177
CGATATAATTGCAGGCACGCAGGCATTTTTAAATAAATACAACTATGTAGATAGCGAAAAGGTAGGCAACCTAGGTGCCTCTTACGGTGGTTTTATGACTATGCATTTAGCAACTAAAACCGACTTATTTAGCGCATCGATTTCTCATGCTGGCATTTCTAACCTCACATCTTATTGGGGCGAAGGATGGTGGGGCTATTTATATTCTGGCGAAGCGTCTAAAAACAGCTTTCAGTGGAAT
>NZ_JBEOOY010000558.1:0-241 GCF_040309585.1 Psychrobacter sp. GW64-MNA-CIBAN-0177
GTGTTGAGTTGAGCTTGCATTTTCCTTTTTTTGCTCAATTATTTGCTGTTCAAGCTTGCTCTTTAACTGCGTCATATCTTGCCGCAATTGTGCCAGTTGCTGATGCAGCCTAATATAAAGGGCAATCATAATTACTAGTAAGGTAATCACTACTAGCCAGCCTAAAGAACCCATCAAAAAATATAGCATCATCCCCACTCAATCTGTCTGTCCATTGAGTGATAATGACGCTATTTGGTTC
>NZ_JBEOOY010000559.1:0-241 GCF_040309585.1 Psychrobacter sp. GW64-MNA-CIBAN-0177
CAACCGTCGAGCTCGGTAGCATCGAGAAACAAACTCACTTTAGGTTGATCAACTTGGCTTAATGCCCCCTCTAGCATAGGGGTAATGACGAGATAGTCTTCGTGGGTTAATGTGCCAATGGCTTTTAATGTCACAAAAAACACATTTTCAATTCGGTTTATGCCTATCGATAAACCATGTTTCTTCATATCCATATCGTGACTCCTTTAACTATCAGCTTACTATCCGTTTACCATCCGCT
>NZ_JBEOOY010000560.1:0-240 GCF_040309585.1 Psychrobacter sp. GW64-MNA-CIBAN-0177
GTCTGCACCAGTGTCATTGCTAACTATGTTTGTCAAAACTGGCCTATGATAGGCTGTCGTCACACTGTTGTTATTAGAAAACAGCGTACTATTGTCATTAAAATCATTGCTATTGATATGACTGCTATCAGCAATCATATCTAATGGCCCAGTCGCAGCTGCTGTCGGCATCCACCAAGGTATCGCTGCCGCAGGACATTCTACATCCCTTAACGCTTGCCCTTCTTCACTACCTATTAC
>NZ_JBEOOY010000561.1:0-240 GCF_040309585.1 Psychrobacter sp. GW64-MNA-CIBAN-0177
ATTAGCGCCCTTTTATCATACTACTCAAAAATATCTGTCATAAAAAGTAAAAAACATCTACTCGTCTTATTAAGTGGCTCGCCTTCAAGCCCTTAAAGAACTATGACAATGCAGGTGGCGTACCTTCAGCATTAGAAAGCACCGCATCAATTTGTATTAAAGCATCCATAGGAATAGCGGACACGCCAATGACCGTTCTAGCTGGTAAATCACTATTAAAGAAGCTCGCATAAATATTAT
>NZ_JBEOOY010000562.1:0-240 GCF_040309585.1 Psychrobacter sp. GW64-MNA-CIBAN-0177
GTGTTAGATATATCCATATTTCACCTCAGTTTGTCTTAAGGGGAAAATCAGACGCCGGGTTAGTTGCCGCCCGATTTAGGCTCATTTACTTGATTGTAATAACTAATTTTTATTGACTAATTTTCTTGCGTATAGGCTAATTTAGCATTGCGCCACGGTAACATAATGATATAAACATGCATATTCTCGATTGTTATAGGACTTCTCAAATGAGAACTGTGATGTTGATCAACTTAATTT
>NZ_JBEOOY010000563.1:0-240 GCF_040309585.1 Psychrobacter sp. GW64-MNA-CIBAN-0177
GGTATCGAGTTTATTGACCTGAATGCGTATTTCTTCATCCAAAGTTGCCATCACCGAAGTACGCACACTTTCGGTAACGGTGTCTAAAATCTCTGAGATGTCTTGTGCATCAAGATCTTGGGTAAACAGCGATATCTCTTTTGACGAGATGTTTTCCATCAATGGCTGGCGTGTATCAAACTCCAGTTCGGCTAGCACTTCACCTTTGATGTTTTCTGGTACTTGTGCCCAAATCAGTAG
>NZ_JBEOOY010000564.1:0-240 GCF_040309585.1 Psychrobacter sp. GW64-MNA-CIBAN-0177
GCTCTTCATAGCGAATAATAATGCGCAAATACAGCTCATCTTTGCTTGAGAAATGCTTATATAGCGTACCCTTAGCGAGATCAAGCTGATCGGCTAGGCTATCTAAAGTAATATCACCATCGCCTGACTCAAGTAGCAATTGCTCAGCCATCGCTAATATATTTTCTTCCCTGACTTTGAATTGGTGCTGACGACTCATAACGTCTCCTAAACTTGGTGAGAATAAGCATAGGGTTATAG
>NZ_JBEOOY010000565.1:0-240 GCF_040309585.1 Psychrobacter sp. GW64-MNA-CIBAN-0177
GAGTAATTCTGTGACGGCGTCAAAAACACTGCCTCAAAATTTTCATCGAGCTCGCGGTTCATATTGGCCAGTTGAAACTCATATTCAAAATCTGACATCGCGCGCAAGCCGCGCAAAACAGCAGTTGCTCCCTTTTCGCGCATAAAGTCCACCAGCAGACCCTCAAACCCAACGACAGAGACTTGCGGCAGATCCGCAAATACCGTTTCTACTAAGCTGACCCGCTCCTCAAAACTAAAT
>NZ_JBEOOY010000566.1:0-240 GCF_040309585.1 Psychrobacter sp. GW64-MNA-CIBAN-0177
ATGTTATTTGGTATCGGGTGGGGTTTGGTTGGTATTTGCCCTGGACCTGGTATCGTAATGCTTGGTACAGGAGTTTGGCAAGCCTATGTCTTTATCCCTGCCATGATTATTGGCATGCTGATATATCAATGGCTTGAGCCAAAATTAAACGGATAGTGAACTTATAGCCTAGCGAAAAAAGGTCAGCAATCATCATCGACTGTTGACCTTTTTATATTAAATAAATGCTCGGTATAGCAT
>NZ_JBEOOY010000567.1:0-240 GCF_040309585.1 Psychrobacter sp. GW64-MNA-CIBAN-0177
GAACTAAACCAATTTGAACAAAGATACCGGCTAAGACAACGGTATTACTTTCACCAGTCGCACGATCAGTGTAGATCAAACTGGTTACACGGGTACCATCACCTTTGACTTCAGTGGTCATCGCTTGGGTAATAATGGTGATGTTACCCATTGATTTAGCTTTGCGCTGTAGCACTTCATCGGCACGTAACTTACTGTCAAACTCAAGTACGGTGACGTGTTCAACGATGTTAGCAAGGT
>NZ_JBEOOY010000568.1:0-240 GCF_040309585.1 Psychrobacter sp. GW64-MNA-CIBAN-0177
GTCGGGCACCTGCTGCGCGTAGCGCAGGTAGTCGGCCACCGACAGCGGGCCGTAGAACGAGCGGTCGAGGCTGACGCTCCTCAGCAGCGGATGCGCGCCGTACGCTTGCAGCCCTTCGCGCGACAGCTTCGTCTGCGCGAAATCGCCGTCGAAGACGATGCCGTTCCAGCCGGGGAAATACCACGACGACGTGCCGAGCCGCACGTTCGGCGGCAGGCCGGCCGCGGCGGCGGCCACGTC
>NZ_JBEOOY010000569.1:0-240 GCF_040309585.1 Psychrobacter sp. GW64-MNA-CIBAN-0177
GGTGTTGGCAGGCTTCGAGAAAACCCGCTGGATCTTCCTGCAGCCGGTGCTGGTGTCGATGCTGCTGGTGATCGGCGTGCTGCTGGGCTGCGGCCTGACCTACGCCGAGTATCGTAAAAGTACCGAGATCATGAGCATCCTGCTGGGCCCGGCGACGGTGGCCCTGGCGGTACCGCTTTACTTGAACCTGCGACGGATTCGCCAGCTGTTCTGGCCGATTTTTACTACGCTGGTGGTGGG
>NZ_JBEOOY010000570.1:0-240 GCF_040309585.1 Psychrobacter sp. GW64-MNA-CIBAN-0177
GTCATGAGCAGCCAAACCAAGCGGACAGTCAGTCAGACAGCTTAACTTTTGGTCACTTAAGCGTCTTTCCAGACAGTCATGAAGTCACAATTGATGATCAATCCGTCCGCTTAACCACGCATCAGTTTCAGTTGCTTCATTACTTTGCCACTCATTCTGGCAAGGTGCTTAATCGCGAGCAATTATGGCAGGCAATGCCAAACGATGACAGCTCGGACAATATCGACCGCGCCATTGACG
>NZ_JBEOOY010000571.1:0-240 GCF_040309585.1 Psychrobacter sp. GW64-MNA-CIBAN-0177
GAGCAAGGTCGTTATTTAGTAAGCCGTGAATATGCGGTAGATAGCGAACAAAAACGTATTTTTGTACAAAATGCCGAGCAGCATACTCATGGTTTTGTAACTCCAGATTTAGGTATGGCTTGCTACCGTAATAGTATTATTTTACGTGAAATTTTAGGTTATTCGCCTTATCAGGTTGAGCAAAAAATTGCTTTTCAAAACTTTGATTTAAGTGATGTCACCCTATCAACACAACAGCAG
>NZ_JBEOOY010000572.1:0-239 GCF_040309585.1 Psychrobacter sp. GW64-MNA-CIBAN-0177
TTGCAGCACTTGCAGCAAACTTTGAAGTAGGTAATCAATATACAGTTATCGATATCGAAAAAAGTACTACACCACAAGTTACCGAATACTTTTCGTTTTATTGCCCGCATTGTTTCAAGTTTGAACCGGTTGCACACGCAATTGAAGAAAACCTACCTACAGGTGCGGTGTTTATAAAAAATCACGTTAACTTTTTAGGCGGCGTATCACCACAAGCACAAAGTAACTTGAGCCTAGCT
>NZ_JBEOOY010000573.1:0-239 GCF_040309585.1 Psychrobacter sp. GW64-MNA-CIBAN-0177
TGGTATAGCTTTTATTGGTGCATTGCTATTGTGGAATATTCGGTTCACTAAAAAGCGATTAATACTTTTATCTTTTTCATATTTAATAACATTGTTTTTTGCTAATTATATCGGTATATTCGATAATCTCACTGAATATCGTGCAGGTTTTGAAGAAAATGAAGCGGGGTCGACATTGGGATTGGATTTCTCTAATCCTATTCTGTTTATTCCTAACTTTATTGCTAGTATTTTAGGAC
>NZ_JBEOOY010000574.1:0-239 GCF_040309585.1 Psychrobacter sp. GW64-MNA-CIBAN-0177
TAAAAAAGCCAGCTAATTTACATTAGCTGGCTTTAACAATCACTAATAACTACTAAACAGCATTAGCCTTTGCTCTATTTGACTTAGCTTCTTCAGTAGAGACATCAACGCAAACTTCCCAATCATCAATCTCAAATTCATGGCAGTTGTTACCCTCACCATTGATACGATCGACCACTAAGAAATCACAATCCGCTTTTAGCGCCAGTAGCGGATGATGCCAAACATTGGCATCATAC
>NZ_JBEOOY010000575.1:0-239 GCF_040309585.1 Psychrobacter sp. GW64-MNA-CIBAN-0177
GTTTCGGTCAGTAAGATAACGAGCTTTCCGAGCTGCCATTGTGCTATTTGGTAATTAAGCGGTAACTCAATCAATAATTGTAGCTCAATGTCTTTTTGGCGCTTTTCAAGCTGGCTCATGTTACCCATGTTACTGAAAATCCCTTCTGGGTTAATGTCCATTACCAGTAAGCTTGAATGTTCTTTAGTGAGCTCGCTAAGTTTGAAAAAATAATTTTCTAGCTCATTTAAACGTAACAC
>NZ_JBEOOY010000576.1:0-239 GCF_040309585.1 Psychrobacter sp. GW64-MNA-CIBAN-0177
TAGTTACAGTATCCGCCGCGTGCGTCCACCCAAAAGTAAGATTGGTACTTCAGCCAAGCATGACAGCGCCAGTAGCCACGTGATGGGCACGGCAACATATGTGGATGACATTTTGAAGCCGCAGGGTACGTTGCATTTAGCCGTTGGTAAGAGCAGTCATGCGCATGCACGCCTTTTAAGCATAGATTTATCAGCAGTAAAAGCTTCTGATGGCGTGATTGATGTCATTACCTTTAAGG
>NZ_JBEOOY010000577.1:0-239 GCF_040309585.1 Psychrobacter sp. GW64-MNA-CIBAN-0177
GGCTTTATGAGCTGCTGGTTCAATGGAAACAAGCCAAAAAAACACCTGTATTTGAATTGGAGAAATTCAGAGGGCAGTTAGGGCTAGAGTTTGACGAATATCAAACCATGAGCAATTTCAAAAAGAGGGTTTTAAACCTTGCTGTTGAAGAGATAAATGAAAAATCAGACCTTAATATTAGTTACACTCAAAAGAAGAAGGGTCGTAAGATTATAGGTTTTAGTTTTATTGTTTTAGAG
>NZ_JBEOOY010000578.1:0-239 GCF_040309585.1 Psychrobacter sp. GW64-MNA-CIBAN-0177
GTTGGGACGTATTCAGTGTAACTGCAGTGATTTAAATTGAGGTCAATCTCGAAGCTGTCTTAAGGCCAATCATTGTTAACTGTATCGTGACAATTAACAGTGATTACATCAGATTACTGTGGCTGATAAATTGCGTTTAAACATGCAATATTTTTGCGGTATTGCAGGCAATATATTTTTCTTCAAACTCAGCTAATGGCAGCGGCTGGCTGAAGTAAAAACCTTGGCCAATTTCACAT
>NZ_JBEOOY010000579.1:0-239 GCF_040309585.1 Psychrobacter sp. GW64-MNA-CIBAN-0177
TGCTTATATTGAGCCAGAAGTGTCATTGCCTGCCAATGGACAAGGTGCTGTAGGTATTGAGTGTCGTACTGATGACGAAGCAATAAAAGCATTACTTGCTCCACTTGAGCACAGCGAAACACGTATTCGGGTAAATGCCGAGCGCGCTATGAACCGCCATTTAGAAGGTGGGTGTCAGGTGCCAATTGGTGCTTATGCGCTAGTTAACGGCGATCAAGTGCACTTACGTGGTTTAGTAG
>NZ_JBEOOY010000580.1:0-239 GCF_040309585.1 Psychrobacter sp. GW64-MNA-CIBAN-0177
GTTGTACACCGGTTGCTAAAGTCTGCTGAATAGAGACTCAACCCAGTACGGCAAGTGTTAGCAGCTTTATGCAGTTACTTTCATACTGCGCCGAGTAATAGGTTGATTAACAATCGATATAGATGACGATAAAAAGAGCCAAATTTATGGCTCTTTTTTGTTTTTAATGAGTAGGTGTTTTATCGTTGGAACTGATAAACACTGCCTAACTTCAAGATTTGTGTGAGTTGATCTAATGC
>NZ_JBEOOY010000581.1:0-239 GCF_040309585.1 Psychrobacter sp. GW64-MNA-CIBAN-0177
CCACTTGTCCTTGATGTAGCATGACAGTTCTGGTGCCATGTGCCAAGGCTTGCTGCATCGAGTGCGTGACCATCATGGTGGTCAGTTTATTATCAGTGACGATTTTATCGGTCAGCTCTAACACAAAGGCGGCTGTCTTAGGGTCAAGGGCGGCAGTATGCTCATCAAGCAAAAGTATCTTGGATGGCTGTAAAGAGGCCATGAGCAAGCTTACCGCTTGGCGTTGGCCACCAGATAAT
>NZ_JBEOOY010000582.1:0-239 GCF_040309585.1 Psychrobacter sp. GW64-MNA-CIBAN-0177
GGGTGTGGGGTATTATCTGGCGGTGGGGGGTCGTTTTGTGGGGGGGTCGGTGATGGGGGCCGGGTTGTGCGTGGGGGGGGGCGGGGGGGGGGGGGGGGGGGGGGGGGGGGGGGTGGCGGGGGGGGGGGGGGGGGCGGGGGGGGGGGGGGCGGGCGGGGGGGCGTCCTAGGTCTTCGTCTGCGTCCGCCGGGCGTCTTGGCGCTGGGGCCGGGGGGGGGGGGGGGAGGGGGCGCGGAGGG
>NZ_JBEOOY010000583.1:0-239 GCF_040309585.1 Psychrobacter sp. GW64-MNA-CIBAN-0177
CTTAGGCACTCCGGCTATGTTAGGACTGATTATTCTCGCTAAACCACTGCTGATGGTGTTGTTTATGCGTGGTGCATTTAGCCTAAATGACGTTCAAATGGCTTCGTATAGCCTGGTTGCTTATGGCTGTGGTTTGTTAAGTGTCATGATGATTAAAGTGTTAGCTCCAGGATATTATTCGCGTCAAGACACTAAAACTCCGGTTAAATATGGCATTATTGCCATGGTTAGTAATATGG
>NZ_JBEOOY010000584.1:0-239 GCF_040309585.1 Psychrobacter sp. GW64-MNA-CIBAN-0177
TCAATGTTCGTGAGTTATTAAATGCATTCACTGAGCAGGCCCCCCCCCCCCCCCCACCACCCCCCCCCCACCCCCCCGCCCCCCCCCCGCCCCCCCCCCCCGCCCCCCCCCCCCCCCCCCCCCCACCCCCCCCCCCCCCCCCCCCCCCCGCCACCCACCCCCCCCCCCCCCCACCCCCCCCCCACCCCCACCCCCCCCCCCACCCACCCCCCCCCCCCCGCCCCCGCCCCCCCCAGCCT
>NZ_JBEOOY010000585.1:0-238 GCF_040309585.1 Psychrobacter sp. GW64-MNA-CIBAN-0177
GGATCAGCCTGTTTAATCGGGGTAGCACCCAAGCATAAATTACGCATCCACCCTGCTAGGGTCGCGTCAGTCTTACGCTGATGAAGTCGTTGTAGCTCGTCGTCTGTGAGGCGTATGGATATTTCACGTAAACGCTTACTCGGTTTTTGATTATTCATTAGGCAACTCTTAAACCGTTTATAGAAATCTTATTTTGAATTAAAAACCCTGATATGCTTAGTTCAGCAGAACTATGCAG
>NZ_JBEOOY010000586.1:0-238 GCF_040309585.1 Psychrobacter sp. GW64-MNA-CIBAN-0177
GCGCCTACACAGATAACATTTTGCGCTTATTTTTTCGCAACATTATTGCTTACAATAGCTTCATTAAATAAGCAGTTGCTCATTTTTTATAAAAATATAAATAACTTTTGATAAATTTAGGAGAACACTCATGGGCTTTATTTGGATGATTATTGTAGGTCTGGTTGCTGGTTTATTGGCTCGTGCGATTAAGCCTGGTAGCGATCCAATGGGTTGGGTTTTGACCATTGTATTAGGT
>NZ_JBEOOY010000587.1:0-238 GCF_040309585.1 Psychrobacter sp. GW64-MNA-CIBAN-0177
GCCAAATGCTAACCGAAGAAACGTATCTTGATGCGTTAGAAGAATACGGTGACGAGTTTGAAGCTAAGATGGGTGCTGAAGCAGTTCTTGAATTGCTACGTGCTATCAACTTAGCTGAACAGATCGAGCAAATGCGTGAAGAGTTGCCTTCAATTAACTCTGAAACCCGTCGCAAGAAGGTCACTAAGCGCCTTAAGCTGATGGAAGCATTCTTCACATCTGGCAACAAGCCAGAGTG
>NZ_JBEOOY010000588.1:0-238 GCF_040309585.1 Psychrobacter sp. GW64-MNA-CIBAN-0177
GTTATCTGGTTTATTGCTACAGGTGTTAATTTATTCTGTGATACTTATAGTATTGAGCTATTTATTACTTTCATTTATCAGTGATAATGAATTAAATCAGCCACCTGATGTGAGAGAAAAGCAAATAAATTTAGTGGGTTATAAATATAAGGCCATAATATTACAGACGGGAATTTGTGTTGCTATTGTTCAGTATCAAATTGAAGCTAATAACTGGGGCCCAGCCATTGAATATAAT
>NZ_JBEOOY010000589.1:0-238 GCF_040309585.1 Psychrobacter sp. GW64-MNA-CIBAN-0177
TATTTGAGTATAAACCTAACTATTAAAAGTTAGTTATAGCCCGCGTAAGTTACAAGTTAATTATAAAAATAAACCCTATCGCTTATTTTTACTCTGTCCCTTATAAATGCTTTTTCACTCTTTTTAACTAATTAAATATTTAAAACTAGTCAATATGAATGAGTCTAACACTGTTTATTGCGCTTTTGTATGTAAAAACTTTATAAAAAACGCATTAATTTAATAACTTGTTAAAAAT
>NZ_JBEOOY010000590.1:0-238 GCF_040309585.1 Psychrobacter sp. GW64-MNA-CIBAN-0177
GTTCAAGTGAGTCAAGCACTTCTTCCACTGCTTGATAAAACTCACATTGCGCAGGGCTCGTTTGTTTTAACTGCGCAATGGTTGTGTGTATATAATTCATATTTATTCTTCCATGTAGGTATTTTTTAATTCGAAATAGGAGAAATGATCAATGCTATTGTTAGTGAAGAAATTAATTATCCGATCATTATTTTCACACTTTAACATCATAGATAAACTGGATGCACGTGTTTGATGT
>NZ_JBEOOY010000591.1:0-238 GCF_040309585.1 Psychrobacter sp. GW64-MNA-CIBAN-0177
GTATAATTACCTGAGGCAGACCCTGTTGCAATATTTTGGCTGGTAATATTAAAACTGCCCATATTACTTGGGATGGCATATGCTCCTAAAGGTGTCATTAGAAGTACAAAGAGCATAGCAGGCATGGTCCATGTTGGGCGTGTACTATCAGTATTGGGTACAGTCAGCAAGTGATCCAACATGTAAAATCCTACAAGAGTAATGAAGGTAAGGTTCGTTTTATCAGAGGGTATTAGCT
>NZ_JBEOOY010000592.1:0-238 GCF_040309585.1 Psychrobacter sp. GW64-MNA-CIBAN-0177
AAAGTAATAATATATTTATTAAATATACAGAAATAAAAAATTAATATAAAATAATTTTAAGAAAGTAAAAATAATATAAAAATAAAAAAAAAAAAAAAAAATAGTATTTTTATTTATAAAATAAAAAAAAAAAAATTTTATATATATAAAAATTAGATGAGCCAAGTTGTAATAAATATTTAAAATCTAAAACTATTTAGAATAAAAACTAAATTTTTTGAAGACTTTATAAATACAA
>NZ_JBEOOY010000593.1:0-238 GCF_040309585.1 Psychrobacter sp. GW64-MNA-CIBAN-0177
CGCAAAGCCCGTGATGTAAAGCGCCTAATAGAAGAAGGTCGTTTTAACGTTGCATTTGGTGTGTTTAAACGCTTTGAAGAGTTATTTAATACCTTAACTGAGCAGTATCAGCAACCACTTGTAAGCTTAAAAACCGATTTAGAAGCGCAGCTAGCTGACGCCAAAGATTGGCAAAAATATGCTGCAGCACCAAAGCGCGAAGCATTACTTGAAGAAGTTAGCACGCTCGCTTTAGAGG
>NZ_JBEOOY010000594.1:0-237 GCF_040309585.1 Psychrobacter sp. GW64-MNA-CIBAN-0177
TTGCTACACTTAAGCCTGAACTTATTGAGCAAGAAATAACAGTTGAGCCAGTTCCAGTTGAGCCAACAAAACCAGTGATTGACAAAAAACCAATCAATAAACCTATTCCAAAAAATGAGCCTAAAAAGTCAGAAGAAAAGCGGGTAGAGAAGCCAGCGCTGCCGCCCGAACCTAAAATCACACCAGAAGCTAAGCCAATCACAAAAGAGCTGCCACCAGAATCGGCTACTCATATAG
>NZ_JBEOOY010000595.1:0-237 GCF_040309585.1 Psychrobacter sp. GW64-MNA-CIBAN-0177
GTGCTACACGCAGCCATAACGTGGGCAATATTACCGCAGCCTAATCCAGCACGAACTCTTGTTTGTTTTTTTGCGTGCGAAATGCGATCTAAATAAGCTTGGCGGGTTGCTTTACTGCGCGTAATGATACGTTCGGTGACTTCTTGAATTCGTGGATGCAACATAATTAAACTCAGCTCTATTCGTTAGAGGATAAAGGCTCAGTGGCAATTAAAGACTCCACGTAATTAATTGCAC
>NZ_JBEOOY010000596.1:0-237 GCF_040309585.1 Psychrobacter sp. GW64-MNA-CIBAN-0177
GATAACTACACACCACCAGTGCCTAAACAGCTTGGCGTGCAAGAGTTTAAAAATGTATCTATAACTACATTGCGTAAATACATAGATTGGACGCCATACTTTATGACCTGGTCAATTGCTGGTAAATACCCGCGCATAATGACCGATGAAGTAGTTGGCGAGCAAGCGCAAAGCTTATTTAAAGACGCCAACGACATGTTAGACGACCTTGAAAAAGCAGGCAGCTTGCAACCACTG
>NZ_JBEOOY010000597.1:0-237 GCF_040309585.1 Psychrobacter sp. GW64-MNA-CIBAN-0177
GCCATAAGGCATAATCTCACCACTGCCTACGCCTAAGAAAATGGCAAAGTATTCATCTTCTAGGGTGTTGGTATCACTATTTTCTGCTGCCAGTTTTAACGCATTCCATGCTTGACTCATGGTATTGCCATCCTCGGCCTCTACCTCTAAACCAGCTAAAAACTGTAATAACTCAGTATTGGGTTGGCGACGAAATAACGCAGCCAGCAACTGATATATATCGGCTCTTAACTGATC
>NZ_JBEOOY010000598.1:0-237 GCF_040309585.1 Psychrobacter sp. GW64-MNA-CIBAN-0177
TGCGTTGTCTTTGCTTGATAAAGAGTTCGATTTTACTCAAGCTGGCGATGCGTATGAATTTGATCGCAAAGATGCGCAATGGCCAAAAGATGAAGCCGAAGTGAATGAACTTTGGCGTCAGCGCGTTAAATATGACGCGTTAAATCTTAAATTAACCGGTAAAAAGTGGCCTGAAATTGTTGAAGTGCTCGAGAAGCGTTACAACAATGCCATTAAGCGTTTAAGCCAAACACAAAG
>NZ_JBEOOY010000599.1:0-237 GCF_040309585.1 Psychrobacter sp. GW64-MNA-CIBAN-0177
GGCATGCTGCCTATTGTGCTTGATGAAGCAATCGTCGATGAATTAATAAAAGCAACGTTAGCAACTGAAGGCTATGAGCTGACAGCGGATCTTGAACGCCAAGTGGTTATTACGCCCACAGGTAAAGAGTATCCGTTTGAAGTTGATGCTTTTCGCAAGCATTGTCTATTAAACGGTCTTGACGATATTGATCTAACGTTACAGCATGGGGATGCAATCAAAGCATATGAGCAAAAG
>NZ_JBEOOY010000600.1:0-237 GCF_040309585.1 Psychrobacter sp. GW64-MNA-CIBAN-0177
TCCCAAAGGGATCATTGCTAACCCCAACTGCACGACGATGGCCGCAATGCCGGTGCTCAAACCGCTACATGACGCTGCCGGTCTGACTCGCCTTGTCGTCGCTACGTACCAGGCTGTTTCGGGGTCTGGGGTGGCCGGAGTACGAGCCCTCACCGACCAAACCACGGCTATTGACGATCCGGCAGGCCTGGCGCTGGACGGCCGTGGTGTGCCGGTGGCGGACCTTGGGCCTTACGT
>NZ_JBEOOY010000601.1:0-237 GCF_040309585.1 Psychrobacter sp. GW64-MNA-CIBAN-0177
GCGCATGATAGGTACGAAACAGATAATAAGAGCCATCGACCAAAATAAAAGGTGGCTGGTTTTTGTCCACATGCGTGGTGTCCATTGTCGCCACATTGGGCATCGTTGCAAAATTCGGTAGCATATTGGGATTAATAGGCGAGTGGGAGTTGTGATCGTTGGCAGTCATAGAGAGTCACTTATCAGGTTTTGAGTCGCAAGTATTGGTCAGTAAATATTTTGCAGTAAGTATGGAGT
>NZ_JBEOOY010000602.1:0-237 GCF_040309585.1 Psychrobacter sp. GW64-MNA-CIBAN-0177
GCTTCGGCGAAGGCCAGGCCGCCACGCTCAACAGCGCCTCCCTGGACAACCGCCAGGGCCGTATCGAAATGGCCGGTGGCAGCCTGGTGCTCACCAGTGCCGACCTGAACAACAGCGGCGGGCAAGTCATCGCCAACGACCTGACCGTCAACGCCGGCAACCTGAACAACCAGAACGGCGTACTGGTGGCCAAGACCGCCACCGTCAATGCCAGCAACCTCGACAACAGCCTCAAGG
>NZ_JBEOOY010000603.1:0-237 GCF_040309585.1 Psychrobacter sp. GW64-MNA-CIBAN-0177
GCCTAACAGCAAGGCTGCTTCACCTTCGGCAATACGGGGTGCGAACAATTGATCCTGGTGCGCGGCAATGCGGATGTGCGACCACACCGCGCCGCCTTTTTGCGCCATGCCGGCCATGTCCAGATTGAGCGTGCCTTTGCCTTCGATAAACGCTGCCATTCCTAGCAAGGCGCCGATGGTCACCACGCCGGTGCCACCCACGCCGGTCACCAGAATGCTGTAGGGCTCATCCAGCGT
>NZ_JBEOOY010000604.1:0-237 GCF_040309585.1 Psychrobacter sp. GW64-MNA-CIBAN-0177
CTCCTAATCACAAACCACTATCATTGATGCAGCAACAGACGACTCGGATGCAGTCGATGGTTGAACAGTTATTGGCACTGTCGCGCATTGAAGACGCGGTTGATATTGATTTATCGCAAACGGTCAATATGTCATTGATGATGGAAATTCTTAAAGAAGAAGCCAAAGCTCTTGCTGGCACCGACTATACATTAGTGTTTAATTGCGAACCCGGTTTGAATACCCATGGTAATGAAT
>NZ_JBEOOY010000606.1:0-236 GCF_040309585.1 Psychrobacter sp. GW64-MNA-CIBAN-0177
TTTCGATGGTTTGTGCAATTGAAAGCAGGGTGTCGCGAGTCTGCAATTGCTGGGTGCTTTCGCTTGGCGAATCGCTGCGGTAAAAGCCGACTTCCATGCCGACGGTACTGGTCGAGGGCTGAACGTCGGGAGATGTCTTGAGCTGGCGCAACGCCTTGAATAGCGCTTCGGTGATGCCTTCCACCGAGACCAACGTGCGCTGGCCCTGCTCATCGGTGTGATAGCGGTGTACATAC
>NZ_JBEOOY010000607.1:0-236 GCF_040309585.1 Psychrobacter sp. GW64-MNA-CIBAN-0177
GGCTAACATCACCGCTTGACCAAATTTTGGCGTTAACAAGGTGACATTTTGCTGTTTAGCTAACAGGTTGATACGTTCAAAAGGCTCAAACCAATCATGTAACGCTAAATCAAAAGTGCCATTGTGTACTGGCATCATTGCCTTTGCTTTAACATCAATATGCGCCTGTAGGCTTTGCTCTGGCAACATATGAATATCACTCCACAATTCATTATAGGCGCCCGTTTCAATCATGC
>NZ_JBEOOY010000608.1:0-236 GCF_040309585.1 Psychrobacter sp. GW64-MNA-CIBAN-0177
GCTCTATAGCGTGTCACATAGAATGACATATATATATGCAAAACCTCTTGGAGTAAAAATAAACCTACTAAACCTACTTAACCTACTTTTTATAACATTATATTGTTTGCTATCAATAACTTATATGTTTTTGAAACGGTAGGTTTATTTTTCTTATACCTACCTTTTTTGCGTTGTACCTACTTTTTTTCGGATAAACATAATAAAGCCACTTATCGAGTAAGTGGCTTTTGTTG
>NZ_JBEOOY010000609.1:0-236 GCF_040309585.1 Psychrobacter sp. GW64-MNA-CIBAN-0177
GTTTACAGTGTTGATACCTTGCCACGAAATGTTGTGGAACAAATGGGGGAGCAAAGCTTTACACTAATTAAAAAGATTGCGCTTGACCCAAGCGAGCTGCCCGCAGAGCAACAAGCTAAAGTACAAGCGCATTTTACAAGTATGCTTAATGCGTTATCGCTTGATCAATCGATTTATAGATTATCGTTTTATAAATCAGACAGCTTTGGTGCTAACGCGTTTGCACTACCCCATGG
>NZ_JBEOOY010000610.1:0-236 GCF_040309585.1 Psychrobacter sp. GW64-MNA-CIBAN-0177
TTGCGCAGCTCGACGATGAACGGCACGCGGCGAACCAGGTTCTGTTGTTCGATCAGCGGCACGTGGACCGTCGGGTCGCCAGTCCGTCCGAAGTCCTCGCCGTTGTACGAGCGGGCGTCGACCGGGAGCGCCGTGAGCAGCGGGCCGAGCGTCGCTTCGAGCCAATCGCGGCATTCGGCTGCGCGGATGTGGTCGGGAAGCACCTCGAAACCCTGTTTGCAGGCCCAGCGCAGCAC
>NZ_JBEOOY010000611.1:0-236 GCF_040309585.1 Psychrobacter sp. GW64-MNA-CIBAN-0177
GTGCCGGTGGACAAAACGTTAATAAAGTAGCCAGCGCTATCCATCTTCGTTTTGATATTAACCGCTCTAAATTACCCGACTTTTATAAAGAACGTTTACTTGCACTAAACGACAGCCGCATAACCAAAGACGGCGTATTAATAATAAAAGCGCAAAGCCACCGCACACAAGAGCTTAATCGCGAAGATGCATTTAAACGCTTAAAAGATCTAATTATTAGCGCAACTAAAGTAAAT
>NZ_JBEOOY010000612.1:0-236 GCF_040309585.1 Psychrobacter sp. GW64-MNA-CIBAN-0177
ACTTAAGACCACCTGGAAAACCAGAGTGTGAATAGTACACTTTGTTTTTGAATTTGTTACCAGTTACAGTAACTTTTTCAGCGTTGATAACGATGATATAATCACCAGTATCTACGTGCGGTGTATATTCAACTTTATGCTTACCGCGTAGGCGGAGAGCGATTTCAGTAGCGATGCGACCTAAAGTTTTACCTTCAGCGTCAACTACGTACCAGTCACGTTTTACTGTTTCTGGT
>NZ_JBEOOY010000613.1:0-236 GCF_040309585.1 Psychrobacter sp. GW64-MNA-CIBAN-0177
GGTAAACAGCGTTTATTTATGACCTTAAAATCGGATAATTCTAATGATAGAATTCGTTGCTACTAGCAAGTCAAATAACCCGTTAGCACCTGTTATCGGTTTGTCTTTTTTTGCTATAGCTTCTGGCTTTTTAATGAGCCTGATCCCGCTATCGCTATCGGCATTTAAACTCGATGTAGATCTTGCCCCATGGCTAGCGAGTGTATTTTATTTTGGCTTACTTATTGGCGCTACAT
>NZ_JBEOOY010000614.1:0-235 GCF_040309585.1 Psychrobacter sp. GW64-MNA-CIBAN-0177
TAAATAACTCACCCGACATAACCAGAGCTTCTTTGTTGGCTAACAACACCCGCTTACCTGCTTTAACAGCGTCAAATGTCGGTACTAAACCCGCTGCACCAACAATAGCGGCCATAACGGTATCAGTGCGACTGTCGGTCACTAACGCATTTAACGCCTCAGCACCTGTAGTCACTTGAGTGATACATCCACTAGGCAATAACGATTTAAGCTCCATGGCGGCGCTCTCATCCAC
>NZ_JBEOOY010000615.1:0-235 GCF_040309585.1 Psychrobacter sp. GW64-MNA-CIBAN-0177
GCCTATAGCGCTGGTGGTCGGGGAATAAAAAAAATATTAAAAGGATTAATATAAAATATCCGCTATGATAACAAGACCCGATAGATTTGACTATGCTTTGACTACGTTTTCACAAACGCTAATGGCTTTAACACACGTTTAATACGCCCTATCACTACAGACAGCGATGCTTATCTGTTTCAATTCTGTTTCATTTACAGACGCTTTTCGGTAAGATAAGCACAGAGTCCAATTC
>NZ_JBEOOY010000616.1:0-235 GCF_040309585.1 Psychrobacter sp. GW64-MNA-CIBAN-0177
GTTAGGCGTTGACATTCCTTCAGAAGAATTTGATACAAAGTCAATGAATGGTAAAGTTAAAATATTGTCATTATCATATTGCGTAACAGTAAAGCAGATAGATAAAATCATGGATGCTATAGAAGCTTACGCAAAAATTAATAGTCATTTAATAGTTGAATGGATTCATATTGGTGCTGGGCCTTTATATGATGTGCTAAAGGCTAGATCGGATGATTTGACCTCTCAATATTAC
>NZ_JBEOOY010000617.1:0-235 GCF_040309585.1 Psychrobacter sp. GW64-MNA-CIBAN-0177
GGCAATAGGTTATCCGTGGGCGCATGGGAGAAAAGGTCAGTCATAGCGTTGCTTATTTACCGTTTTGATAATGGTCAATGATGATTTGAGCACAACGTTCAGGCGCTTCCATAGGCAGGAGATGCCCATACTTTGGCAAGGATATGATACGTTCATTAGGGATAAATTTCGCCCAATTTTTTCTGACTTTATCGCTGATAAATAAAGTCGGCTTACCCGTAATCAAGGTATAAGG
>NZ_JBEOOY010000618.1:0-235 GCF_040309585.1 Psychrobacter sp. GW64-MNA-CIBAN-0177
GTTCAAAAGGATGTCAAATGAGATTGCACGAACTACATATAAAGAACTTTAGAAAGCTCAAAGATTGTCACATTAAATTCCGAGATACTACATTTCTAATTGGCCCCAATAACGCGGGCAAATCAAGTGTGTTCTCAGCATTAAATCATTTGCATAAAAGCACAAATTTGGATAGAGAAGATTATTTAAAAGAGTATAACTCGGAAGAGGAAATTTATATTTACAAGGATGAAGT
>NZ_JBEOOY010000619.1:0-235 GCF_040309585.1 Psychrobacter sp. GW64-MNA-CIBAN-0177
AGATAATACCGAAGGACGGTAAAATCATGATGTAAACTTCAGGATGACCAAAGAACCAGAAAATATGCTGGAACATCACCGGATCGCCACCACCTGCAGCATCAAAAAAGCTAGTACCAAAAAACTTATCGGTTAATACCATGGTGACCGCACCTGCGAGCACCGGCATTACCGCAATCAGTAAAAATGCGGTAATGAGCCAAGTCCACACAAACAAAGGTAACTTCATCCAGGT
>NZ_JBEOOY010000620.1:0-235 GCF_040309585.1 Psychrobacter sp. GW64-MNA-CIBAN-0177
GAGCTATTTGCACTATCGGTCACATTATCAAAGTCATGGATGGATAAAACCTGATTACTTAATGTTTGTAAGTTTCTAAATACTGCCTGATTTAGATCGTCAAGGTACTCGATAAGCTGGTACTCATCACCGTCGCTTTTATTACGATAAATACCACCAAGCACCATTTGAATATGATTGCGGCTATACTGACTACTAGTATCGAAATGAGTGCTCATTCTTAACCCTATTGCTT
>NZ_JBEOOY010000621.1:0-235 GCF_040309585.1 Psychrobacter sp. GW64-MNA-CIBAN-0177
CTTATTATAGTTTGCCACACGCTGCGCTTTGTCTGCCACATTTAAGCCACGTTGCAGGCGTTTGTCGTGCGTGGTGATCCCTGTAGGGCAAGTGTCTTTATTACATTGCATTGCTTGAATACACCCTAGTGCAAACATATGGCCGCGAGCAGATACAACAAAATCAGCCCCCAATGCTAATGCCCATGCAACTTTAGAGGGTACGATTAACTTACCTGAGGCAATAACCTTTACT
>NZ_JBEOOY010000622.1:0-235 GCF_040309585.1 Psychrobacter sp. GW64-MNA-CIBAN-0177
GGCGTTGGTGGCGCGGGAGGTGGATCGCAACCTGGTGGGGATTCGTAATTTGTCGGAGCAGGTGTTGCTGGGGGCTCGGCATACGGATACGGCGGGGCAGGAGCTGGCGCAGATGGCCGGGGATTTGCACCAGACAGTGGAGCGGTTTCGCGTTTGACGTTGTGGGTTTACTGAGTACATATCCGTTGTTGCACGGTTCTGCATCAAGCGTTCAACGCCAGCGATGGCCCTATTC
>NZ_JBEOOY010000623.1:0-235 GCF_040309585.1 Psychrobacter sp. GW64-MNA-CIBAN-0177
ATACTCAGCATTTCATCTTTATCTCTGCGCTGCTTTGTTTAATTCAGCAAAGAGTAAAACAGATCAGCAATAAAAAAGGTCAGTAGCAAAAGCGACTGACCTTTCATTAAACCATCAATACAAAGAGGTTTAGCGCACATCTAATTTATATTAAAATTAAGGCGCCCAATACACTTCAATGTTGATCTCAGGGTGATTTAATACCGCACGTAACGGCATGTCATTCACATCGCCC
>NZ_JBEOOY010000624.1:0-234 GCF_040309585.1 Psychrobacter sp. GW64-MNA-CIBAN-0177
GGGTTCGGTTGCTTTGCGACTCTCAGGTGCAGCAACATTGAGTAAGTGGTTAAATGTGGCCACTAAAAATGCCATAGTTTTACCGGTGCCGGTTTGGGCTTGTCCGGCAATATCTTTTGCATTAAGTAAAATAGGTAAAGATAACGCCTGTATTGGCGTGCAAAACTCAAAGCCGTTCTCGTTCAATGCCGCGAGTATTTCGGGCTTTAAAGGGAAGTCGGCGAATTTCTGGGT
>NZ_JBEOOY010000625.1:0-234 GCF_040309585.1 Psychrobacter sp. GW64-MNA-CIBAN-0177
GTATTAATGGTGAGCTTGAACGTGCAGACAAACAATTAAACTTTTTAGTGCAAAAGCATCCCGACTTTTTAATTGGCGCAGCAAATTTACGTCAGTTGATCCGTGCTGAACAAGCCCGACAAGATTTTATGGCAGGCAAAGCAGTGCCGCAACTTTTTGCTGAGTCCGATGCACATGTTGAAGCATTAATGAAATTACGCTTAGCAATGGTTGATGCTCAAGATGATGTGACTC
>NZ_JBEOOY010000626.1:0-234 GCF_040309585.1 Psychrobacter sp. GW64-MNA-CIBAN-0177
GTTGTGACTGCATCGCCTATTCGCCGTGCATAGGTCATCTCGCCGATACTTAGCTGGGTCTCATAACTGACCCCACCCTTAAAAAAGTAACTAAAATACGTCACAAAGGTGAGAATACCAAGTCCGCCAATCTGAATCAGCCCTATGATAATGACTTGCCCGAAAGTTGTGAAACGCGTTGCCGTATCCACCACAATCAGACCTGTCACACATACGGCACTGGTCGCTGTAAAT
>NZ_JBEOOY010000627.1:0-234 GCF_040309585.1 Psychrobacter sp. GW64-MNA-CIBAN-0177
TATATACGCAGCTTCAGCTGTTTTATTTACTGTTAATTCAGCGAGGTCACAGTTGGTAGAGAGTTCACTGATGCTAGGCAATACCGCGCCACTCGCTAAAATGGCCTGCTCGTCGGCTTTTGTAATTTCGCCATCGGGACGATAAAACTTAAGGCCATTTCTATCAAAGGGAATATGGCTGCCTGTGATCATAATACTGGGTACATTATCTTGCATCGCTTTATAAGCCAGTGC
>NZ_JBEOOY010000628.1:0-234 GCF_040309585.1 Psychrobacter sp. GW64-MNA-CIBAN-0177
CCCTTACATAACCCTCTTCTAATGGCAGTAAATTCTTAACCAGTTTGGTAAACAACGGACTCTCGCTTTGTGAGTATTCAATCAAGTCGCCATACTTGGTAGCCGCTAGGAATTGCACGGTAGCCGCCAATAAAATTCCCGTACTAAAACCATGAGGAATCATTTTGACGCCATTCATCTCAGCAATATTATTGATAATACGCATCTCACTAATACCCCCACAGCGGGTAATAT
>NZ_JBEOOY010000629.1:0-234 GCF_040309585.1 Psychrobacter sp. GW64-MNA-CIBAN-0177
GGTGAGGATTTATCG
The DNA here is from genome assembly GCF_040309585.1 of Psychrobacter sp. GW64-MNA-CIBAN-0177. Classification (NCBI taxonomy): domain Bacteria; kingdom Pseudomonadati; phylum Pseudomonadota; class Gammaproteobacteria; order Moraxellales; family Moraxellaceae; genus Psychrobacter; species Psychrobacter sp. GW64-MNA-CIBAN-0177. The sequence continues at coordinate 16 of NZ_JBEOOY010000629.1, forward strand.
AAAACCTTGCTGATCATCAGCGGTTTATGCACGCGCTGACCGGTCGGCTGGCCCGACTGCGGGTCGCGGGGAATGATTACCTGATGAGCAAACGCCTGCACCAGAATCTGGTCCTCATGGCCTTCCTGATAAATGTTGCCTACCGAGTCCTGGGTAAATGTGCCTGCCGTAATCAAACCTTGTTTGACACCGGTGATGGAGAGGTACGCGGGTGTGGGC
>NZ_JBEOOY010000630.1:0-234 GCF_040309585.1 Psychrobacter sp. GW64-MNA-CIBAN-0177
GCTCAAGCAGACTTTCTGAATAGTCGGTGGTAATAAAGGGGTGGGTTAATTTTGAACCTAATTTTTCTGGATGCGGTGTTTGTGCCAAATAACCATCAGGTCGCACACGCAGCCCTTCTTTTTCGATACCGCGCAGCATCCCTACTAAAAGTTGACTGTCAAACCATTTTGGAATGGTAAAATTGGCAAAGGTTGGGGCGAAATTACTCATAATAGTCATCTATTGTTATTCAT
>NZ_JBEOOY010000631.1:0-234 GCF_040309585.1 Psychrobacter sp. GW64-MNA-CIBAN-0177
CGGCCTTTTTTAATTATACTGCTACCACCGAGATATAAACGACATGTTAATATTCGGCAGATTAAGTTGTTTATTATAGACAGGTCATCAGCAGCGTTATAGCAGACAGCAAGCTATCTCGATGTTAAGCACTTATTAACCAGAATAAAGTCTTGCTATTATACACATATCAGAGCACAAGAGAATGGAGTGTTCATCTAGTCAGTCCTCTTTATCATGAGATTTAGACGGGTG
>NZ_JBEOOY010000632.1:0-233 GCF_040309585.1 Psychrobacter sp. GW64-MNA-CIBAN-0177
CAGAAGACCTGTGCTCAGAGCACCTAGAGTCGGTTTTGGAATATTCAATGGAATTTTTATGCTAATAGTGCTATATTGATGACTATATAGTCATATATGTGCATATAAAGTCGTTTAATATAACTATGATTGAAATAGTCAATGACTTGCATTCAAACAGCATGTTGTCGATTTATGCTATAATTGACCAAATAAAACCCATAACTATAAGTACCACAATGATGACTAAAAAA
>NZ_JBEOOY010000633.1:0-233 GCF_040309585.1 Psychrobacter sp. GW64-MNA-CIBAN-0177
GGCAGGCACATAATCAATCAAGTTGGTTACTGCATTACCGTTATGTTTAAAGCTGTTCAAGCTACCTTGCCATGCTTGGGTTAAATTAATCTGGTAACAATCTCCTTGCACCAAGTAGCACTGCGTTTTAGCAAATGCACGCTGGTAATCGCTTTTTTGCCATTTGGGTGTTAATACAAGAGGTGCTAAAGAATTTCCAAGTTCTTGAAAGTTATTCGTACCTGATAACTCAT
>NZ_JBEOOY010000634.1:0-233 GCF_040309585.1 Psychrobacter sp. GW64-MNA-CIBAN-0177
TCCCAGACGGCCAAGGGGTTATCCACCACCGGCAGGGCAATCAGCGGCAAGGTGTAGCCGGCCAGCATCAGGGCGTAGTTATTCGCGGTGCGCAGGTGCATGGACAAGAACAGCAAAGTGCCGGTCCACAGCGCAATCACCACCACCAGAATGTAGGGTGACTGCACGAACATCGGCACAAACAGCACCGCCGCCGCCGCGCCCATCAAGGTGCCGATGGCGCGGTACAGGGC
>NZ_JBEOOY010000635.1:0-233 GCF_040309585.1 Psychrobacter sp. GW64-MNA-CIBAN-0177
GTATCAAGTAGAACATAGTAAAAACGTAACTACAGATCTTGGCGTATCGCTATTAAGTGGTGGCCTACATGATGGCAATGACCGTGCAGGAAGCTACGGTGCATGGGCTGTGCATCTTGATAGCAAAATTAATAACTGGAACGTGCAATTTCAACATGGCGAGTACGACTACGACCTAGACGATAATAGCAACCGCTTTGCTGTAGGTGCTTACGCTTATTACGATACTGTTT
>NZ_JBEOOY010000636.1:0-233 GCF_040309585.1 Psychrobacter sp. GW64-MNA-CIBAN-0177
GTGTATTGATTTTCATTTAAATACAGCGCCGGTTTCTACCGCCAGTAAAGTGCAGGTTCGTCAACCGCTCAACAACAAAGCTATTGGCCGCTGGCGTGCATTTAAACCACATACAAATGAAATACAGCAGTACTTTAAAGCGCAGGGAATAGGAGGGAAATAACTGCTAAATTACTCAAGGTGAAAGGGAAAGCGTTAAAACAAAAAACATTTTGCTTTATACGGGCTCAGGC
>NZ_JBEOOY010000637.1:0-233 GCF_040309585.1 Psychrobacter sp. GW64-MNA-CIBAN-0177
CGATAATACCTCGCTGATTGATATTTTTGAACAAAGCTTTGCGAAAAATGGCAATAAAACCGCTTTTGTCTGCATGGGCTCAGAGCTAACCTTTCAGGAAGTGGATTTATATAGCCAACAAGTAGCCGCCTATTTGCAGTCATTGGGCTTAGTTAAAGGTGATAAAGTCGCGGTCATGATGCCTAATATGTTGCAATTGCCTGTGACCATTATTGGTGTACTGTGTGCTGGCT
>NZ_JBEOOY010000638.1:0-233 GCF_040309585.1 Psychrobacter sp. GW64-MNA-CIBAN-0177
CGCAAGAGCAATTGGACAAGACCTTTGACAATCTTAGCTATACCTCAAACTTAGCGGAAGCGGTCAAAGATGCCGATCTAATGATTGAAGCCATTCCCGAAATCCCTAAAATTAAAATCGAATTCTATGAAAAACTTGCCAAACTAGCGCCAGAGAAAACGATATTTGCCACCAATACCTCAACCTTACTTCCTAGCCAGTTTGCGGAATCAACGGGACGACCTGCTCAGTTT
>NZ_JBEOOY010000639.1:0-233 GCF_040309585.1 Psychrobacter sp. GW64-MNA-CIBAN-0177
CCCACATTTTGATTGGTGCCTGGCTTAGGTGCCGGCGATCAACTGGCGCGCTGCCTGGCTGTGATCGGCGATCAAGCCCTTGAGGTCAAGGCCTTCGACTTGTCCATCGATCACCCGCCATTGACCCGCAATCATCACCCGGTCTGCCCGGTCCGCGCCGCACAGCAGCAGTGCGGAAATGGGGTCATGGCTGCCGGAGAAGCGCAGTTCATCGAGCTTGAACAGTGCCAGGT
>NZ_JBEOOY010000640.1:0-233 GCF_040309585.1 Psychrobacter sp. GW64-MNA-CIBAN-0177
GAATTGATGTCGCGCCCGAGTCTAGACAAGTCTTGTGGACCGTGTCGACGGCGCATATAAGGTGCCCTGCGGTGGGGGCGGGGGGGGGGGGGGGGGGGGCGGGGGGGGGGGGGGGGGGGGGCGGGGGGGGGGGTGGGGGGCGGGGGGGGGGGCGGGGCGGGGGGGCGGGGGGGGGGTGATGTCATGGCAACAAAAAAAGCCCAAAACCCACCCCCAAAGTCACACCTCAACCG
>NZ_JBEOOY010000641.1:0-233 GCF_040309585.1 Psychrobacter sp. GW64-MNA-CIBAN-0177
ACTTGAGAATCTACCGTTTACACAAGTCGTGTCTTCACTGGCAGTCGTGCTTATTATTACCTTTTTTATTACTTCATCTGATTCAGGGTCGCTGGTGATTGACTCATTGGCAGCAGGTGGACGCAGTGATACGCCCGCGTGGCAACGAACGTTTTGGGTCGTGACACTAGGCGTTGTTGCCTCTGTGCTTTTGATTGCAGGAGGGTTACAAGCGCTGCAAACCGCCGCTATTG
>NZ_JBEOOY010000642.1:0-233 GCF_040309585.1 Psychrobacter sp. GW64-MNA-CIBAN-0177
CCCTCGGCCTCACCGCTCACTTGCCCTACCTGATCAGCATGGCGTTGATGGTTTCCGGCGTAGGCACCTTCATCCAGGCACGCAGGCCGTTTGGCATCGGTGCCGGCATGATCTGCCTGCAAGGCACCAGCTTTGCGTTTCGCGGCGCGGTGTTGTCAGCAGGCTTTCTGGTGAAGCAACGCGGTGGCAGCCCGGAAGACATTCTGGCGATGATTTTCGGCGTGTGCTTCTTC
>NZ_JBEOOY010000643.1:0-232 GCF_040309585.1 Psychrobacter sp. GW64-MNA-CIBAN-0177
TCTAATGCTGGCCGTATATTGTCGCGCGAAGATATCTTTGAGCGTCTACGCGGTATCGAATATGACGGTCAAGACCGTTCTATCGATGTGCGTATCTCGCGTATTCGTCCAAAAATCGGTGATGATCCAGAAAATCCAAAACGTATCAAAACCGTTCGCAGTAAAGGGTATTTGTTCGTTAAAGAAGGCAACTAAGTCAATTTTGCTTCGGCAATGGCTTATTGCTCATTAG
>NZ_JBEOOY010000644.1:0-232 GCF_040309585.1 Psychrobacter sp. GW64-MNA-CIBAN-0177
TTATAACGCAGCATACTGCATTGATTGGCCATCGCATTTTTCCCATAAAAAAACCTTCAGTATTGATTTTCACGGCACGGGTGGTTTCATTAATAACACTCAATTTGGTGCGCTGAAAATTAAAGATGCTGTAGTTGACCGTTTTCGTGATGATGGTACTCCTCGTCCCGATGTAGAACGTGTCAATCCAGATTTTAAAATTGATGCCCATTATCGTAATGGTCAACTGACT
>NZ_JBEOOY010000645.1:0-232 GCF_040309585.1 Psychrobacter sp. GW64-MNA-CIBAN-0177
TCTATATCCATTACCTACGCGGCCTGCTCAGCAGGCCAAGGCATTAATCTTGACTATTAAAAACCCTAGAAAAAAAGTGCAAAATCTTAATAACGCCAAAGACGCTCGCACGCCAGTACTGTCCGCAGGATTCGTTAACCATCAATCGACGGCAATCGCGGCCCAACAGGCGACTACTCCTCAGAATATGCCTAAACTTGAACAAGTGGCACCTCCTGTCACCATGATCACC
>NZ_JBEOOY010000646.1:0-232 GCF_040309585.1 Psychrobacter sp. GW64-MNA-CIBAN-0177
GTCGTACATCGGTTGGAAGTTATGTTTATAAGCGGTGCCTTTCGCCAACGCAAATGCCTTTTTCAGCATAAATGAATTCAAATATTTATCCGTACGATAGCAGACGTCTTTAAGATTATTGATTTGTACGCGGCGTTCAGCCGATTCATCAATTGCTCGATACGCAGCAAGCACATTTTCTTCATTTACAGGTAAGTCTTGAGTAACCAACCACTGCGCCAAATGCATATCC
>NZ_JBEOOY010000647.1:0-232 GCF_040309585.1 Psychrobacter sp. GW64-MNA-CIBAN-0177
CAATTGGGACTTCTCATACTTATCTGCCAGTTGCCCCGCCAACGCTGAAAATAAAAAATACGGCAAGATAAATAACATTGCCGCTAAGTTATTTAAGATACTTACTGCCACCCCAAGCTGGCTGGCGGCAGTATAAGTGAGCACCAATATCAGCGCTTGCTTAAAAATATTGTCATTAAAAGCACCCAAAAACTGGGTTAAAAACATGGCGCTAAAACGGCGACGCTTGAAT
>NZ_JBEOOY010000648.1:0-232 GCF_040309585.1 Psychrobacter sp. GW64-MNA-CIBAN-0177
GAATAGTGACCGCCGCATGTTTTGTAATTTTCATATCGCCTCCAATTGTAATGTGATCATGATAGCGTATTTTGCTATCAGGCTGCGATGGATAACATCAGTTTTTGCTTATTGAATCACAGCTTTTTTTATTTTGTATTGTGCTGCATGTTTTATGGTACTGATGTTGAAATTAACTCATCTTAATTGTGGTACAAGTTGATAAGACTTTTAAATCATCTTGGTAACACAT
>NZ_JBEOOY010000649.1:0-232 GCF_040309585.1 Psychrobacter sp. GW64-MNA-CIBAN-0177
GTCCGGCGTGATGCCGCGCTTGACGAGTTCCGGGAACACGTCGGCCGCGTTGCCGAGCAGGCCGATCGACACCGGCTTGCCGGTGCGCTTCGCTTCGTCGATCATGGCGAGCGCTTCGTCGAGCGTCGTCGCCTTCTTGTCGACGTAGCGGGTCTTCAGGCGGAAGTCGATGCGCGTCTCGTCGCATTCGACCGCGATCATCGAGAAGCCGGCCATCGTCGCGGCGAGCGGC
>NZ_JBEOOY010000650.1:0-232 GCF_040309585.1 Psychrobacter sp. GW64-MNA-CIBAN-0177
CAACTACTGAGAGTGATACGACAGCAGACAAACCTGCCAAAACTTTGGCAATTACCCAAATTGTCGAGCACCCCTCTTTAGATGATATGCGCCGCGGTATTATCGATGAGCTAGCGGACAACGGTTATATTGAAGGGAAAAATCTAACCGTTAATTTTCAAAGTGCGCAAGGCAATACGGCAACGGCAGGTCAGATTGCTAAGCAATTCGTCGGTGATAATCCTGATGCGAT
>NZ_JBEOOY010000651.1:0-232 GCF_040309585.1 Psychrobacter sp. GW64-MNA-CIBAN-0177
GGATTCAGCTGACCTAGACGTAGCAGGGAAAATAACTGAACATTATGGTTATAATTTAAATGAAAATATACTTAAGGGTGAGATACGTTATTTGAATGGAGAAGAAACTTATTCTAGATGGAAGAATTTAAGTTTAGGTTTATATTTTCCAACATATTTTGACTCTAGAAAAACAAACCCTTTCCATATAAATATTAGTGGAGGAGGTGGAGAAAAGTATAGACCATATTAC
>NZ_JBEOOY010000652.1:0-231 GCF_040309585.1 Psychrobacter sp. GW64-MNA-CIBAN-0177
GTGTTGAACGAATCGATGGGCAATAGCCTTAAGCTATTAATTCAAAACTATCAATTCTTAAGCTATTAATTCTTAAGCTATCAATTCTTAAGCTATCAATTCTTAAGCTATTAATTCTTAAGCTATTAATAATAGATGAAACCGTACTGGTTTCATCTATATTTGGGCATAGTTATTGATAAGAGACGTTACTATAAATAACGACGATTATGCCTTTGGTCTGTGCAATAC
>NZ_JBEOOY010000653.1:0-231 GCF_040309585.1 Psychrobacter sp. GW64-MNA-CIBAN-0177
GTTGAATCTGCACACATCGAAGAAAAAGTATACTACTGTGATGATTTTGATCACAAAAACCGTTTACTTGATAAAATCGTTTGTGCTAAAGATATGGAACAAATCATTATCTTTGCAGCAACCAAACGCAGTACTGAAAAATTAGCAAAATCATTACAAGAGCAAGGCCATAAAGCCAGCTTCTTACATGGTGATTTGCCACAAAGCAAGCGTAACCGCATTGTACAAGAC
>NZ_JBEOOY010000654.1:0-231 GCF_040309585.1 Psychrobacter sp. GW64-MNA-CIBAN-0177
GGGCTACATATCAGTGCCAACACTAAACCTGTAGCGATACAAGCCCAAGGCGGTGAGCTGCAATTGCACAGCCAGCAAGGTATGAGGGTTGGTAGTGAGTCAGGACAGGTGAATGTGTCGAGCCCTAAGCGGATTAAGCTGCAAACCTCAGCAGGAGCATCCATTACGATAGATGATAGCGGTATTAAGCTGGTGTGTCCGGGGACGATTAAAGTTCATGCGGTGAAGAAG
>NZ_JBEOOY010000655.1:0-231 GCF_040309585.1 Psychrobacter sp. GW64-MNA-CIBAN-0177
GGTTACCGGAGTACTTGTGGCTCCAGTAATTGGGGCAGTAGTACCCGTTGATACTGTGCTTGGCGTAGCAGCACGAACAGCGTCAGCAACTTTATCCGTAGTGTTAGACGTAGTCTTAGTATGACGCGTGGTATGGATTTTCATACCTGTACGCTCTTCATCCATCTTGTCCTGCATCTTGCGTAAGAAACGAGCTGCTGCTTCTTGACCACCAAGACCGAAAGATAAAGC
>NZ_JBEOOY010000656.1:0-231 GCF_040309585.1 Psychrobacter sp. GW64-MNA-CIBAN-0177
GCCCTGGGCCATGCGCACTTGTGCCAAGCGATACAGCACTTGCGGTTCGCGCGGTGCCACGCGCTGGGCGCGCTCAAGACTGGAGGATGCGCCGTTCAAGTCACCACCGGCCTGCTGTTGCTGCGCGGTGGTGAGCAAAGCCAGCACCGGGCCGTCCAATTGCTCGTCGGCCGACAGGCCACCGGCATTGGCGGACGGAATCCCGCTCGGTGTCGACGGCATGTTGTAGGT
>NZ_JBEOOY010000657.1:0-231 GCF_040309585.1 Psychrobacter sp. GW64-MNA-CIBAN-0177
ATCGATAGCCGCTTGGCAGCAGATTGATCAAGGTTTAGAAGCGCTATTAGCTACAGTGAATAAAGACAAACTGAGTGCGGATCAGCTCGCTGAATATATACAGCTAGAGCTCGACTTTGTCCACGCAGAAGACTTTTACCGTAAAGCCGTAGATGAGTTAAACAGTGGGGTTAAAATTTTCCCAGGTTCGGCGGTGGCAAAATTCGCCCGTATCGCGCCGATGCCTATATT
>NZ_JBEOOY010000658.1:0-231 GCF_040309585.1 Psychrobacter sp. GW64-MNA-CIBAN-0177
TACCCAGATCGTACTGACCGACCGCCACATTGCGCCTGGCAAGTTGCCGATCCACGCGTCCCTGGCGACCGGTGCGGTGCACCACCGCTTGACCGAAAAAGGCCTGCGTTGCGACTCCAACATCCTCGTGGAAACCGCCACCGCCCGCGACCCGCATCACTTTGCGGTGCTGATCGGTTTCGGCGCCTCGGCGGTGTACCCGTTCCTCGCGTACGAAGTGCTGGGTGACCT
>NZ_JBEOOY010000659.1:0-231 GCF_040309585.1 Psychrobacter sp. GW64-MNA-CIBAN-0177
CTCCAAGGGTGTGACGCTCAAGGACCTCGCTATCATGAGCCGGCAGATGTCGACCATGACGAGCGCCGGGTTGTCGCTCATGCGCACCCTGTCGATTCTGGCCGAGCAGACGGAGTCGAAGCCACTGGCGAAGATCCTGGTGACGGTGCGCGACGACGTCGAGACCGGTGTCTCGCTGTCGGATGCCATGCGCAAGCACGACAGGGACTTCCCGCCGATCATGATCAACAT
>NZ_JBEOOY010000660.1:0-231 GCF_040309585.1 Psychrobacter sp. GW64-MNA-CIBAN-0177
CTTGTGACTCTTTCATCACTACTACTGCCGCAGCCCCATCTGAGATTGAGCTAGCATTAGCGGCAGTGATGGTACCGTCTTTAGCAAAAGCAGGACGTAGCGTAGGAATACGCTCAGCGTTGGCTAAGCCTGGCGCTTCGTCGGTATCGACGGTTTTTTCGCCTTTACGAGTCTTGAAAGTGACTGGAGTAATTTCATTATCGAAGTGACCGTCTTTAATAGCGGCAAGGG
>NZ_JBEOOY010000661.1:0-231 GCF_040309585.1 Psychrobacter sp. GW64-MNA-CIBAN-0177
TCGTTATTCTCAATGGGAAACATCATCGCTTTCTCCTTTTTTAATGATTAGCCATCCACTCTTTATACAAATCTAAAATCTCCGCGCAGGCCTCCACTGGAATATTCTTAGCAAAGCCCTCGTTAAACCAGAAATCATAAACGGCTTGTATAACCTCTTTTACCGCATCAGCATCGCTAGGCTTTAGCTCTTGTAACTTATTGGCAATGTCTTTGGCCTGTATATCAGACT
>NZ_JBEOOY010000662.1:0-230 GCF_040309585.1 Psychrobacter sp. GW64-MNA-CIBAN-0177
GGTAAGGATATCGGTGGTAATGCCATCAGTAATGATGGCATTACCACCGATATCCTTACCCATCGCCATACTGATTTGGGCTTTCGGGTCGTGGAACTTTTCGGTATTTAATAGCTCAATCAAACGCACCATCTCGCGCTTTTTATTGGGCACTTCGATACCGATATAGGGCTTGCCCGGTATGACTTCGACCACACGCAAAGATGCCATTGATAGCGAACGCGCCAAAT
>NZ_JBEOOY010000663.1:0-230 GCF_040309585.1 Psychrobacter sp. GW64-MNA-CIBAN-0177
GCTGTGGCTCGGCACGATCTTCTCGGCCGGCGTGATCGCCGCGCTGTTCGCGGCCTGGCAGTTGCAGCAGCCGCTGCGCTCGCTCGCACGTGCGGTCGCGCGTTTCGGCCGCGGGCAGCCGGTGCCGCCGCTGCGCGAACGCGGCCCGCGCGAGCTGCGCCAGCTCACGCACGGCTTCAACCAGATGGTGGAACAGGTGTCGCAGGCCGAAAGCGATCGCGCGGTGATGC
>NZ_JBEOOY010000664.1:0-230 GCF_040309585.1 Psychrobacter sp. GW64-MNA-CIBAN-0177
TCGAACTGGCTACAACACAAAACGCCCAAGTCTCTACACCAAAGCAAGCTGCACCAAGCAAACAGCCAAGGATTATTACAACATCTAATCAGTCAACAGTTCAAAGCGATCACACGGTAAAATATGGCGACACACTGTGGAGTATTGCCAAAGTGTATAAGGTCAGTGTGGACCAAATTATCGCTTGGAACAAAATGACAGACAAAGACAAATTAACGGTAGGTAAAACC
>NZ_JBEOOY010000665.1:0-230 GCF_040309585.1 Psychrobacter sp. GW64-MNA-CIBAN-0177
GGATATACGGTTATTGCTTTAACCTTATTGGCATATGGATTGGCTGAGTTTGTGCACAGTTATGGCTTTATTGCTGTATTTATTGCCGCCTTTACCTTTCGCCGTTCCGAAAGTAAGCATAGTTATCATGAAAAACTTCACGATTTTGCAGAGCAATCAGAAGGCTTATTTATGTCATTGGTGCTCGTCACCTTTGGGATGTTCATTGGGCAAGGTTTACAGTCCGGAGT
>NZ_JBEOOY010000666.1:0-230 GCF_040309585.1 Psychrobacter sp. GW64-MNA-CIBAN-0177
GGGCTACCCAAATACCCCAGGTTTATTTACCCCGGCTCAAATTGATGGCTGGCGTGTCGTTACCGATGCCGTACACAAAAATAACGGTAAAATCTTTGCTCAGCTTTGGCATACCGGCCGTGTTGCACACCCGCACTTTTTTGGTGGTGGCGATGTATTATCTTCTTCAGCACAAGTCGTGGAAGGCACTGTGCCTAGAATGCGCGAATTGGTTTATCAAACCCCAAAGG
>NZ_JBEOOY010000667.1:0-230 GCF_040309585.1 Psychrobacter sp. GW64-MNA-CIBAN-0177
TATCAGCGACTTGCAAGTTTTGACCGAAAGCATTGATGAACCATACCACTCCACTTTCTAGTGCATCTCGCAAGCGTAGCTCAAGATTCAATAACAGCTCGGCACCGACTTTATTATCAAGTGACTCAAGGAGTTGCCAAACCGCTTTAACCTCAAATACTTCACGGCTGATGGCGTAGGCTCGAATAATAGTTGCAAGCGTTTGTCCTGTTTCCTCATAAAGACGGAAT
>NZ_JBEOOY010000668.1:0-230 GCF_040309585.1 Psychrobacter sp. GW64-MNA-CIBAN-0177
TGATAGTCACATACCCATACTTTGCTGCCTGTACTACGCACCCATAAGCGTAGGTTATTACCATCACTATATTTATCAGGTCGGCTAGGGGTGCAAGTATCGCTAGGTTTAAAGCGTTTGATTTGGCTATCAGTTAATGACATGACGGTATATTTCCATGACGGTATAAAATATACCGTAAAATATACCGCATTATTACATGGATTACCATGCTTTATGATGGGCTATCG
>NZ_JBEOOY010000669.1:0-230 GCF_040309585.1 Psychrobacter sp. GW64-MNA-CIBAN-0177
TTTTATTATTTTGAGTCATTTTAGTTTTTTACCCTTATTCTAGTTTGTATTATTTGCGACTTGAACTAGTAATAAATAAAGATAGCAGCAAAAGCATAAACAGCTGATAAAGTTTAATAAGAATGCGCTTAGACACTATTTATAATTTATACTGAATAAAACCCACTTAGAAAGCATTTGAAAGTACAAAATTAAGGGCTGATTTAATATTAATTATCATTATTCATACG
>NZ_JBEOOY010000670.1:0-230 GCF_040309585.1 Psychrobacter sp. GW64-MNA-CIBAN-0177
CAGTTATTCTAGCACTGGCCGTACCCATTGGGTTTTATGGTATGGCGATGTATTTATCGCCCACCCTACCCAGCACTCAAGAAATTAAAACGGTCAGTTTGGAGATGCCACTACAGATCTATAGCAGTGATGATAAGCTAATCGGTCAATATGGCAATCGCCTATCACTACCAGTTACTTTTGATGATATTCCTGAGAATTTGACCCATGCCTTTTTAGCAGCAGAAGAT
>NZ_JBEOOY010000671.1:0-230 GCF_040309585.1 Psychrobacter sp. GW64-MNA-CIBAN-0177
GTTCTTGATGCTCATGCGTATTTAAAATAGCGGTAATAGTTAAATTTTGCGTAGTTACTATTTTTTCAAAGCGAGGGATCAGTTCAATAATCGGATCGATAATAAATGCATGTTGATCATCTGTTACATACAACCAACTACATGCACCTTGGTGTCTAAATTGGGTAAGCCCTAAAGCACATACTTCTTGCAAAGGAAAACTGCTATCAGAAATCACTAAACAGTTAGCT
>NZ_JBEOOY010000672.1:0-230 GCF_040309585.1 Psychrobacter sp. GW64-MNA-CIBAN-0177
GATAAGCACTGGGGTGCGTTTAGAAAAGCACCTTTACCGGCTATTTACCTTAGGCTTACAACGTTTAACTTTTGATCTTAGTCCACCGGCTATTTCGCTAAGCCGCTGACGCTCAAATAAACACGGCCTGGACTAGGCCAGGCCGCAATCATGCATCATACGTGTTACTGCCAAACGACAGTCATACGTAGAAACAGTTACTTCAACACAGCCAGGGCGGCGTCGTAGTT
>NZ_JBEOOY010000673.1:0-229 GCF_040309585.1 Psychrobacter sp. GW64-MNA-CIBAN-0177
GTGCTCAAGCGGGCGCTTACCTCATTAATGATGGCACCAATCAGCTGTCTGCCTACGCTCAACTTGCGGGTAATGAGTTCGATCCAGAGGATGCCAATGGCGCCCTATCAGGTCTTGATAAACGTAAAGCGTCGGCTGCTGCTGGTGTCACGTATCTGCATCGTACGCCAATTGGTGGCTTCCGTGGGCAATTTGCCACTGATATCTTAGGGCGTAATGATGGTAATTT
>NZ_JBEOOY010000674.1:0-229 GCF_040309585.1 Psychrobacter sp. GW64-MNA-CIBAN-0177
GTCTATATCCATAAAAGCAAGCTTATCAGCGTCATCATACCAAGCGCCGATACCATACTCTTTATATAGCTGCTGCCAAGGGAACTTTGCACCGGGGTCTATCTTACGCGAGGGTGCCATATCAGAATGACCGATGATATTCTTTGGTGAGATGCCATATCTGCCGGTGATATCTTGCACCAGCTCCGCGACCTTTTTAATCTGCAACTCATCAAAAGCGACATAATGG
>NZ_JBEOOY010000675.1:0-229 GCF_040309585.1 Psychrobacter sp. GW64-MNA-CIBAN-0177
GCATTGGCTTACCCAGCTGCTCTTTATTAGACATAAACAACATATTAATGGCGACCAATAGCGCTCCAACGCCGATAATTGCTTGTAGCGATTTGCCATCAATCATTTCTGCAACGCCAGCCCCAACCAAACTACCAATGACCAAACCAAGTGCCATATTACGCCAGATATCCCAGCGTACACCGCCGCGCTTATTGTGCGCACTCATCGAGCTGATGGAGGTTATGAT
>NZ_JBEOOY010000676.1:0-229 GCF_040309585.1 Psychrobacter sp. GW64-MNA-CIBAN-0177
GTCAGAAAGTATTATTGGAATTTTTTATTCTTATTTTCTTCCTCCCTATAATCAAATTTCTTCCTCACTATAAATAAATAATTAAGGATAAGCCTTATGAGTAGACAAGACCATATCGACAAAATCCAAGAAGTGGTAAAAGACATAAAATTTGCCATGATGAGTACCACCAATAAAAAGGGCGATATTCATGCGTGGCCAATGACCACCAGTGAGACCAGTATTGGTG
>NZ_JBEOOY010000677.1:0-229 GCF_040309585.1 Psychrobacter sp. GW64-MNA-CIBAN-0177
GCGCTACATTTAATACTTGTGGTTAAATATAGAAAACAATTGTTAAAAGGTGATGTAGGTGATTTTGTAAAACAAAAAATCACTGAAATTGCAGAGCGCTCAGAATTTAATATCGAAGAGATCGAGGTGGACAAAGATCATATACACATATTGCTAACGATCTCTCCCAATATCAGTGTTGCGAGTTACGTTAAGAGAATTAAACAATCTACAACGCAAAGTCTATGGT
>NZ_JBEOOY010000678.1:0-229 GCF_040309585.1 Psychrobacter sp. GW64-MNA-CIBAN-0177
GATTTATACCTTGAAGGTTCTGATCAACACCGTGGTTGGTTTATGTCATCAATGATGACTTCAGTGGCAATTAATGGTCATGCACCATACAAGCAAGTGCTTACGCATGGCTTTACGGTTGATGAAAACGGCCGCAAAATGTCTAAGTCATTAGGCAATGTTATTTCGCCACAAAATGTGATGAATAAACTGGGCGCTGATATTTTACGTTTATGGGTAGCATCAACTG
>NZ_JBEOOY010000679.1:0-229 GCF_040309585.1 Psychrobacter sp. GW64-MNA-CIBAN-0177
GTCCAACACCACCTAATAACAATTAAAGAGTACGTTGTACTTCAACTGTTTCAAATACTTCGATTTGGTCACCAACGCGAACATCATTGTAGTTCTTAACGCCGATACCACATTCCATGCCGTTACGAACATCAGCTACGTCATCTTTAAAGCGACGTAATGACTCAAGCTCGCCTTCGTAAATAACCACGTTATCACGAAGTACACGAATTGGTGCGCTACGCTTAAT
>NZ_JBEOOY010000680.1:0-229 GCF_040309585.1 Psychrobacter sp. GW64-MNA-CIBAN-0177
CCCGAAAGATATGGGTATCAACTGCCATCGTTGGCTGCCCAAAAGCGGTATTTAAAACCACATTGGCGGTCTTGCGCCCAACGCCCGCACGCGATTCTAAGTCTTTACGGTTATCAGGCACGGTGCTATCAAACTTGTCAATCAAGTCGCGGCAAGTTTTAATCACATTTTTAGCTTTGGCGTTGTATAAGCCGATATTCTTAATATAAGATTTTAAACCGTCTTCGCC
>NZ_JBEOOY010000681.1:0-219 GCF_040309585.1 Psychrobacter sp. GW64-MNA-CIBAN-0177
ACCTCTTAACGACATCAGTTGTTATCCCAGGGGTTGATTACTAAAAAGTAATAAGAGAACTGAATCAAGCGTATAAAATTAGGTGATATCGTTATCATAATTAGACTTATATAGCACTTAGAAATCTAACTCTATTTATAGAGAAAGACTACTTGGGGTTGTATGGTCAAGTAATGAAGCGCACATGGTGGATGCCTTGGCAGTCAGAGGCGATGAAAG
>NZ_JBEOOY010000682.1:0-219 GCF_040309585.1 Psychrobacter sp. GW64-MNA-CIBAN-0177
TTTGACGATGTTTGGCAAGATTTAGCCATTTTTAGCCCATTTAGATGACTATCGAATGAATTGAAGACACGCCCTAGTATAGACAACTATTGTTGAACGATTAAAAGCCAAAAAAAAAGAGCCATCCAATTAAGGATGGCTCTTTTTAGAATAGAGAGCTGACGATGACCTACTCTCACATGGGCGAACCACACTACCATTGGCGCAACGATGTTTCAC